>NZ_JBVVQV010000004.1:97959-228481 GCF_055811235.1 Mesorhizobium sp. WSM4810 | reverse complement strand
CTGCCTACTGCCTACTGCCTACTGCCTACTGCCTACTGCCTACTGCCTACTGCCTACTGCCTACTGCCTACTGCCTACTGCCTAACCTAACCACGGAGTGCCATCATGACCACCATCGCCTTCATCGGCCTCGGCAATATGGGCAATCCGATGGCAGCCAATCTGGTCAAGGCTGGATATGCCGTTCACGGCTTCGACCTGATCCCGGAAAATCTCGCCAACGCCAAGGAGCATGGGGTCGTCGTCATGGCCAATGCCGTTGCCGCGGTGAAGGAGACCGACGTGGTCATCACCATGCTGCCGGCCGGCAAACACGTCCTGTCGGTCTATGAAGACATCGTGCCAAAGGCGAAAAAAGGCGCGCTGTTCATCGATTCCTCGACCATCGACGTCGAATCGGCACGAAAAGCCCACGCAATTGCCGCCAGACACAAGCTGCTGTCGATCGACGCGCCGGTTTCCGGCGGCACCGGCGGCGCCACCGCCGGCACGCTGACCTTCATGGCCGGCGGCTCGAAGGAAGCTTTTGCCAAGGCCGAACCAATCCTCAAGCCGATGGCCGGCCGGATCGTCCATTGTGGTGATGACGGCGCCGGACAGGCGGCAAAGATCTGCAACAACATGATCTTGGGCATTTCGATGATCGGCGTCGCCGAAGCCTTCGTTCTGGCGGAAAAGCTCGGCCTGTCGCACCAGGCGCTGTTCGACGTTGCCTCGAACTCGTCGGGCCAGTGCTGGTCGCTGACCACCTACTGCCCGGTCCCTGGTCCGGTGCCGACATCGCCGGCCAACAATGGCTACAGGCCGGGGTTTGCCGCTGCACTGATGCTGAAAGACCTGAAACTGTCGCAGGAAGCCGCGCAAAGCGCCGGTGCGGTGACGCCGCTCGGCGCCGAGGCCGCCCAGCTTTATGCGCTGTTCAACGCCCAGGGGCATGCCGCTGCCGACTTCTCCGGCATCATAAATTTCCTGCGCGGCACCCCGGCGTAATGCACATCGCCCAAAAGCTTGCCCTTCAGACGCGACGCGCTTTCAGCCTCGAACTCGACCGGCTTTCGGTTTCCGGCAAGAAACATCGGAAATTTAGATTTGCTTAAACTATCGATAACCACCCGGTAACGATGTCCCTGTAGAACGGAGTGCGAGGCGGCCTATCGCAACCGCCCGGCGCTCCGGATCAGGTCTCGCGTACCGGAGCCCGTAAGTTTCGCCAAGTGTTCAGTCAGCGAAGCGCCATGCGTATCTGGCAAAGCCGCGTTCCCGATGGAGCGCGGTTTTTGCATTAATGGGCCGGACCGCGCGGCCCTCGGTGGTGCAAGTCACGACCCCGTGCGGCCAAGGGAAGAGGGCTATGCGAGCCTCTTCTCAAGTTGCTCCATCCAATCGAGTTGCGACCAGCTTGCCGTCCATCATCATGGGGATGATTGCCAGCTTCTTTTCTTCCAGGAATTCCAGATCGGCGCTGCCTTGATTGAGGTCCATCAGCTGCTCGACTTTTCCATCCGGATGAATGCGAAAGAGCGCCCCTGCGACCCAATCCGTAACCAGCCAATTCCCTGCCCCGTCTGATTCTAGACCATCCAGATTTCCAACAGGCTCGCCGGACCCGATGTCAGAGATGGCATTCGTCTTCAGGTCGATCGCGATCAGATGGCCGGGTGTCTTGGACGAAAAATCCGGCTGGATGTCGCGACCCCAACCTGCGACGAGGAGGCGACCGTCTTCGACGCGCAGACCATTCGGATGCAGGAGATCCTCGCTCTCGAGCCAGACGGAGAGAGCATCATTGTCCAGAACATAAATCCTGTTCGCCAGCATGTCGGAAGCAAAGACCCGACCCGCCTCGTCGATAGCGGGATCATTGAGGAATTGAGCGCCTTCTGCAGGCCACGTTCCAGTGATCTGACCGCTCTCGACGTCGACAGCCATGAGCCGATCGATGTCGGTGACGAAAAGCGTATCGCCTTTCATCACCAATCCCTTGGGCGCATTAAAGCCGGTCACCCATTCGGCTGCCTGCAATTTTCCGTCAGGCGAAACTTTCGAAAGGTATCCAACCCCATCCTTGCCGGCGGGCTCGCCGACAATGTTGGAGACGTAGAAGACGTTCCGCTTTGCATCGAAGAGGACGCTCTCTGGGGCCTTGAAGCCGTCAAGCGACCAGACCTCCTCCGCCGTCGCCGGCAACCCTGTCACTCCTAGTAGCAGAATAGAAAATAGAACTGTCTGCAGCCTAATCATGATAGCCTCCCTATGTTATTTTGACGCGTTTATGTAAAACGCAACTACAAATTGCGTTGTCGATCTTACAAAACTTACAGTTGACGCTTCGATTGCTCTGACAAGCCTATGTGCCAAGCGGCTTATGCTTAGCCAGCATTACAATTCCCCAGATGAATGGCAGTTCCAACACCACTGTCGTTGGAAGCCGCACTGCGGACGAAAGATTGTCGACACGCTCGCGAAGCGGCAGCAGATCAAGGAAGACGCCAGGAAACGAAGCCGACCGCATCCGCGCCGACGTGGAGATCAAGCGGCTTGAGCGGACATCATTGAAACCTTCTGATTTCCAAGCCGTTATCGCCGGTATGTCCGGGGCTAAATCCAAGCCGAAATCCGTCTCCAAATCGCGCGATGGCGAGAAGTCGCGCCAGGAGAAGCAATCGACTGTCGAAGCCGCGTCTGAGATCGCCGGCGCGGCTCCGCCGCCGCTGGATTTCGTCGAACCCGATCCGGAGCTGACCCCTGAGGAGGCCGAGCAGGCGCGCAAGAGATACTTGCTGAGGCGTTTCTGGATCAGCGCGCGCGGTTACTGGGGCCGCGGAGGCGATAGGCGGGCTTGGCCGTACACGATCGGGTTATTGCTCCTGATCGTCATCAATGTCGGCTTCCAGTATGGGATCAATGTCTGGAATCGCGCAATTTTCGATGCCCTTGAGCAACGCAATGCTCGCACCGTCTATGTCCTGAGCGCCGTTTTCGTGCCGCTCGTGCTCGGAAGCGGAAGCCTTGTCGTTGCACAGGTCTTCCTTCGCATGACGATGCAGCGCCGCTGGCGTTCCTGGCTCACCAACGCGGTCATCGCGCGGTGGCTTGCAAGCGGCCGCTACTTTCAGTTGAACCTCGTCGGCGGCGACCACCAGAACCCTGAAGCACGCATCACGGAGGATTTGCGGATTGCCACCGAATCCCCGGTCGACTTCATCGCCGGTGTCATCAACGCGTTTCTGTCGGCCTCGACCTTCATCGTGGTGCTCTGGACGATCGGCGGGGCCCTGACTCTGCCGATCGCAGGTTCGACGGTGACCATTCCCGGCTTTCTCGTCATCACCGCGGTGCTCTATGCCGCGATCACATCCACCTCGATGGCGGTCATTGGCCGCCATTTCGTCCACCTCTCCGAGGAAAAAAATCAGGCGGAAGCCGAATTCCGCTACACGCTGACGCGCGTGCGGGAAAACGGCGAGAGTATCGCATTGCTTGGCGGCGAGGAGGAAGAGCGTAGCGGCATCGACAAGACGTTCGCCTATGTGCTCAGGCAATGGGCGCTCCTTACAGGTCAGCACATGCGCACAGCGCTGGTATCGCAGGGGGCGAGTCTGTTTGCGCCTGTCGTGCCGGTTTTGCTTTGCGCTCCAAAGTTTCTCGAAGGCGGCATGACACTTGGCCAGGTCATGCAGGCTGCCTCTGCCTTTGCGATCGTGCAGGGCGCGTTCGGATGGCTGGTCGACAACTACCCCCGTCTCGCCAATTGGAACGCCTGTGCACGGCGCATCGCCTCGCTGATGATGTCGCTCGACGGGCTCGAGCGCGCGGAGCAGAGCAACACCCTCGGACGCATAAAGCGCGGCGAAGCTGCAGGCGATGCGATGCTCAGCCTGAACAATCTCTCCGTGTCGCTCGACGACGGCACCGCCGTGGTCAAGGAAACCAAGGTCGTGATCGAATCAGGCGAGCGGGTGCTCGTCGCCGGCGAATCCGGCTCAGGCAAGAGTACGCTGGTGCGGGCCGTCGCAGGTCTGTGGCCGTGGGGCGGCGGCAGCGTCAACATCCACGCCGACAGACGGCTGTTCATGTTGCCGCAACGGCCTTATGTCCCCACCGGGACGCTTCGCCGCGCAGTCGCCTATCCAGGCGCCGCCGATCGCTGGACGCTGGACGAGATCAAGGCTGCCCTCGACAAGGTCGGGCTCGATTATCTGAATGACAAGATCGAGGACGACGCGCCATGGGACCAGACCCTCTCGGGTGGCGAAAAGCAGCGGCTCGCCTTCGCGCGTCTTCTGTTGCACAGCCCCGATATCATCGTGCTGGATGAAGCAACGTCAGCACTCGACGAAAAGAGCCAGGACAAGATGATGGAGATGATCGTTCACGAATTGCCGAAGGTCACCATCATAAGCGTGGCGCATCGCGCCGAGCTGGAAGCCTTTCATAGCCGCAAGATCACGTTGGAGCGGCGCGAGGGCGGCGCAAAGCTTGTCAGCGATATCGATCTTGTCCAGCGCAAGAGAAGACGGAACTTGCTTGAGCGATTTATGCGGCGCCGGCGCGCCGTACCGAAGCGCAGCGCTGCGTTGAGCAAAGCGGCGCTGCCCGAGACAAAAAAGTGAAATCCGCCGATCGGGCCTCGGCCCTTGGTGAGCGGCTCCTCCGGCTGGCAGAATCCGGCATTCAAACGCCGGGCCTCCGGTTGCAGAACGCCCGGCGATCGTTTTATCTCACCGCTTGCGCAAATCCGCCTGCGCCAGGTCAAGCGCCTTGGCGATGCGGCCGCAGGCTATGTCGATCGTCTCGCGCGTCCAGATCAGTGGCGGCGACAGGATCATCGTATCGCCGGTGGCGCGCAGCATCATGCCTTGGGCAACTGCGTGGTCGCGGACGGTCACGGCCGCGCTCCCGGCCGGCAGGAAGCGCTCCTTGGTCGCCTTGTCGCTGACGATCTCGATCGCCCCCATCAGCCCGATCGAGCGCACCTCCCCGACCAGATCGTGCTCGCCGACGTGCTCCTGCAGCGCCTTGGCGAAATAGGGTCCGGTGTCGTTCTTGACCCGATCGACCAAACCTTCCCGCTCGATGATCTCGAGGTTCTTCAGCGCCACGGCGCAGGCCACGGGGTGGCCGGCATAGGTATAGCCGTGATTGAACTCGCCGCCCTTCTCGACCAGCGTCGCGGCGATGCGGTCACCGACCAGCAATGCCGACAGCGGCTGATAGCCGGAGGTCAGCGCCTTGGCGGTGGTGATGGTATCGGGCTCGATGTCGAATGTCTGCGCTGCGAACCACTCGCCGGTGCGGCCATAGCCGGTGATGACCTCGTCGAGCATCAGCAGGATATCGTATTTGCGGCAGATGCGCTGCACTTCCGGCCAATAGCTCATCGGCGGTATCTTCACGCCGCCTGCTCCCATCACCGGCTCGCCGATGAAGGCGGCGACCTTGTCGGCGCCGGCTTCGAGGATGGCATCCTCGACGGCCTTGGCCGCGCGCAGGCCGAAATCATGGTCGCTTTCGCCGGGCAGAGCCAGCTCATAGGCATAAGGCATCATCACATGGACGATGTTGGGAACCGCGCCGTTGAGCTGCTTGTGCATCGGCTCCATGCCGCCCAGCGACGTGCCGGCGATGGTCGAGCCGTGATAGGCGCTCTTGCGCGAGATGATGCGGTTCTTCTCCGGCTTGCCTTCCAATGCCCAATAGTGGCGCACGAGGCGCAGCGCCGTGTCGTTGGCCTCCGAACCGGACGAGCCGAAGAACACCTGGTTGACATGCTTCGGCGCCAGTTCCGCCAGCTTTTTGGCCAGCAGCACCGGTGTCGGGGTCGAGCATTTGAAGAAGGAATTGTAGTAGGGCAGTTCCTTCATCTGGGCGTAAGCGGCGTCGGCCAGCTCATCGCGCCCGTAACCGATGTTGACGCACCACAGCCCGGCCATGCCGTCGAGGATTTCCGTGCCTTCGGAATCGTAGATGAACGGCCCGTTGGCGTGGGTGATGATGCGTGAGCCGGCCTCGCGCATCTCCTTGTGGTCGGTGAACGGATGGAGGTGATGCGCAGCATCGATCTGCTGAAGCTGCTTCAGCGAATAATTCTGATAGGTCATGTCTGATCTTCCTCTTGAACCAATCCGGCAATTGCAGCCGGGGCGGATTCGTCAGAGGAAGGCGGGCGGCGAATAGCCGATGCGGGCGCAAAGCCGCAGAAGCTCGGCGCGAAGCGTGCGCGGCGACGGCGTCACGGCCACCCCAAACGCGCATGATGCCTTCATCCGACCCATGCAGCATCTTAGGCGGTCTGATGCGCTCAGTTCAAGCCGTTCCGTTCAAGTCGTTACGGTCAGCGCCCGTTGCAGGAAGACATACTTCATCGCCGCCTGTGCCGCTTGCGGCCGGCGATCGCCGCGCCCGCCATGGCCGCCCTCGGTCTCCTCGAAAAACAGCGTCTTCGCGTGGCCGGCAGCCTGCAGCCGTGCCGCCATCTTCCGCGCATGGCCGGGATGGACGCGGTCGTCGGCGGTCGATGTGGTCAGCAGCACCGGCGGATAGGCGGCATCGGTCTCGACATGCTGATAAGGCGAGTAAGCCGCCAGCGACGCGGCCTCTTCCGGCTTCGCCGGATCGCCATACTCGGCCATCCAGGATGCGCCGGGCGGCAGTTCGGTGTAGCGCAGCATGTCGAGCAGCGGCACGTCGATGATCACCGCGCCGAAAAGCTCCGGATGCTGGGTCAGCGAAACGCCGGTCAGCAAGCCGCCATTCGACCCGCCCTGGATGCCAAGCGTCGCCGGCGTGGCGATTCCGCGTTCCACCAGGTCTTGCGCGACCGCGGCGAAATCGTCGAAGGCGTTCTGGCGATTGGCCTTGAGCGCGGCCTGGTGCCAGTTCGGGCCGAACTCGCCGCCGCCGCGGATATTGGCCTGCACATAGGCATTGCCCTTTTCCAGCCACAGCCGACCGCGCACGCCGGCATAGCCGGGCAGCAGCGGCACTTCGAAGCCGCCATAGCCGTAAAGCAGCGTCGGCACCGGCCCGTCCTGGTCGCGCCGCCTGACGACGAAATAAGGGATTTTGGTGCCGTCCTTCGAGCGTGCCTCAAACTGTTCCGAGACCAGCGACGACGCATCGAAACGCGCCGGCTGCGATTTCACCGTTGTCAGCATCGCTGCATTGTCGTCCGACCAGATGATCGAGCTCGGCGTCAGGAAATCGGTGAAGGAGAAGGACACGCTGGAGCCGAAACGCTCGGCGTGGCTGATGCCGACACTCCCGTTTTCGGGCAGCGCCACCGGCTGCAGCCACCAGCCGCTGCCGCTGCGATCGCAGGCGACGACCTTGCCGCGCACATTGTCCATCAAATTGATGAACAATCGGTCCCGCGTGCGGGCAATGCCGGCAATCGAGACACGATCCGCCGGCTCGAGCACGGTCTCGACAGGTCCTAACCCATTGGTCTCGATCCAGCGCGCGAAGTCCAGCGAATAGAGGCCATCAGGCTTGCACAGCGTGCCGTCCGGCGCCGTCCACGGGCTGCGCACTCCAAAGACGAACTGGTCCCTGAACAGCACCGCGTCGGTCACGTCGTCCGGCAACGGGATGCGCCTGTTTTCGCCGGAGGGCAGACGAAGAAAACTGTGCGAGGCAAAGAAATCGAGCGTCCGGGTCAGCAGAAGATGACGCTTGTCGCCGTCGAATTCGAGGGAACCGCCGGCGGCGAGATCCTGCTTCTGCGCCTCGAAAATCGGCGTCGCATCCTCCAGCCTGGTGCCGCGCTGCCAAAGCTTGACCACGCGCGGATAACCGGACTGGGTTTTTTCGTCCTCTTCGAAGGCAGCCGAGACGATGACCGTGTCCTTGTCCAGCCAGTTGAAGCCCGACTTCGATGCAGGAGCACGAAAGCCGCCCTCGACAAAGGACTTGCTGTCGATGTCGAATTCGCGCATTTCGCTGGCGTCGCCGCCATCCGGCGACAGGCTGAGCAGGCAGCGGCTGAAATCGGGGTAAAGCCGGCTGGCGCCGCTGAACACCCATTTCACACCCTCTTTGGCTGACAGACTGTCGAAGTCGATGATCGTCTCCCATTCCGGCTCCTCGGTCTTGTAGGAAGCGACCGGAGTGCGCCGCCAGAGGCCGAGCACGTTGGTCTTGTCCTGCCAGAAATTATAGACGTGGCCGTTGAGCGCAGACCCGACGGCAATGTTGTCTTCGGCCGTCATCAGGTCCAGTGCGGTTTGGAAGCAGGTCTGGTAGGATGGATCGCCCTGCAACTCGGCGACCGTGATCTCGTTCTGACGGTGAACCCAGTCGAGCGTTTCCTTGCCCGTTCTGTCCTCCAGCCAGAGAAAGGGATCCTCAGTCGCCGAATTGGGACGCGTCTTTGTGTTCGACTTGGTCATGTGGTCTCCGATAAACTCGTCAAGGCTCGGCAACGTCGTCTTGCCACTATCGGTATTCAACTTGGAACGCAAAAGGAGCCATTGCGCTGTTGGCCTCCTAAGGTGGGGCCGCCTGCCGCCCGCAGGCCACGAGGGAATCCATGCAACATCTGTACATTGCCAAAGAGAAGTTCGGTCCTTTCAGCGGCACTGCGTGGACCATGTACATAAACTGGTCCGGCCTCACCCAATTAAGCGAGGTCGTCTCACTCGATGGAATGCTCGGGCCGGTCGCGCTGGGACAGGTAAAGGACAGCTACTGGCCCCATATTGTCAACGAGGACTACATGCTGGATTTCTTTGTGGACCTGGACTTCCTCCTTTCGGAGCTGGCGGATCCGGGCGACTTGAATGTCCTTAATGTGATCCGAAGACCATCGCTTGACGTGCGTTCACTCGACTGGAACGGATTTACCTTCCTGGGCTACGACTTGTTGGATCAGGACGTCTCCATAAGCGCTCTGACCAACTGCGGAGGATTTCCTGACGTGTTTGCGAACACGGAACTGTCCGATGTTGGATTGATACCCGATTTTGATCGTGCCGTTGAAATTCGAGACCTTCTACGCAGGATGCATCCCTCTGAACACCATGCCGAATGTGATTTATGGGCGATTTCCAGATGGCAAGGAAATGAAGGCACCCCGCAATTGTATTAGACCGCTCGCCCCCGCAATACGGTTGTGACCGCCAACGCCAGACAAATGGCGCCAAGCGTGATCGGCAGGCCGTCCGCACCGAGAATATCCATGGCGCCGCCCGCCAGCGGCGGCACGGCGATGCCGCCGACGCCCCACATTAGCGAGAAGGCAGCGTTGCCGGCGACCAGTGCCGAGCCGGTGAACCGCTCGCCGAGCTCGATGATCGACATCGTGTAGATGCCGTAGGAAACCGCACCCCAGACAAACACGCACGGCCAGATCAGCGGCGTCTCGATGAGAACCGGCAACAGCACGCATCCAAGCACCGTTAGCGATACACAGATAAATCGCACCAGACGCGCCGTCAGCCGTTCCGCCAGCAGGCCGAGCGGCACCTGCATGGCGATGTTGCCGGCGATCATCATCGACAGCAGCGCCGACATGCGCGCCTCCGCGATACCATAATGCGCTCCGTAGACCGGCAGCAGTGCCAGCACCCCCTGTTCGAAACCGGCGGCCACCACCACCGCCGACAGCAGCAGCCATGCCATCGGCATGAACCCCATCACCGAAACCTGGTGCCCGGCTTCATCGACCTTTGGCAGCCGTCCCAGCACCAGCGCCAGGCAGGCGCCGCAAAAGACGAATGCGGCGATGCCAACGAGAAACGGCGGCCATCCTTCGGTGCCGACGGCAAGCAGGCACAGCGGGCCGGCCGCGAAACCGGCCGAAATGACTGTGGAATAGATTCCCATCACGCGACCACGGCGCGCCGGAGGCGCCAGCGCGATCACCCAGATCTCGCTCAGCACATAGAGCGGATTGGTCACCACGCCGATCAGGAAGCGCAGTGGAAACCAGAGATAGACATTTTGCGTCCAGCCGATCAGCGCCAGCATGATGGCGGAAAGGGCCGCGCAGGTCAGCGCCGTGCGCCCTGCCCCGAACCGGCGCGCCAGCGCCGGGATGAGCGGCGACGAGACGATAAAGCCGACCGGCGTCATTGCCGCCGACAGGCCGATCATGGCCGGCGAGACGCCCTGGCGCTGCAGGATGAAGCTCAGCAGCGGATAGCTTAGCCCTTGCGCGATAGCGAACACCGAAACGGTGGCGATCACGCCGGTGATCGCCGCCCACTGCATTGTCTCGTCGCTGTTCTGTTCCGCCCGGTCCATGATCCGCACCACGAAACCTGCACGATTAGCGTTTCGGCGGCGTGCCGGGAAGCACCGGCGGCAGGAACCGCTTGCGCCAGCCAGAGCATGCCTTGTTAAGGACTCCGCGGCGCCATTCAGGCCACTACGGAAAATACCGGGCAATCGCCCCCTTCTTGCCCTCCGCGTAAGGCTTCAGCCACTTGTCGTCGATGGAGAGCCCGTCATTGTCCGACGGTCCTTCTCCAATCGTTCTACGCCAGGCGCGGAACTTGTAGTGGTCGAACACGTCGAGCATATGCACCGCAAAGGCCGCAGCGAACGTCTTGTCGCCTTCGACGATCACCATGTTCTCGTCGTTTTCATAGGACGCCTTGTAGCCAAGGTTGTGGCTGCCGGCGATGACGGTCGCATTGTCGGCCATCGGATCGATGATCACGATCTTGTCGTGCACGATCGCATGGCCGACGGTCAGCACTTCCGCCTGGAAATCCCGCGCAACGGAGGCCCCCGTCAGGTTGGCCGCCCTGACGATGGAGACGTTCGGCGCCTCCCAGACCTTCTCCGGAAAGACGAATGGCGATTTGCCGTCCTTGTTCGATTTGTTGGTGACTGGATCCCGGGTCGGAGCAATATAGTTGGGCATGGCGGTGTGATCGCTGATTGCGCCTTGCACGATCAGCTTTGGATTCGCCGTCGCCGCCGCGACCGCCTGATCGATGACCGAATTGTTGCCAAGCCGCGACGGATTGAACACGAGAAAGAGCACCGCCTCCTTCGCCGCCTTGATTCGTGCGAAGACATCTTCGAGGTCGACAGGCCGCACCGAGATGTCCTTTTTGCTGCGGTCGGGATCGTTTGGCGAGAACCAGATGGTGGTCCCATCGACATGGTTCGGTGTGCGATTCTTCAGGCGAAACGGCCTGCCTTGCTTCTGCGCCACACGTCCAGCGGCGCTATCGCTCGCCGGCGGCGGGAACACGTCGGCCTTCATCCGCTCCCAATAGGCATCGAACACTTTGGCCATGGCAGGGTCGTCGCGGATGAAGGCGTTGTTGGACTGTCCGCAAATGCCGGTCGACGTCCAGTTGGTGCTGCCGGTCATGACCGCCTGCGGATTGGCCTGGGCGTCGCGGTAGACGGCAAACTTGTTGTGGCCGATATGATTGTTGTTGAACAGACGATCGGTCAGCACGACGCCGGCGTCGCGCAGCCGCTTTCTGAAGGGCGCGTTGCCCGCGTCCCACGCCTTCGTTTGTTCATCCCTGCCCGAATTCGAAAGAATGACGTCGACGACATCCTTGGCGTCGATGATCGCGTCGCACAACTCGTCATCGCCAAGCTCGTAGAGGGCAAGCCTGACAGTGCCGCCCTCGGCCTTGGCCCGTTTCATCAGGCTGGTGAGCACATCCGGAACCTCGCCATGAAGATAGGCGCGGATCTTGCTGCCGGGACGCTGAAGCTCGGCCCTGATCTTGTCGCGCTGCCCGACCTTGATGCCGGCGTCTTCCAGCGCGCGCGACAGCCATTGCGTCGAGAGCACGCCGTTGGTGAAGGCGAGCCGCGCCTTGCCGAACATCGATCCCAGGAAGATGGTCGGGCTGACGGCGCCTTGTCCGAGATAGCCGAGCGGCCGAGCCGCTCCGGTATAGGCTTTCTCGGGGCGCACCGGCACTGGATCGAGGCCGGGCCGCATGTCGCCGACCGGACGCACCCGGTAGGCGACCAATTCGCCATCGGGCCTGATTTCGACGCTGTCGCGGCGCCGCCGCACCGTAAGATCGCGCCAGAATGTCTTCTGCACCGGCCAGACGCCGGTATCCTGCGGAATCCAGTCCTTGTTGCGTTGCCCCCGGAAAGGCACCCAGGAAGCCAGACAGCGTTCCTCGCCGGTGCCGGGATAGATGCGGACGATCTCGAAGCCGAGACAGCCGTCGATCATTCCGTCAATATCCCAGGCAATGAAAGCGACTTCGTTGTTGGTCGCTGCACGCACGCTAACAACATCCGACACGGAAATAGTCTCCCTCAGGACGGTTTGTATTCAATGTACTTGCTCAATATGACGTGATCGCAACGTGACATGTTTCACAGTTCGGGCACAGATCTGGATTCGCCCTGGTGCGTCCGGCTGGCGAACGTCCATGTCGCTTCCCTCGTCCTAGTGGTCGCCGCCTCCGCAATGGCGGGACGGCGGTCGGTCCATTATGCCGCCGCACCATCGCAGCGTACGAGGACTAGCATGACCGCCGCCCTTCATCCCGCCGAACCGGCATTGACAAACGACCGCGCCCGTCGCGGCGGCCGCGCGGGCAAGCGCGCCGGCGCAGCGGCGGCATTCGAGCAGCCGCCTTTCCGTCAGCTGAAAATCCCGCTGACGCCGACCAGGCTGGTCTCCGACGACGAACTGGAATCGATCCACCTCGCCTCGCTGCGCGTTCTCAGGGAAATCGGCGTCGACGTGCTGCACGACGAGGCAAGGCGCATCATGAAGGCGCATGGCGCAGATGTCCGCGAAGGCAGTGAGCGGGTGCGCTTCGACAGCGACATGATCCTCGAGCTGGTTTCGCACTGCCCGTCGGAATTCACCATCCATGCCCGCAATCCGGCGCACAATGTCCGCTTCGGCGGCGACAACCTGATCATCTCGATGATGGCGTCGGCGCCCAATTGTTCCGACATCGACCGCGGCCGCCGCCCCGGCAACCAGCAGGACTACCGCAACTTCCTCAAGCTTGCGCAGATGCACAACATCCTGAACTGCACCGGCGGCTATCCGGTCGAGCCGATCGATATCCATCCGTCCGTCAGGCACCTCGAATGCATCCGCGATCTGAGCGTGCTGACCGACAAGGTGTTCCACATCTATTCGCTCGGCAAGGAGCGCAATGTCGACGGCATCGAGATCACCAGGATCGCGCGCGGCATCAGCGCCGAACAGCTTCTCGAACAGCCGTCGGTGTTCACCATCATCAACACCAATTCGCCGCTCAAGCTCGACGTGCCGATGATGGAAGGCATCATCCAGATGTCGAGCAAGGGCCAGGTCGTCATCGTGACGCCGTTCACCCTGTCGGGCGCCATGGCGCCGGTGACCATCGCCGGTGCGCTGGTGCAGCAGAATGCCGAGGCACTGTCCGGCATTGCCTTCGCCCAGATGGTGCGCAAGGGCGCGCCCGTCGGCTATGGCGGCTTCACCTCCAACGTCGACATGAAGTCCGGCGCGCCGGCCTTCGGCACGCCGGAATACATGAAGGCGCAATTGGTCGGCGGCCAGCTCGCCCGCCGCTACAACATTCCCTACCGCACTTCCAACACCTGCGCCGCCAACACGGTCGACGCACAGGCCGCCTATGAAAGCGTGTTCTCGCTGTGGGGCGCCATACAGGGCGGCGGCAATCTGATGATGCATGCGGCCGGCTGGCTGGAAGGCGGCCTGCGCTGCTCCTACGAGAAGACCATCCTGGACATCGATCTGCTGCAGATGGTGGCCGAATTTTTGACCCCGCTCGACCTTTCGGAGGAAGCACTGGCTATCGACGCCATCCGCGATGTCGGTCCCGGCGGCCATTTCTTCGGCACCCAGCATACCCAGGACCGCTACAAGACCGCCTTCTATTCGCCTATCATCTCCGACTGGCGCAATTTCGAGACCTGGGCGGAAGCCGGATCGCCGACAGCTATCGAAAAAGCCAATCGGGTATGGAAGGAGCGGCTGGCCTCCTATGAAGAGCCCTACATGGACCCGGCTATCCGCGAGGAGCTCGACGCCTTCGTCGACAAACGTCGGTCCGAAGGCGGCGCGCCGACTGATTTTTGATCATCTGCATTGATTTGATGAACAGGCGACTCCCACTCCGTCGAGCTCCGCTCGACACCTCTCCCCCGATCGACGGGGTAGAGGAATGGCGCGAGATTATTCCAGATGACGCCCTTCCTCTCCCTCCGGAGGGGGGAGAGGTGGCGCTGCGAAGCAGCGACGGAGTGGGGGACGCCATTGCCAAGACACGCAGTCGCCGCAAAATAGGTACAACCCAGCGAGCACGAAAACTCAGGCAAGCAGGCAATCAGACGGAAGCATTGCTTTGGCTTGAACTAAAGGCGCGCAAGCTTGGGGGCTATCGCTTTACGCGTCAGTTTTCCATCGGCCCCTTTTTTGCAGACTTCGCTTGCCGCGAGAAATGGCTTGTCGTTGAAGTCGATGGACACCAACACGCCGGCAGTTCCTATGACCGCCGCCGCGACGAATTCATGCGCGCCCAAGGCTATTCGATTCTGCGTCTTTGGAACCATGACGTCCTGAAACATCGTACTTCCGTCTGTGAAACCATCCTTGCCGCGCTTGATGGCAGGCTGGCCGAGAACATCGCTGTATCCGACCTCCGATTTGTTCTCACACCCCGCCCACTCGATTCAATCTCTTCAAAAACGGAACTATCTTCATGAAATCTCATGCAAAAGCGGTTGTCATCGGTGGCGGCGTCGTCGGCTGCTCGGTGCTTTACCATCTGGCCAAGGAGGGCTGGACCGACATCATGCTGATCGAGCGTTCGGAGCTCACCTCCGGTTCGTCCTGGCATGCGGCGGGCGGCTTCCATACGCTCAATGGCGATCCCAATGTCGCCAAGCTGCAGGCCTATACGGTGCAGCTCTACAGGGAGATCGAAGAGCTTTCAGGCCAGTCCTGCTCGCTGCACCTGACCGGCGGCGTGATGATGGCCGACACGCCCGAGCGCATGGACTTCCTGCGCCTTGCCCACGCCAAAGGCCGCTATCTCGGCATGGACACCGAGCTGATCACGCCGTCAGAGGCCAAGGCGATGTTCCCGCTGATGGACGAGACCAATTTCGTCGGCGCCATGTGGGATCCGGTCGAAGGCCATCTCGATCCTTCCGGCACCACCCACGCCTACGCCAAGGCCGCCAGGAAGCTCGGCGCCGAGATCGTGCTGCGCAACCGCGTCGTCGAGCTGACGCAGGAGGTCGACGGCACCTGGAACGTCGTTACCGAGCAAGGCACGGTCAAGGCCGAGCATGTCGTCAACTGCGGCGGCCTGTGGGCGCGCGAGATCGGCCGCATGGTCGGCGTCGAGCTGCCGCTGCTGGCCATGGAGCATATGTACCTTTTGACCGAGCCGATGCCGGAGGTCGAGGAATTCAACAAGTCGACCGGCCGCGAGATGATCGGCGTTATGGACTTCAAGGGCGAGATCTACACCCGCCAGGAACGCAACGGCATCCTGCTCGGCACCTATGAAAAAGCCTGCAAGCCGTGGTCTCCGGTCAACACGCCGTGGGATTTCGGCCATGAGCTGCTGCAGCCCGACATCGACCGCATCGCGCCGTCGCTGGAAATCGGCTTCAAGCATTTTCCCGGCATCGAGAAGGCCGGCATCAAGCAGATCATCAACGGTCCCTTCACCTTCGCGCTGGATGGCAATCCGCTGGTCGGCCCGGTGCAGGGCCTGACCAATTTCTGGTGCGCCTGCGCCGTCATGGCCGGTTTCTCGCAAGGCGGCGGCGTCGGGTTGGCATTGTCGAACTGGATGGTCCATGGCGATCCCGGCTTTGACGTCTGGGGCATGGACGTCGCGCGCTTCGGCGAATGGGCGACGCTGCGCTATACCAATGCCAAGGTGCGCGAAAACTATTCGCGCCGTTTTTCCATCCGCTTTCCCAACGAGGAGCTGCCGGCGGCACGCCCGGCCCAGACGACTCCGCTTTACGACACGATGCTGGCCAACAACGCCGTCATGGGCGATAGCTGGGGCCTTGAAACCCCGCTCTGGTTCGCACCGAAAGGCACCGAGCCGAAGGACATCGTTTCCTTCCATCGCTCCAACGATTTCGGGCCGATCGGCGAGGAAGTGCGCGCCACCCGCGAGAAGGTCGGCGTCACCGAGATCGCCAATTTCGCCAAATACGAAGTCTCCGGGCCGGGATCGGAAGATTTCCTCAACCGGCTGATGACCAACCGCATGCCGAAGACCGGCCGCATTGTGCTGACCCCGATGCTAAACGAGTTCGGCAGGCTGATCGGCGATTTCACCATCGCCAAGGCGGGCGAAGAGCGCTTCATGATCTGGAGCTCGTCGGCGGCGCAGAAGTATCATATGCGCTGGTTCGAGAAGCACCTGCCGAAGGATGGTCCAGGGGCGTCACAGGTCCGCATTCACCGCTTCGACCAGACGCTGGTCGGCTTGTCGATCGCCGGGCCGAAATCACGCGACCTGCTGCAGAAACTGGTTGACGCCGACATCTCGACCAAGGCCTTCCGCTTCATGGACTTCCGCGAGATGGCGGTCGGCGGCGCGCCCTGCATGGTCAATCGCATCACCTATACCGGTGACCTCGGCTACGAGATCTGGATGGCGCCGGCCTACCAGCGTCTCGTCTACAAGGCGATCAAGGATGCCGGCGAAGAGTTTGGCCTGGTCGATTTCGGCATGCGCGCCCTGCTCTCGATGCGCCTGGAAAAGAATTTTCCGACCTGGTTCCGCGAACTGCGCCCGATCTACGGGCCGTTCGAGGGGGAGATGGACCGCTTCGTCAAGCTGGAGAAGAACGACTTCATCGGACGCGACGCGGCAGCGAGGGAGCAGGCAGAAGGGCCAAAACTGCGCCGTGTCTCCTTCATCGTCGATGCCGCAGACGCGGACGTGATGGGCGACGAACCAATCTGGGCCAAGGTCGGCGGCAAGGACTACGGCACGGTGGAAAAGCCGCACGGCTATGGTGCGGCGCGTTTCGATACGGACGGCAAGGAAGTGCGCGGCTCGAGCGCCGCGGAAGGCGCTTCGGCCGTGCGCGGCATCGTCGACGGCGACTGGCGCGTGGTCGGCTGGGTCACCTCCGGCGGCTATGCCCATTACGTCCAGGAATCGATGGCGCAAGGCTATGTGCCGGCGGCCTTGGCCGCGGACGAGAGCGCCGGACTGTTCGAGATCGAGATCCTCGGAAGCCGACGACCAGCCCGCATCAATGTCGAGCCGCCTTTCGACCCGAGCGGCGAGAAGATGCGGGCCTGAAAGCATTGGACCCAAAGGCCCGCCCTCGGGCCTGACCCGCGCGGCCGATTGATATCGGGAGGATAGGAAAATGAGCGATCCGGGCGTCGAGCGACGGTTCGGTCGTCATCGCAGGATCGCGCCGTTCGAGCCAGACGAAGCAGGCTCAATCGATGCGTTGCGCCTGAAGTCGCGGCAGAAGGCCGCTGAACTCAACCAGCATGTGCTTGGCTACGGCGCACTGGCGGAAGCCGAGTGGCACGCCGCCGGCATTGCTGCTCCCGACCTGCCCGCCATGCGCCAATACCGGCTCGACCGCATCCGCGCCGAGCTGAAGCGCCGCGGCTATGCGGGAGCCTTGCTCTACGATCCGATCAACATCCGCTATGCGACCGACTCGACCAATATGCAGCTCTGGGTCGCGCACAATCCGACAAGACATTGTTTCGTTGCCACCGAAGGTCCGGTGGTGCTGTTCGACTATTTTTCCTGCGAGCACCTTTCCGACCACTCCGGCGTCGTCGACGAGGTTCGGCCGGCAGTGTCTTGGATGTATCTCTACAGCGGCGACCTCACCGAGCAAAAAGTCCGCCGCTGGGCCGCCGGGATTGCCGATCTGGTCAAGCAGCATGGCGGCGGTGTCAGTCGCATCGCCGTCGATCACATCAATCCCGAGGGCGTCGAAGCGCTCGCCCGCCTCGGCATCTCGATCGCCAATGGCGAAGCGCTGATGGAAAACGCACGCCTGATCAAATCGCCCGACGAAATCCTGGCCATGCGCCGGTCGATCGTCGCCTGCGAGGCGGCGATGGGCGAGATGGAAGCAGCTTTGAGGCCAGGGATTTCCGAAAACGAATTGTGGGCCGAACTCCATCGCGGCAACATTGCGCGTGGCGGCGAATGGGTCGAAACCCGGCTCTTGACGTCCGGCCCGCGCACCAATCCCTGGTTCCAGGAATGCTCGTCGCGAACGATCGCAGCCGGCGACCTCGTCGCTTTCGATACCGATTTGATCGGCCCTTACGGTTTCTGCGCCGACCTGTCGCGCACTTGGCTCTGCGGCGACACCGAGCCGTCCAACGAGCAACGCGAGCTGTTTCGCATCGCCGCCGACCAGATCGCCCACAACATCGGCCTGATGCAGCCGGGCACATCGTTCCGCGATCTTGTCGAATGCTCGGCGGTGCCGCCCGGAGATTGTTTCCCGACGCGTTACGGCGTGCTCTATCATGGCGTCGGCCTGGCAGACGAATACCCGACGCTGCCGCATGCCATCGACTGGACCGAAGACACGCCCGACGGCGTGCTTGTGTCGGGCATGGTGCTTTGCGTCGAGAGCTATATCGGCCGGCTTGGCGGACGCGAGGGCGTCAAGATCGAGGAGCAGATCCTGATCACCGAAACCGGCAACGAGCAGCTTTCGACCTATCCGCTCGATGAGCGGCTGCTCGGCGGCTGATTGTCTTTATGCGGTCGCCGCGACCGCCTCGCGCAGCGCCACCACGACCGTTTCCGGTGTCGTTCTGGCAGTGATGAACGGCAGGCCCTTGCGCCGCGTTGTCCAGCCGACGACCGTGACCGCTTCCGCTGCCGGCTCGAAGCGCCGCGCATTGGCCCAGCTCTGGCAGTCTATGGCCGCGACATCGGCCTTGCCCTCGGCAATGGCGACGATCGAGGCGCGGTGGCCACCGCTTTCGCTGCGCTCGGAGAAGATGTCCAGGCTTTCGCCCAGCGCCTCCAGGTCACGCGTCGGCGCGATAATGCCCGACATGGAATCGAGGCTGTTGAAGGTAAAATGCTTGTCACGCAGGACATCGAGCGGGATGAGCGGGCTGCCATCGGACGGTGAGGCAACCGTCGGCGCTTCACCTGCACGCATCACGAGCGCGCTCGAATAGAGTTCACCCTGCCCGCCCTCGAACGCGTCGTAACGCGGCTGGCCGATCAGTTGAACATGCGTCGCCAGCCCGAGTTCCATCGGACCCCAGCAGGTCTGAGCGAGCAGCAGCGCCGGATGCAGCCAGAGGCCGAAAAAATCCAACTCGTCCGGCGGCAGCGTCGCCGGATCGGGCGCGATGACCTTTCCGGCGGCGTCGCGGATGCCGCCTTCCACAGGCCGCAGATCGGCATTGACGCGAGCGATGGTCTGCGGCGCGTCGATGCCTTTTTGCCGGAAGGCATCACGCAGCCGCGCCCATTGGGCGTCGACCTCGCTCCGCATTTCAGACCAGTCATACATCGGCAAGCCGGCAACGAAATCGCTCATGCCGGGACTTTAATCGTTACGCTGAGAAAAATTGACGAGGCCATTGACGCGCACCTGGGCATCGCTGTCGGCAATACCCAAAAATTCATTCTTTCGGCGGCTCGGCCGGTACCGGCGCACTGCCAAGCCCATTGAGGCTGCGCGCCCTGACGCGCGGCTTGAACGCCCGGCCCGGTTCCGGCGTGCGCCGCAGCACCGGGTGGACGATCGGCTCCTTGGCCTTGAAGGCATATGCCCTAAGCAGCGCGAAATAGTTCGGATAGGCATAGCCATTGTTCATCCGCAGCCACTCGTCACGGCGCTCGCGAAACAGCTTCGGCAGCCGGTACCAGGCCACCGTCGGGCTCTTGTGATGAACGAAATGCAGATTGTTGTTGAGGAACAGGAACGACAGCGGCGAACGCTCGACGATCACCGTACGGCCTTCCGGATGCTCCGACCACTGATGCTCGGCAAAGGTGCGGATCGAGATCAGCGACTGGCCCAGCCACACCGGCACCAGGATGTAGAGCCATAGCGGGATGCCGAAGCCGAACTGCACGACCGGCAGCACCACGGCGAGGCCGATGGCGTGCAGCAGCCATGCCTTGCGGATCACCTTGTCGCCGGCAAGCATCTGCCTGGCATCGTCGATGAAGAAGCCGGTGCACGACAGCCACGGGCCGAGAATGAGCCGGCCGATCATGGTGTTGTTGATCTTCAGCAGGAACTTCATCGCCGGCGGCAATTCGTCATGGTGCCACAGCGCCTTGTAGTAGCTTTCAGGATCGTCAAGCGGATCGGTCAGCCGTTCGTCGGCATGATGGCGCAGATGAATGGTCTTGAACCGCCGGAACGGCCAGACGAGACCAATCGGCAGGAAGACGAAAGCTTCGTTGAACTGCGCATTGCGGGTTGGATGGCCGTGCAGGACTTCGTGCGCCAGCGAGGATTGCAGCGCCGCCATCAGGGCCAGAACGACGAGCGCCAGCAGCGGATAGGACGGCCACAGGAACAGGCCGGCTGCGAGCCAGGTGCCGTAGCAGAAAAACGCGAGGAAGACCGTCGGCCATTCGATGGCCGGTGCATTGCGCCGTCTGTTATTCCTGCTTGTCATCGATCGACCACTGCCCTTCCAGTCGCCGGAACCGTTTTGATTCCTGACAGCATTGTGTCAGGAGCGTCGTGATGCTGCAACGCGACAAAGCGCACAAAATGTTGCGATTGCGCATTTTCAGCTGCATGTGTTATCTATTGTAAACAGGCTTGAGGATTCATTTACGCCCAAAGTGCCAGGTCGGCGGGTTCGGCGAATTTTTTTTCTCCCAATGGCTGGAATGACGATATGGACAAACGCGACCTGTCGACGGTCTTTCGGGAGCGCCTGAAAATGCTCCTGACACGATCCGATCTGAACCAGTCCGCTTTCGCGACTGCGGTGGGCATCGACCGCTCGGCGCTTTCGCAGCTGCTGTCCGGCGCCTCGACACGCCTTCCCCGCGCCGAAACGCTGCTCAACATCGCCGCCGAATTCAAAGTGTCGCTCGACTGGCTGCTCGGCCTCAGCCAGGACGAAGGCCTCACCGGTGAAATCCGCGAGAGCCTGGAGATCGAGGAAGCGCCTGACGGCTTCGACCGCACGCTGCTGGCCAGATGGCATGCCGAGGCCGCGGGCACGAAAATCCGTTACGTGCCGGCCGGCATTCCCGATCTTCTGCGCACCGAAGCGCTCGTCGACTACGAGGCCGGTATCGCCAACAAGAGCCGTGAGGCCCAGGCCGGCGAGACGCAGTACCGCATCGACTACAACCGGCGGCCGGAAACCGACATGGAAGTCTGCATGCCGCGCCATACGCTGGAGATCTTTGCGCGCGGCCTGGGCGTCTGGGACCGTTTCCCTGAGGCCGCCCGCCACCAGCAGCTTCTTCATATGGCGACGCTGCTCGACGACCTTTATCCCACCTTCCGCCTGTTTCTCTATGACGGACGGATGCGTTATTCGATCCCCTACACCATCTTCGGGCCTTATCGCGCCGCCATCTATGTCGGCGACATGTATCTGGTGCTGAACGCGACCCAGCCGGTCCGCAAGCTGACCAGCCATTTCGACAATCTGATCCGCGCCGCCGACATCAATGCGCACGAAGCAGCCAGCTTCACCCAAAGGCTGGCGGAAATGCGATTTTGACGGCTTGCTTCCTGCACCGACATTGACGTCATATAAAGATTTCTTTATATCCCGACAAAGAATCCCGGAAGGCGTGATTTCCAATGACCAATCCAATCGACGCTTTGCTTGCCGAAAAGGGCGTTCTGCTCGCCGATGGCGCCACCGGCACCAATCTGTTCGCCATGGGGCTAGAGGCCGGCGAGGCTCCAGAGTTGCTGAACGAGACGGCGCCGGACACCATCACCAGTCTGCACCAGAACTTCGTCGATGCCGGCGCCGACATCATCCTGACCAACTCCTTCGGCGGCACCCGCCACCGGCTGAAGCTGCACCATGCGCAGGACCGGGTTTACGCGCTGAACAAGCGCGCCGCCGAGATCGCCCGCGCTGTCGCCGATAAGGCCGGCCGCAAGGTCATCGTCGCCGGCTCGGTCGGCCCGACCGGCGAGCTGCTGGTGCCGCTCGGCGCCATGACCTATGACGAGGCGGTCGACGCCTTTGCCGAACAGATAGAGGGCCTGAAGGCCGGCGGCGCCGAAGTCGCCTGGATCGAGACCATGTCGGCGCCGGACGAAATCCGTGCCGCAGCCGAAGCCGCGATCCGCGTCGGCCTGCCCTATACCTATACCGGCTCCTTCGACACCGCCGGCCGCACCATGATGGGGCTGTTGCCGAAGGACATCCACGGCGTCACCGATGGCTTGTCGCAGGCGCCGCTCGGTGTCGGCGCCAATTGCGGCGTCGGCGCCTCCGACATCCTCGCTTCACTGCTCGACATGACCGAGGCGAAGCCGGAGGCGACGGTGATCGTCAAGGGCAATTGCGGCATTCCGGAATTTCGCGGCGCCGAAATCCACTATTCCGGCACGCCCGAGCTGATGGCCGACTATGTCAGGCTGGCCGTCGATGCCGGCGCAAAGATCGTCGGCGGTTGCTGCGGCACCTCGTTCGCCCACCTCGCCGCCATGTGCAAGGCACTCGATGCGCACACAAGGTCGGATCGCCCTACCGTCGAAAAAATTGTCGAGCGCATCGGCCCGATGCGCAACAAGCAGGCGACGGTCAACACCGTCGAGACCAGCGAAGCCCGCCGCGAGCGCCGGCGCAGCCGCGCCTGACGCAATTGAAAAGGCCGGCAAGGTTTTCCCTGCCGGCCTGCCTCACCGCCCATCGGTGGTTTTCCGTATCAGAACGATCCCATCTGAGGAAAACCGGCCGTCACACACCCACTACCGGTTACCGCCGAGCGCCGAGGCAAGGCGCACCAGCGAGAGGAACTCGGACCGGTACCCGAACGGGTCGGCTCCACGGGCGGCAGTGGCAATCTCGATGATCTTGTCGTAGCCGAACTTCGCGGTCGCATCCTCGTCGCGCAGCTTCTGGCCAAAAGCTGCGACGGCAACGGAGAATCGCTGGTCGATGCTGGCCTGGTCGAAACCAGCCACTTCGTTGGCCGATGTCACCGGCGTGGTGATCAGCTTCGAGGCATCCTCGTTCGGCAACTTGTAGCGGATCTTGACGAAGGCATATTCGTCGGCATTGGCGACGCCGCCATTGTTCACTGCAGCCTGGCCGTAGCGCAGCGGATCGATCTTCTCGCCGCCACTGTCCTTCGGCGTGATCTCGTAGATCGCGGTAACCGAATGCCCCGAACCGATCTCGCCGGCATCGACGCGGTCATTGTTGAAATCCTCGCGGTTCAAGGCCCGGGTCTCGTAGCCGATCAGCCGGTATTCCGAGACTTTTTGCGGGTTGAACTCGACCTGGATCTTCACGTCCTTGGCGATGGTGAACAATGTCGAGGACGCATCCTCGACCAGCACCTTCTCCGCCTCGGCCAAAGTGTCGATATAGGCGGCGGTGCCGTTGCCGTTCTGGGCGATGGCCTGCATCATCTGATCGTTCAGGTTGCCGCGGCCGAAACCGAACACCGACAGGAACACCCCGGTCTTGCGCTCCTTTTCGATCAACCGCTTCAGATCGTCATCGTCGGTCTGGCCGACATTGAAGTCGCCGTCCGTCGCCAGCATCACGCGATTGATGCCGTCGTTGACAAAGGATTTCTGCGCCAGCCGATAGGCTTGCCTGATACCCGCCTCGCCGGCCGTGCTGCCGCCGGGCGCCAACGTGTCGATGGCATTGAGGATCTTGTCCTTCTCCGAAACCTTCGTCGGCTCCAGGACAGTGCCGGCATCGCCCGCATAGGTGACGATCGAGACGGTATCGTCGGGCTTCAATTTGTTGACCAGAAGCCGGAAGGCCGACTGCAGGAGCGGCAGCTTGTCCTGCTCGTTCATCGAGCCCGACACGTCGATCAGGAAGACCAGGTTGGCCTTGGGCTGCTCGGCCGGCTTGGCGTCGAAACCCTTGATGGCGACATGCATCAGCCTGGTGTGCTCGTTCCACGGCGTCGGCATGACGCTGACGGTCGAGTTGAACGGCGTCGAGGCAACGTCCGGACCTTTCCAGTGATAGGGGAAGTAGTTGATCATCTCCTCGACGCGGACGGTGTCGGCCTGCGGCAAAGCACCTTCCCTGAGCGAGCGCCGCACGAAGGAATAGGAGGCCGTGTCGACATCGATCGAAAAGGTCGACACCGGGTCTTCGAGCGCGGCACGCACCGGATTGCTCTTGAATTCCTCGACGCGGTCGCGGTTTTGCTCTGGGAGCGGCATCTGGTCAGCTGGGGCGGTCGAAGGCTGAGCCATCAACTTGGATTCAGCGCCCTGCATGCGGCCAGCCTGCGTGGCTCCGTCGGCTTTCGGAGGAGAATTAGACATCATCACTCTGCCAGACGGCGCAGCTCCACCATCCTGTGCGAACTCACCTTTCGGCGCAGGTGCCGGCTCGGGCGCCACATTGCGGGCCAGAGCGTCCTGCTGCGCCAGGCCGGCAGCCGATTGTGGCTTCGGCGGCGATGCCGGGGCAAGCGCCTCGGCTGCGACGCGGCTTTCGGCGTCGGCATCGGCTTTCTTCGTAGCCAGTGGTTTATCGGCCAGCGTTTCGCTGATCTTCTCGTTCCCACCGGAATAGAACGGCTGCTCCTGCAGCATATAGATGGTGGCGTATCCGGCGATCGGCAGGGCGACGAGCCCGGCAATGGCCGGGGTAGCGAAGAGTTTCTTTTGCATGATTTCGCTCCAGAGCTTTTGTGCTCGCTCTGTGAGACGAAGCCCTTTCGCCGTTCCTTGGGCGGCAGGTGAAGTTTTTTCGCCCAGGTCGTAAGCCCGCATGGCGGCCTCGAAGGCACGCGCCTTCGCGTCGATACCGGGTGCCGGTGCTGCGATGTTGCGCAGCCTGTTGAGTTGGTTGTCGTCGACCATGATCACACTTCCCCGGCTGAAAGCATGAGCGCCTTCAACCGTTTCTTCGCTTCATGGATGTGCCAGGAAACCGTCGTCTCCGAGATGCCCATCGCCTCGGAAGCGAGTGCGTGGCTCAGCCCTTCGCCATAGACGAGCAGCACTGCATCGCGCTGCTTGTCCGGCAGCATCCGCACCGCCACCCAAAGCGCCTCGGCTGGATCTTCGGGCTCGGCCGGGGCCTCTCCCGAGATCAGCTCGTAAGCCCCATAGGCTTCGGTCTTGATCGCCTCGCGGACGCTCTTGCGCATCATGTCGCGTGCCGCATTCAGCGTCATGGTGTAGAGCCAGGTGGTGAAGGCGCCGCTGCCATGATAGTCACGGATCGCCCGGCCGAGCCGGACGCAGACTTCCTGGGCGATATCCTCGGCATCGGCCTTTTTCCCGCACCAGCGATAGGCGGCGCGATAGACGAAGTCATAGTGCCTTTCGAGCAATTTGCCGAAAGCCCCCCTGTCACCGCCCTTCGCACGACCGATCAGCTCGGCGTCGGAGGCTTCGCTTTCATCCAGCATCATCGCCATCATTTGCCTGTTGGACGAAGGCTAATGGCGATTCCTTGGGATGATGGAAGGATTTTTTTGCAGGGCGGTCAGATGACCACCAGCGGGCTATCGGGGTCGCAATGCGGTGTTCAAGTTTCGTGCGGCATTCGGCGACGCTACAGGCCCGCGAACGCGACCATGTGGAAGGCTTGAACCTGTGGCGGATAGCGATAGGCCGCGCCGTAGGGACAGGCGTTGCGGTCGAGACAACCGCCGGTTCGGCAAGGCGCGCCGTTGTGCCCACGCACATGCGCCAGACAGGTCTTGTGCGCGAAACCATCCGCAGAATAGGCATCGACCGGACAGGATTTCAGGCAAGGTTTGTCGACACATGCATCGCAAAGGTGAACCACTTCGCGAGTTTCCCCAAACGCAATCTCGTCCTCGAACAGCAGCGCGCCGCGATAGGCGTGCCACAGCCCGTATTGCGGATGCATGAGGATACCGAGCGGCGACGGTTTCAGACCCTCCGCCTGCATCGCCCATTGCTGGAACGGCAGATACGGTCTGTCGGACGGCGAAACGGCGCGCGCGCCGAATGTCTTCGCCACTGCGCCGATCACTTCGCGCGACCATGCATCGAGCGGATCGGCAACAGTTTGCGATTGGCCTTCCCGCCAGCGCAGAAAATGCGGCCACGGCGCGGCGCCCGCCTGCCCCACCAGCAGGACGGATCTGGCGGCAGCGCCGGAGAGACCGGAGGGTGTTTCCTCACCGCCTGCAAAATTGAAGCCGCCGCGCAGGATGAGGCCGTGGGCGGAAAGCGCCGCCGCTATATCTTCGACCATGCTGCGCTCAAGGATCATCCCTTCCTGTCCGGCTCGGAGAAGGCGCTCCGCCAGACTTCCTTGTGGATGATGTTGGCGACTTTAGCCCCGCCTGACTCGGGCTCCTTTCAGGTGAAGGCGTCGGCCATCGACGCCTTCTTGCTGGCGATGAAGTCCTTCAGCCCATCGTCGATGCCCTGATCGAGATGCGGCGCCTCGTAGCTTTCCAGCCAGCGGCGGGCGAGTTCGTTGGCGCGCTGCGGTGCCGACTTTTCGCCTTCGGCCAGCCACTGCTCGTAGGAATTGTTGTCGGCGATGCTGGAACGGTAGAAGGCGGTCTGGAAATTGGCCTGGGTGTGGTCACAGCCGAGATAGTGGCTGCCCGGGCCTACCTGGCGGATGGCGTCCATCGCCTGGCCGTTCTCCGACAGGTCGAGGCCTTCGGAGAACTTCTGGGTCATGCCGAGCTGGTCGATGTCCATCATGAACTTTTCGTAGCAGGAAGCGAGCCCGCCCTCGAGCCAGCCGGCCGAGTGCAGCACGAAATTGGTGCCGGCGAGGATCGTCGAGTTCAGCGTGTTGGCGCTCTCATAGGCCGCCTGCGCGTCCGGGATTTTGGAGGCGCAGAGCGAACCGCCGGTGCGGAACGGCAGGCCAAGCCGGCGCGCGAGCTGCGCCGCGCCATAGGAAACCAGTGACGGCTCCGGCGTGCCGAAGGTCGGCGCGCCAGACTGCATCGAGATCGACGAGGCGAAGGTGCCGAACAGCACCGGTGCGCCCGGCCGGATCAGCTGCGTGAACGACGCGCCAGCCAGCACTTCGGCCAGGACCTGGGTCAGCGTGCCAGCGACCGTCACCGGGCTCATTGCGCCGGCGAGGATGAACGGCGTGACGATACAGGCCTGGTTGTGGCGCGAATAGACTTTCAGCGCCCCCAGCATGGTCTCGTCGAACACCATCGGCGAATTGGCGTTGATCAGGCTGGTCAGCACCGTGTTGTTCTCGACGAAATCGTCGCCGAACACGATCTTGGCCATCGCAACCGTATCTTCGGCGCGCTCCGGCGCGGTGACCGAACCCATGAACGGCTTGTCCGAATATTTGATGTGGCTGTAGATCATGTCGAGATGGCGCTTGTTGACCGGCACGTCGACCGGCTCGCACACCGTGCCGCCCGAATGGTGGATCGACGGCGCCATATAGGCGAGCTTCACGAAATTGCGGAAATCCTCGATCGTCGCATAGCGCCTGACGCCGTCGAGGTCGCGCACGAAGGGCGGGCCGTAGACCGGTGCGAAGACCGTGGCGTTGCCACCAATCTGCACCGAACGTTCGGCATTGCGGGCATGCTGGGTGTAGACGGACGGCGCGGTCTTGAGAAGTGAGCGGCAGAGCCCCTTCGGGAAGTGCACGCGCTCGCCCTTGACGTCCGCGCCGGCCTCTTTCCACAGCTGCAGCGCCTCGGCGTCGTCGCGAAAGATGATGCCGATCTCCTCGAGCACCGTGTCGGTGTTCTTCTCGATCAGCGCCAGCCCTTCCTCGTCCAGCACCTCATAGACGTTGATCTTGCGCTTGATGTAGGTGAGCTGGGTGCCGGGGCCGCCACCCGACCGCGCCGCCCGCCGGGCAGCGGCACCACCACTGGCGGCGCGCCCGCGCCGCGCGTTTGACGCTTCCTGGTCGACCGGCGCGTTCTCACTCATGATCGTTCTTCCCTGACTTTTGTTCTGGCACAATTATTATGGCCGCATATCGCGGCTTCTGGCCGGATCGTAATCATGCACCCTATTCGAAACGGCCCGCCAGCGCCAACGCCTGTCGCAAAATCGACAAGAATTCCAATAGATTTGCAGTCGCTTTCCTTTTGCGGGAAGTCGCAAATCAGCTATGGACGCAAGCCTGTAGCGGGTTAGGTATTGACGTGATATTTGAGGCCCCGCAATTGCATCTGTGCGGCAAGGAGCTGGATTAAAAATGGCCGACGACGAGATCATCCTTTCCGAGCTTTCCGACGACGAACTCGTGCAACAGATGCACGACGACCTTTATGACGGGCTGAAGGAAGAGATCGAGGAAGGCACCAACATCCTGCTCGAGCGCGGCTGGGCGCCTTACAAGGTGCTGACCGAGGCGCTGGTCGAGGGCATGCGCATCGTCGGCGAGGATTTCCGCGATGGCATCCTGTTCGTGCCGGAAGTGCTGTTGTCGGCCAACGCAATGAAGGCGGGCATGTTCATCCTGCGTCCGCTGCTTGTCGCCACCGGCGCGCCGAAGCAGGGCAAGATGGTGATCGGCACCGTCAAGGGCGACATCCACGACATCGGCAAGAACCTTGTCGGCATGATGATGGAGGGCGCCGGCTTCGACGTCATCGACCTCGGCATCAACAATGCGGTGGAAAAATATCTCGACGCCATCGAACAGCACCAGCCCGACATCATCGGCATGTCGGCGCTTTTGACCACGACCATGCCCTACATGAAGGTCGTCATCGACACGATGAAGGAAAAGGGCATCCGCGACGACTACGTCGTGCTGGTCGGCGGTGCCCCGCTCAACGAGGAATTCGGCAAGGCCGTCGGCGCCGACGCCTATTGCCGCGACGCGGCCGTGGCAGTCGAGACCGCTAAGGATTTCATGAAGCGCAAGCACAACGTCCGCGCTTCGGCCTGAACTGACGAGGAGAACACAAGAGCATAAGTACGGAGCCCGTACTTATGCTCTTGCAGACGAGGCGCCGCGTAGCGCCGGCATGTCAAGACTTCAACAAGCAACAGCGACCCGCGTAACGGCTTGAAGTGCCTATTCAGACTCTTTCGCCTCTTCCTTTTTCAGGATCGGCGTGTCGGCGGTTGTATTCGCGACGCTTGCGACTGTGGTTTGCTGATCTACGCTTGCAGCTTTGGTTTGCTGATCTACGGAAGCCGTCGTTTTGTTGTGGCCGACACATTCCGCTGCGGCGCCGGATACCGATAGGCCCAGAGCGGCGACAACCAAGAGAGCGGTCTTCATTCTATGCTCCTAGCTTCGTTGTTGAGGTACAGGGAAAGACTACCGGCATGTCCCGCATTGGAAAAGTCAACTTTTTGTGCCTGCCGTGACGATAGGGAATTGCGGAGAGGTGGACACCCAAGCCTGCGCTTCGGCCCATCTCCGCGAACTCGCATGGACAACAGAACGAACCACGCCTTGCGGCGCGGCTTTGTTGCTCCCATATGTTACAAGGGCTTAACGCGCATCGCTTGAACTTCCTCGACAGCGGTGCGCCTTGTTGATATCCGCGGGATCAGGGATTTTGGACCGTATCCTCGACCGCGTTGGCTGTCGATTTGACATCCCTGCCGACACCGCGGACGGTGTTGGCGCAGGCCGAAAGAGCCAGGGCGCAAGCGAGGATGGCGATCGGCGCAATGCGTAGCGGTTTCATGAATGGTATCTCCCTCAACAGATAGATTCGTGGGATAGCAACGAAAATCGGTTAGACTGGTTCCATGAGCATTGCGCGAAAACTACACCCCGATCAAGGTGACAGGCTGCTTGTCATCGCCTGCGGGATGATTGCGCGCGAAGTTCTGGCCGTTACGGAGCAGCTGGGGCTCGACCATCTCGACCTGACCTGCCTGCCGGCGGAGTTCCATTTCTACCCGGACCGCATCGCGCCGGCCATGGACAAGGCAATCGAGAAGGCCAAGGCGGACGGCTACACCAATATTTTCGTCGGCTATGCCGATTGCGGCACCGGCGGCCTGCTCGACCGCGTCTGCGAGAAGCATGGGGTCGAGCGCATGGCCGGTCCGCATTGCTTTGCCTTCTACCAGGGCATGGAAGCCTATGCGAAAATCGCCGACGACGACATGATGTCGTTCTACATGACTGATTTCCTGTGCCGGCAGTTCGATGCCTTCTTCATGAAGCCGCTCGGCCTCGACAGGCATCCGGAGCTGATCAAGGACTATTTCGGCAATTACCAGAAGCTGGTCTATATCGCCCAGACCGACGATCCGGAACTAGACAAGGTCGCCGAGAAAGCCGCGAAAATGCTCGGCCTCGCCTATGAGCGCCGTTCCACCGGCTATGGCGACCTGACGACGGAGCTGGCCAGCGCCGCGGCACACGGCTGACCGTTCAGGCCGCTCCTTCTTCCGCTGCTAGCCCGGCGAGCACAGCGGCAAAGCTCGTCTTGCAGACGAAGCCCAGCCTGTCCCGCGCCCGCGACGCGTCATAGACACGGTCGATCGAGGGAAACATCGTCCAGCCCTTTCGCGCGTAGAGCGCCGGAAATTCCGGAAAATAGCGGGCGACGACGGGCGGCGCGTCAGCGATCAATGCCTCGCAATCATCAGGCCGGAACGGCGTGGGCGCCGAGACGATGAAGATATCGAAGCCCAGTCGCGGCGCCTTCTCCAGCGCCGCGACATGGGCCTCGGCGGCATCTTCCACGGTCAGTCGGCGGAACAACAGCTCATTGGCCTTGGTGTTGGCGTCCGACTGCTCGATCGCATGCGCCATGTCGTCTGCCTCGGGAAAGAACCGGGCGGTGCGCAGCACGATCACCGGCAGTCCGGACTGGATGTGATAGAGGCGGCAAAGATGTTCGGCCGAAAGCTTGGTTACGCCGTAGATGTTGCGCGGCTCGGGCGCCATGTCTTCCGTCAGCCAGGCGGCCTTGCGCGCACCGCCGGTGAGGCCGGCGCGTATGGCTTTCGAGATCATCAGCGAGGTCGTCGACGTGAAGACGAAGCGCTGAACGCCCGATAACACCGCCGCGTCGAGCAGGTTGAGCGTGCCGCGCACATTCGTCTCGATGAAATCCTCATTGCGGTGGTGTTCGATATCAGGCTTGTGCAGTGCGCCGCTGTGGACGATCGCCTCCATGCGGTTTTCCCCGACCGTCCGCATCACCAGATCACGGTCGGCGACCGAGCCGATCACCTGCGTTGGCGCCGACGGGACCGGATCCAGCCCGATGACGTCATGGCCAAGCGCCCGCAGGCGCAGCGCGAGCGCGCTGCCCAGCCAGCCTGACGACCCCGTAAACAAGATCCGCATCGGTGAAACCACGTGTTTTAAGCTGACTGCTGTTAAGCACGGATGACAGGCCGCCGCGAACCGGTAAGTTGGATGCCAAACGAGAAAACACGCTGTTCCAGCCGTCGACCGGGAAACGCACCGATGATCGCTCGCCTCCTGATTGCCGCAGGCGTTTTCTGCTTCGCCCTGCCCGCGCTCGCCGATGGCGAGGTGCAGAAGCTGATCACGCCCGCCGACAAGGTGCGGCTCGACAAATATGACGAGACGCGCAAGGCAGCCCTTGATGAAGCCAGGGCCGGCGACGACGCCGAGGTCAAGCAGCTCGACGCCTTGCTGGCAAAGCCGCTGGTCGCGTTTTCCGGCAAGGACCTGGCCGGCAGCTGGCAGTGCCGCACCATCAAGGCCGGCGGACTGAGCCCGCTCGTCATCTATGGCTGGTTCAAGTGCAAGGTGAGCGACGATGGTTCGGGCTGGATGCTGGAAAAACGCACCGGTTCGCAACGCACCAAGGGCCGTTTCTTCGACGACGGCGAAAAGCGCGCGATCTATCTCGGCTCCTTCTTTGTCAACAACGATCCCGCAAAACCCTATGGCAGCGGCCCGCAAAGCGACCAGGTCGGCTATGCCTTTCGCAACAGCGCCAACGAATGGCGCATCGAGTTCCCGGCCCCTTATCACGAATCGAAGCTCGACATCCTTGAGCTCAGGCGCTGAGCCCGCTGTCCTGAGGCCGATCACAGGGTTAACCCGGCGGTCCAAGCGAACCCACGCGCTGGTGGTGAAGTCCTGACGCTTGGTACACACGTAGAAGGACGCGAGACGACCCCTTGCGGACCATCCCTGATGAGAGGTCAAGGGAACGTCGTGACCCTTTCGCGACCTTGGTTCGCGACCTTGGCGCGGGCGTGGTTTAAGGACAGCTGTGGGGATCTGCCGTTCGTTCCAGCGATCTGAAATTCGGCAGGGTTCAAAGACCGGACGGTTGATCCGCCTACCTCGCTAACACGCCGGCCGCTAGAAGCCCGTCGGCCACAACTTCCATGACGTTGCATAGGACCCCAGTTGTGTAAGACTGCCGGACTGTTGCCGAAGGAGCCCTCCGGCGTCTCCACCGCGGAAGTGGGACATGGACATTGAGGAGTGGCTGCGCAGCTTAGGGCTGCAGCAATACGGCACGGCCTTTCGTGAGAACAACGTCGAGGCCGAAGTGCTCCTGCGGCTGACGGCCGAGGATCTCAAGGACATCGGCGTCAGTTCGGTAGGGCACCGCCGGAAGCTTCTGGAGGCTATTGCCGAGCTGCGGGAAAGTTCCTCTGCAATCTCAGCTGAAGGTGTCAAAGCCTTGACTCAAGTCGCCGAACTTGCGTCGGCACCGGCGTCCCCAACCGGTGCCGAGCGGCGGCAACTGACCGTGATGTTCGCTGATCTGGTCGGCTCCACCGCGATTTCGGCTCGGGTCGATCCCGAGGAGATGAGTGAGATCATCCGAGGCTACCAGAATTGTTGCGCAGGCGAGATTACCCGCTTCGAGGGACACATTGCGAAATTCATGGGCGATGGTGTGCTGGCATATTTCGGCTGGCCACGAGCGCATGAAGATGATGCCGAGCGGGCGGTGCGCGCAGGCTTGGCGGTTGCCAGTTCAGTGGCGCAACTGCGGGCGCCGGATGGCAAGCCGCTTGCGGGCCGGGTGGGGATCGCGACGGGTCTCGTGGTGGTCGGTGAGCTTGTCGGCGACAAGGAAGCGCGCGAGCGGGCGGTGGTCGGCGAGACGCCGACCTTGGCCTCGCGACTGCAGGACTTGGCCCGGCCGGGCAGCGTAATTGTCGCCGAGAGCACAAGACATCTGCTGGGCGATCTGTTCGAGTTGGAGGATCTGGGACCACAGGTTCTGAAGGGCTTCGAGACGGCCTTGAAAGCCTATTCCGTCAGAGGCGAGGGCCGGGCCGAAAGCCGCTTCGAGGCATTCCACACCGGCGCGCTGACGAAGCTCGTTGGCCGCGAGCAGGAGCTGGCTCTGCTTCTGGAACGCTGGTCGCGGGCGGAGGAAGGTGAAGGACAGGTGATTCTCCTCTCCGGGGAGCCGGGGATTGGCAAGTCGCGCATTGTGCGCGCCTTGCGCGAGCACTTGGCCAACGAATCGTACATCCCGCTCAGCAATTACTGCTCGCCGTACCACACCAACAGTGCGCTTTATCCGGTGGTCGGACTTTTGGAGCGGGCGGCGCATTTCGACCGTGATGACACCGCCGAGATGAAGCTCGATAAACTTGAAACTCTGCTCGCTCGGGGCGGCGAGCAGGACCGGGAGGCGGCGCAAGTACTGGCCGCTCTGCTTGCGATCCCAACCGAAACACGCTACCCGCCAATCGATCTGCCGCCACAGCGCATCAAGCAACGCACGCTGGAAATCTTGGTCGAGCAGCTCGCCGGCCTAGCCAGGCAGAAGCCTGTGTTGGCCGTATACGAGGATGTGCATTGGATCGACCCTTCGACACTAGAGCTGCTGGGCCTGGTAATTGAGCGGGTCCAGCGTCTCCCGGCACTGGTTCTGATCACCTTCCGGCCGGAATTCAGCCCACCCTGGACCAGCCATGCCCATGTGACCCAGCTCTCGCTTTCTCGTCTCACGCGACGGCACGGCGCAGCCGTGGCTCTCCGCGTCACCGGCGGCAAGGCGCTACCGCGCGAGGTTCTGGACCAGATCATGGCGCGAACTGACGGGGTTCCGCTATTCGTTGAGGAACTGACCAAGACAGTCCTGGAGTCAGGCCTTTTGCGGGACGTCGGCAATCATTTCGAGTTGACCGGAACTCTCCCGCCGCTGGCGATCCCGGCTACGCTGCACGACTCGCTAATGGCTCGCCTCGATCACCTGGCGCCGGTCAAGGAGGTGGCGCAGATCGGGGCTGTAATCGGCCGCGAATTCTCGCACGATCTGCTGGCCGCCGTGGCGCCGCACGACGAAGGCAAACTGCAGGACGCTTTGGCCCAGCTCTGCAGGTCCGAGCTGATCTATTGCCGCGGTGCGCCGCCGGAAGCGACCTACAGCTTCAAGCATGCGCTTGTGCAGGATGCGGCGTATTCCAGCCTTCTTAAAACTCGGCGGCAGCAGATGCACGCGCGCATCGCCGCGGCTCTCGAAGAGCGTGTGGCAGCGGGTTCCGAGGCTTTGCCGGAGATCATTGCCCATCACTGCACCGAGGCAGGCCTTATCGAGCGGGCAGTCAGCTACTGGTGGCAAGCCGCGCAATCGGCGATCCAGCGCTCTGCAATTTTGGAGTCGATCGCGCACCTGGAAAATGGGCTAAGACTTGTCCGCACGCTACCTGACACTCAGGAGCGCGTCCGCCTGGAGCTGGATATGCAGGTGGCGTTGGGCACCGCCTTTATGGCGGCCAAAGGTTGGTCGTCGCCGGCCACCGCAGCGGCGTTCGCGCGAGCCGAGGAGTTGTGCGAGCGAGTGGACGACATCACTCTGCGCAGCGTGGCCGATTACGGCCGGTATCTCGTCTACCTCCTGCGTGGTCAACTCGATGCTGCGCTGGCAACGACGACATCGATGCTGCGCAGGGCCGAATGCGACTGCGATCGGGCCACAATCATGATCGCACACCGGTGCGTCGGCATCACGTCGGTGCACCGGGGAGATTTTGATGCCGGACGCAAGCATATGGAGGCGTCGTTGGCGCTGTACGATCCGAACGAGCACGCTGCGCTTGCCTATCGATTCGCCTATGATCCCCGTATCGCAAACCTTTGCTATATCGCCCACGCGCTGCTGCACCTCGGTTATCCCGATCAAGCATTCGAGAAATACACCGAGTTGTTACAGGCTATAAGACACCACCGGCACAGCCCATCCGCGGCGTTCGGCCTGTTCCAATCGGCCCTGTTTTGCACTTATTCGAGAGATCTCGGCGCGTATAAGCGCGACAGCAACTTTGGTGCGGATGAGGCCATTGTCGATGAACTGATCTCAATCAGTACGGAGCACGGTTTCTCACTTTGGCGTACAGCAGGGGTCATTCTCAAGGGTTGGGTTCTGATCCAGGCGGGTGAGTCGGATAGCGGTCTTGCTCAAATGCGTGACGGCATAGTCGAATGGCGTGGGCACGACGCTAAGCTTTTTGTGCCACGCTGGCTGCTCATGCTCGCCAGCGCCCTCAGCAGGCTTGGCAACCCACGCGCGGCACTCGACAGGATCGAGGAAGGGCTCGCATTGATCACCGAGACCAACGAGCGGTGGAACGAGACTGAGTTGCACCTCCGCAAGGGCGAACTGCTCCTGGACTTGAAGGCGGACGAGAAGGCCGAGGCTTCCTTCCTGCACGCGCTTACCGTGGCCCAACATCAACGCGCCAAGCTTTGGGAGCTGCGAGCCGCCACATCTCTTGCCCGACTCTGGGTCCAGGGAAACGAGCGGCAAAGGGCCCACGACCTTCTCGCACCGGTTTGCGGCTGGTTCACAGAGGGCTTCGCGACGCCGGACATCAAGGAAGCGAGGACGTTCCTCGATCTAGTAGAATCCTGATCTGCCGTTTTGGACAATCTGCTGCAGTCAACAATCTCAGGGAGGAGATGATGACGTTCCATTCACTCAGGACACGGGAAAAATTACACCCAGCTCGGATTTCGGCGGCGGTGCTGATCGCAATCACCTTGTCTGCCTTCGCGGTCGCTGCGGCGGAAGCGGCAAATGCAGCGGAAGCGGCAAAGAGATTCTTCGACGCTTACCGCGATCGGAAGGTGGACGCCATGACCACTCTTTTTACCGAGAATGCCACGTTCGTCTACTTGCCTTTCGGTGACGCTGGTTCCGGCAATGTCCTCAAAGATGGCGTGCCGGTCTGGCGGACGCTGATCGATGCTTTCCCTGACCTGCGCAACGAGGTTAGCACAATCTGGGAGGACAAGAGCGGTGACGTTGCCTTCGTGGATGTTCACATCGGCGGAAAGCAGACTAAGGACGCGTTTGGAATCACGAACAAAGGCAAGGAGTATTGGTTGCGCCATCTGTTCATTCTGGAAACTAACGAGGAAGGCCGGATCATCAAGATCACGAGCTTTTGGGACAACGCTACTTGGTACACTCAGCTCGGCAAGACCAGCCTAGAGTGATCGCGAGTCGCGCTCTATTGCGCTCGAATGAGCCACATAACGACCCCGGCCGAAACGGCGCGATTCATCCAACCCCAGGAAGCCGCGCCGGGTCGCTCGTCCCGAAGTAGCGCGTCAAGTCCAATCACTAGATGTCTGAATTGAGTGCGGATAACGATTTCGCAAGTGAGACCACGAAGGTCTGATATGGCGCTGCCTGTGCGTTCCAATCGGCGACACGGACGGCAGTTAACCGCCCATCGCTGCAATTCAATTTGGGTATCAACCGTCAGATTTTCACGACTAGCACTATGTCTTTGCGGGCGCCGCGCCGCAGCCTGCCTTGGAAACAATGGTACCATCCGACGATCTGGTTCCATCTCTGGACCGGCGCAAAAACCGGCGTCTGGCAACGAGCGCCGATTTACCGGACAGCGCTCTGGCGATAAGCTTGGCACTTATGAGCGAAATCGACCACCGCACCATCATCGCCAGCCTTTCGGTCGAGGATCGTCGCGACCTCACCGCCAAACTGGACGGGCCCGGGATTGTCCGGCTGGCCGTTCACGGCGGGCTGGTTGTGGTGCTGGGTGCGCTGATCGCCGCCCGCATTCCGTTCTGGCCGGTTCTCGTGCTGCCGCAGGGAATCCTGGTCGTCTTTTTCTTCACGCTGTTGCACGAGACGATCCACGAAACCGCCTTCAGGACGCCGTGGCTCAATCGCGCCATCGCCGCCGTGACCGGCTTCCTGATCCTGCTGCCGCCGGCATGGTTCCGTTATTTCCATCTCGCGCACCATCGCCACACGCACGATCCGGACAACGACCCCGAACTGATGGCTCCGAAACCGGAGACCATCGGCCAGTATGTGCGCTATCTCTCCGGGATCCCCTATTGGAGCGGCATGGCGCGCGTGATCGTCGTCAACGCCGCCGGCCGCAACGGCGACGGCTTCGTGCCGGACAAGGGCCGCGACAAGGTGATTTCGCAAGCGCGTTGGTTTCTGATCGCCTATGCGATGCTGCTGGCAGCCTCCCTGGCCGTGCAGTCAGCGCTGCTGTTGTGGGTCTGGATTGTGCCGGTGCTCGTCGGTCAGCCGTTTTTGCGGGCCTATCTGCTGGCCGAGCACGCGCTCTGCCCGCATGTCGCCAACATGCTCGAAAACACACGCACCACCTTTACCACAAGCCTGGTACGCTTCATGGCGTGGAACATGCCTTACCACTCCGAGCACCATTCTTATCCTGCCGTTCCCTTTCACCGCCTGCCGCGTTTCCACCAAATTGTCGCCGAACATCTCCGCACGACCGAGCGAGGCTATGTCCGCTTCCACAGGAAGCTTGTCGGCAGCTTCGATCGTCGCGCCGGCTGATCAAAACCAGGCCAAGCATCGAATATTTTCGCGTTTCCGTTGCGGCTGCCAATTGCGTCGCTTTTGAATGCGCGCGCGTCGTCCCATAACAAGCAGCCCGACAGCGCTTCCGGCAATGCTCGCACTCACTACAGCGCCGCGCGTCCTATTGGACGCGCAATGGACGCTGTAGCACTTTAAGTCGGCGCATGATCCTTTCCAAAATCGATGCCGATTTTCGGGGTCATGCGCGAGGAGTAGGAAATTCATGGCCGATCTGATCGTCGTCTACTGGCGCGACATCCCCGCCCAGGTCATCGTCAAGAAGGGCCGGCAGAACGCCAAGCGCGAACTGCCGCTGCGCTTTACCGAGGCGATCGACATGTGCGCGATGCGTACCGGCGCCGGCGGCACCGACGACTACCTTGCCGAATGGCGCAAGGCCGACCCCATGCCGGTCAGCGACGATCTTGAAGGCGAGGCGGAAAAAGCCTTTCAGGACATCGACGCGAAATACGACCGCGAGCGGCTGGTCGCTCTGGTCAAGGCGGGCGGAAAAGAAGATGTCTGAAACGACCCCGGCGATTACCCAGGCCACTCTGGTCAAGAAGGCAGCGCCGAAATCCGACTACAAGCCGGCCGACGTGTCGCCGCAGCGGCGCGTGCAGCGCTCCTTCGCGGTCAGGCTGTGGTCCGTCCGCCACTCGCGACTGCTCGAATGGTTCTACGCCAGGTTCTCCGACATGTTTTTGCTCCTCCATCCGCTGTGGAAGCGCATCGGTTACGGCCGCGTCGAAGGTCCGATCAAATTCGTCGAAAAACGCGTCAAGGGTTTTATGTTCGACTGCCGAATGTGCGGCCAGTGCGTCCTTTCTTCTACCGGCATGTCGTGCCCGATGAATTGCCCCAAGCAATTGCGCAACGGCCCTTGCGGCGGTGTGCGCGCCAACGGCAATTGCGAGGTCGAGCCTGATATGCCGTGCGTCTGGGTCAAGGCCTGGGAAGGTTCACGCAACATGGTGCATGGCGACAAGATCCTCGACGTGCAGAAGCCGGTCGACCAGTCGCTGCGCGAGACCTCGGCATGGCTGCGGGTGACCGCACAGGCCGCCGCCGCCCGCGAAGCCGCGCGCAATGTTCCAAAACCTGGGGCACCGGCATGATCGGCCGCCAGCCCGACGAGAACCCGGCCGGCATCCATCTGCCGCTCGACCCCCTGCCCGGCCACACCTCGCGCGGCCGGCTGGAGCGCGTCCTGAGGCGCGGCGAATTCGCGGTGACCACCGAGCTCAACCCGCCGGACAGCGCCGATCCGGAAGACGTCTACAACCGCGCCAAAATCTTCGACGGCTGGGTCGACGCCATCAACGCCGTCGACGCCTCGGGCGCCAACTGCCACATGTCGTCGGTCGGCATCTGTGCGCTGCTGACCCGCATGGGTTATGCCCCGATCATGCAGATCGCCTGCCGCGACAGGAACCGCATCGCCATCCAGGGCGACGTGCTGGGCGGGGCGGCGATGGGCGTCGCCAACATGCTGTGCCTGACCGGCGACGGCGTGCAGGCCGGAGACCAGCCAGGCGCCAAGCCGGTATTCGATCTCGACTGCATGTCACTGCTGGAAACCTGCCGCATCATGCGCGACAACGGCAAGTTCCTGTCCGGCCGCAAGCTGACGACGCCGCCGCAGCTTTTCCTCGGCGCGGCGATCAACCCTTTCGCGCCGCCGATCGATTTCCGCCCCTACCGGCTGGGCAAGAAAATCGCCGCCGGCGCGCAATTTGTGCAGAGCCAGTACTGCTTCGACGTGCCGATGTTCCGCACCTACATGCAGCAGGTCCGCGATCTCGGTTTTACGGAAAAATGCTTCATCCTGTGCGGCGTCGGACCGCTGGCCTCGGCCAAGACCGCCAAATGGATCCGCTCAAACGTGCCGGGCATTCATATCCCCGATTCGATCGTCAAGCGGCTGGAAGGCGCCCAGGACCAGAAGAAGGAAGGCAAGCAGCTCTGCATCGATATCATCAACGAGGTGAAAGAAATTCCCGGCGTCTGCGGCGTCCATGTGATGGCCTATCGCCAGGAGGAATATGTCGCCGAGATCGTCGATGAATCGGGCGTGCTGAAGGGGCGCCAGCCCTGGAAACGCGAAATCCGCCGCGACGATCAGCTCGTCGCCGACCGGCTCGACCACATTTTGCACGACGAGATCACCGAAACGCAGGTCGACATGGTCAAGACCGCGCATTGATGGCGCGGACGCCACCATTCGCTTGATCGAAAACAGAAACGATATAAAGAAGTCTTTATATCACGAGGGAGAGATTGCATGACCCGGACGATCGTCGCCTCGGCGACACGAGAAATCATCATCGGCTTCGACCAGCCCTTCTGCGTGATCGGTGAGCGCATCAATCCAACCGGGCGCAAGAAGCTCGCGGCCGAGATGATCGCAGGCAATTTCGATACCGTCATCAGGGACGCGCTGGAACAGGCCGCCTGCGGTGCGACCATGCTCGACGTCAATGCCGGCGTCACCTCGGTCAACCCGAACGAGACCGAACCCGGCCTGCTGGTGCAGACGCTGGAGATCGTGCAGGGGCTGGTCGACCTGCCGCTGTCGATCGACAGTTCGGTGACCGCGGCGATCGAGGCGGCGCTCAGGGTCGCCAAGGGCCGGCCGCTGGTCAACTCCGTCACCGGCGAGGAAGAAAAGCTCGAAGCCATCCTGCCGCTGGTCAAGAAATACAATGTCCCGGTGGTTGCCATCTCCAACGACGAGACAGGCATTTCGATGGATCCGGATGTGCGCTTCGCCGTCGCCAAGAAGATCGTCGAGCGCTGCGCCGATTTCGGCATTCCGGCGCATGACGTGGTCGTCGACCCGCTGGTCATGCCGATCGGCGCGCTCGGCGACGCCGGCCGCCAGGTCTTTGCCCTGCTGCGCCGGCTGCGTGAAGAGCTCAAGGTAAACACCACTTGCGGCCTGTCAAACATCTCGTTCGGCCTGCCGCACCGCCACGGCATCAATGCTGCCTTCATCCCGATGGTGATCGGCGCTGGCATGACCTCGGCGATCATGAACCCGGTGCGGCCGCAGGAGATGGAAGCGGTGCGCGGCGCCAATGTGCTGAACGGCACCGACGAGAACTGCACCAACTGGATAAGGACCTACAAGGACTACAAGCCGGCCGAAGGCGGCCAGGCGATCGCGGCGCCCACGCAAGTCAATGCGCCGGGCGAAGGTAATGGCAATGGCGGTCGCCGGCGCGGCGGTCGTGAAGCCCGTATGGCCCGAGGATAAGCGCGCAATCGTGAACTCTCCTGCCAACATCACCGATCCGCTCGTGCTGTTCATGCCGTCCGGCAAGCGCGGGCGGTTTCCGGTCGGCACGCCGGTGCTCGATGCCGCACGCCAGCTCGGCGTCTATGTCGAGAGCGTGTGCGGTGGACGCGCCACTTGCGGGCGCTGCCAGGTCGAGGTGCAGGAAGGCAATTTCGCCAAGCACAAGATCGTCTCTTCCAACGACCACATCTCGCCCAAGGGCGCCAAGGAGGAACGCTACGAACGCGTGCGCGGCCTTCCCGAACGGCGCCGCCTGTCCTGCTCGGCGCAGATCCTGGGCGATCTCGTCGTGGATGTGCCGCAGGACACGGTCATCAACGCCCAGACCATTCGCAAGGATGCCGACACCAGGGTCATTGCCCGCGATTCGGCAATCCACATGTGCTATGTCGAGATCGAAGAGCCCGACATGCACAATCCATCAGGCGATCTCGATCGCCTGAAGATCGCGCTGATGAAGGACTGGGGGCTCAACAGCCTCGATTTCGATTTCCATCTGCTGCCGCAGGTGCAAGTCATCCTGCGCAAAGGCAACTGGACCGCGACCGCCGCCATCCACAAGGATGCCGACAGCGAGACCGCTCGGGTCATCTCGTTGTGGCCCGGCCTCAAGAACGAGGCCTACGGGCTTGCCTGCGATATCGGCTCGACCACCATCGCCATGCATCTGGTGTCGCTGCTGTCGGGCCGCGTCGCCGCCTCGTCAGGCACGTCGAACCCGCAGATCCGCTTCGGCGAGGATCTGATGAGCCGCGTTTCCTATGTGATGATGAACCCGGACGGCCGCGAAGGCATGACGGTCGCGGTGCGCGAGGCGATCTCGGGTCTCGTCGACAAGGTTTGCGCGGAAGGCAACGTCCAGCGCAACGACATCCTGGATTGCGTCTTCGTCGGCAATCCGATCATGCACCATCTGTTCCTCGGCATCGACCCGACCGAACTCGGCGGCGCGCCCTTCGCGCTGGCTGTCTCGGGCGCCGTGCACATCAAGGCGTCGGATATCGGCCTGAAGCTCAACCAGGGCGCTAGGCTCTACATGCTGCCTTGCATCGCCGGCCATGTCGGCGCCGACGCGGCTGCGGTGACGCTGTCGGAAGGCCCGCACCGCCAGGACGAGATGATGCTGATCGTCGATGTCGGCACCAATGCCGAGATCGTGCTCGGCAATCGCCAGCGGGTCGTGGCGGCCTCGTCGCCCACCGGTCCGGCCTTCGAGGGCGCGGAAATCTCCGGCGGCCAGCGCGCTGCGCCCGGCGCCATCGAGCGCGTCCGCATCGATCCCGACACGCTGGAGCCGAAATACCGCGTCATCGGCTCGGAACTGTGGTCCGACGAGCCCGGCTTCCTCGACAGCGTCCAGGCAACCGGCGTCACCGGCATCTGCGGCTCCGGCATCATCGAGGTGGTCGCCGAGATGTACCTGGCCGGCATCATCTCCGAGGACGGCGTCGTCGACGGTGGGCTCTGCGCCCGCTCGCCGCGCGTCACCGCCAGTGGCCGCACCTTCTCCTACGTGCTGAAGGAGGGTGAGCCGAGGATCACCATCACCCAGACCGACGTGCGCGCCATCCAGCTCGCCAAGGCGGCACTCTATGCCGGCACCAAGCTGTTGATGGAAAAGCAGCACACCGATCATGTCGACCGCATCCACTTCGCCGGCGCCTTCGGCTCCTTCATCGATCCGAAATACGCCATGGTGCTGGGACTGATCCCCGACTGCGATCTCGACAAGGTCTCGGCCGTCGGCAACGCCGCCGGTGCCGGTGCGCGCATGGCGCTGCTCAATCGCGGCTATCGCCGCGAGATCGAGGAAACGGTGAGCCGGATCGAGAAGATCGAGACGGCGCTGGAGCCGAGATTCCAGGAGCATTTCGTCTATGCCATGGCGCTGCCGAACAAGATCGACCCGTTCCCAAAACTATCGGCGGCGGTGAAGCTGCCGCCGCGCAAGACCGTGAGCGAGGACGGCATTGCCGGCGATGCCGCGCCACGGCGTCGTTCGCGCGAAGGCCACGCCGCCCGGCGCGGCCGGGGGTAGCATCCCGCTGCTAAAAGCTGCACTTCGCCCTCATTCTCATTTGCATGCCCATGTTTCCGGATCAGCCCAAACAGAAACAAGGCGCTGTTTTCGCGAAATCCACCCGATACACACGCGGCGCATTTAACCGGCATCGAACGGCAGGCAGGAAATAACTTTCAGCCGCCGCAGCACTCCAAGGGAGATGAAGATGTCGATGTTCGAAAGCCTCGGCCGCTTTGGTACGGCCATCAAGCATGCGCACAACAGGAACAGATCGGTCCGGGCCATGAACAGCCTGCCGCCCGAAATTCAGAAGGATATCGGCTGGCCCGTGTCGCCGCGCAACGACCCGCAGGTCACCTTCTCGGCCCGGCTTCGGGGTTCGGCGCGCTGATGACCTTCGCCGACAAATGCAAGCTGCTGGCCAAGCGCCGGAACCGTCATCCGGCTCCGGCAGCAAGCGACCGTCGGCTGCGCGCCGTACTGCTGCCCAGGCGCTGAGCGATGCTGCGCTGGCCTTGATTGCCAGCCAGATCACAGGGCCGTGTTGAGACCGCGCAAATCTTGACATTCTGGGCGAAGGCACGATCTTCGATTGCGAGGGGTTCTCTTAGTCGGCTCAGCCGAAGTCCGTGTGTCCGCATGCCCAGTATCAAAAGCCACGTCGTTTCCTTCGTGCTCAGGTATAGCCGCAAGAAAGCCTTTTCCAGCCCGGAAAACCTGCAGCGCTGGATCGCCTACGCCCGCAAGACGGAGAACCATCAGCCGCCCGCATCGCTGCATCAGCGTTTCGAGATCGCGACGCGCAGCGTGGACGGCTTTCCCGTGTACGAGATCGCGCCGAAGACCGGCGAGCGAAAGCGGATCCTCTACCTGCATGGCGGCGCCTATGTCTTTCAAATCACGTCTTATCACTGGGGACTGATCGCCGATATGGCCGACCGGCTGGGCTTCGGCATCACCGTGCCGATCTACCCCATTGCTCCCGAACACGATTTCCACGCCATGTTCGGCATGGTCGGCGAGGTCTACCGTCAGATGCTCGACGAAACGGAAGCGCAGGACATCGTCTTCATTGGCGATTCCGCCGGCGGCAACATGGCCGTGGTGCTGACCATGATGGCCGCGGAAGCCGACCTGCCATTGCCGTCGCGCCATGTGCTGATTTCGCCCGGGCTCGATCTGTCGCTCGCCAACCCCGAAGTGTTCGAGGCGGAACGCTACGATCCGTGGCTGGGAATTCCTGGCGGGCTGGAGGCAGTCCGGCTCTACAGTGCCGGCATAGATCCCAGCGACTGGCGCATCAGTCCGCTTTACGGTGACCTCTCGGTGTTGCCGAAAACGCTGCTTTTGACCGGTTCGCGCGACATGCTGACCCCCGACAATCTGATCTTCGCGCAAAAGGCCCGTGCCGCCGGTGTCGCGATAGAGGTTGTGCACGAGCAAGGCATGTTCCATGCTTGGCCGCTGATCGACATGCCAGAAGCGCGGCGCGCGCGGGACAGCATCGTGACGTTTTTAGCCAGCGACACCGAAAGCTATCATGCCAAGGCCGGCGAATTGGCACTGCAAAGGACAGGTCGTGAAGTCCCCACTCACAACCTGTCTACGCCGTCGAAGTCCTGAATCAAAACTTTCCGGTTTCTTTGAACACTTCGAAGGTCGCGCGGATGTGATCGGCAACGGCTTTCACTGGCGCGCTGGCGTCCGGCGCCACGACCATGGCCAGATTGTAGGTGCCGATATCGGGCATGCCGTCCTTCGGGCAAAGCTCGACCATGTCGCTGCCGAGGAACGATTTCGGCAGCGGCGCCACCGCGAGGTCGGACATGATTGCGGCGCGCTGGCCGGCGGTGTGCGCACTCATATAGGCGACGCGGTAGTTGCGGCCCTCACGCCCAAGCGCTTCGAGCGCCCCGGCCCGCCAGGCGCAGCCCTCTTCCCACAATGACACCGGCAGCGGTTCGCGCAGATGCGCGCAGCCGCCCTTGGCGCCGGCCCAGACGATCGGTTCGGTGAGCAGCACTTCGGCGCCGAGCGCGCTGGTCTTGTATGAATTGGTGAGAAGCGTGATGTCGAGCGCCCGGTCGTCCATGCGCCGACGCAGATTGACGCTCTGGTCGATGGTCACGTCGACGGCGATCGAAGGATGCGACTGTGCAAAACGCTTCAGCACGTGCGGCAGCACGCGCTCGCCATAGTCGTCGGGCGAGCCGAGCCGCACCACCCCGACAATGTCGGGGATGATGAACTTCGACACCACCTCGCGGTTGATCGACAACAGCCGGCGGGCGTAGCCGAGCAGCATCTCGCCATCCGTGGTCAGCGTCACCGAGCGCGCGTCGCGCGCAAACACCGAGCGGCCGAGAATGTCCTCCAGCTTCTTGATCTGCATGGAGACGGCCGACGGCGTGCGGAAGACGGCACTGGCAGCGGTGGTGAAACTGCCGGTCTCGGCGATCGCCACGAAGGTGCGCAAGACGTCGAGGTCGAGCAGCGGCAACGGATGATTGAGTGGGGCGTTCATCGGGATCGACCTTCAATTTTTCTGATGCAAACTATCATTCCATTTCGTTTGATTGAACATCACTTTGGGAGGATAGTCAACTCCATCGAAGGCAGACGGCGATTACACTGATCTGCAATCGACACGAAATGAAGCTGAAACAAACCGGATGTAGCGCTTGGTCCGCCGAGCGACCGGCACCCGACCCAATCCTAAAGGAGAATTGAAATGTCTGTCCTGTCATCCATCGGCCGCATCGCGACCGAATTCAGCGCGGCCCGCGCCCGCTACCAGACCGAACGCGCCATCCGCTCTCTGCCGATCGAACTGCAGAAGGATATCGGCTGGCCTGAAGCCGCCGACACCAAGACCGGCACTCGCCACGGCGTTGGATCCTGGGCTGGCGGAGCAAAATAGATCGTGTGTATCAAAAGCTGAGGGCCTGCCGCACAGACCATGTCCGGCAGGCCTTTTATTTGTTGATCAAATGTTCTTTTCGAGCCATGTCGCCGTTGCATGACGCATATGAATACGCCGCATAGCAGCGGGATTCCTGCCTAACGCCTTGTACATATTCACAAATCTTGGGCGGACTGCCCAAACTTATCGCATGCCATGTCGCTTTTCATGTCAAGTGCTTCGCTTTTGTGATTTAGTTTCCCTTCACGTAAGCCTATATCAGCGCCAGCCAACGAGCTGCCCCACTCCATCACGCGAAGGCGACCCGTCTGAGCAACCGAATGGAGATGATGATGAAGCTTTTTGCCCGCCTTTTTGCTCGCCGTGAAATGAGCCTGACGACCGCGCTCGAGCGCCAGCGCCTTGCCAACACAATGCCTGGCCAGACCGGCGCCGTGGCCGCCGCGCGCCTCGGCTTCGTCGCCTGATCTGCCAAGCTCGCAAGCGGCGCTCGCTGCTTCAAAGTTTGATCACAACGCCGCTTCGGTTTGCCGAGGCGGCGTGCCTGGTCATGCCCGACCACATGCGGCCTATGCTCAATCCGGCAGCAGGTTGGGTCGACATCGCATAGCGATTGCCCATTTGCGACCCATGTCGCAAATAAAGTCTTTTCGTTGCCGCCTAGCCGATTGACAGGAAAGATTTTTCCTGATGTCGCTATGCTGATCGCGACATCCTGTTCGCGCCATTGCAGCGTGAGGGTTACCCTGTGAACGTCGTAAATCATCCGATCAGGCGATCGTTTGTATTCTTCCTGGTCCCCGATTTCACCATGATCGCCTTTGCAACGGCGCTCGATCCGTTGCGCTCGGCCAACCGGATGCTCGGCTACGAAGCCTACCGCTGGCGGCTCGCCAGCATCGACGGCAAGCCGGTGCGCGCCTCGAACGGCGTCGAATGCGCCGTCGACACCTCGCTGGAGGACGAACGCAAGAAGATGTCCGGCTCCGAACGGCCGAACATGGCGGTCGTTTGCAGCGGCATCAATGTCGAGCGCTACCAGAACAAATCGGCCTTCGCCTGGCTGCGCGAGGAATACAATCGCGGCGTCGCCATCGGCGGCCTGTGCACTGGCGCTCATATACTGGCCGCCGCCGGCCTGTTGTCCAACAAGCGCTGCGCCATTCATTGGGAGAACCTGCCGGGCTTTTCCGAAGCGTTCCCGAAGGCCAATGTCTTTGCCGACCTCTTCGAGATCGACCAGAACATCTACACCTGCGCCGGCGGCACCGCGGCGCTCGATATGATGCTGAAGCTGATCGGCGACGATTTCGACGACAATCTCGTTAACCGGGTCTGCGAGCAGGTCTTGACTGACCGCGTGCGCAGCCCGACCGATCGCCAGCGCCTGCCGCTGCGCGCACGCCTTGGCGTGCAGAACTCCAAGGTGCTGACCATCATCGAATTGATGGAAGCAAACCTGTCCGAGCCGCTGTCGTTGATCGAGATCGCCGACCATGTCGACCTGTCACGCCGGCAGATCGAGCGCCTGTTCCGCACCGAGATGGGACGATCCCCTGCCCGCTACTATTTGGAGATCCGCCTCGACCGGGCTCGGCACTTGCTGATCCAATCATCGCTGCCGGTGGTCGAAGTGGCGGTCGCTTGCGGCTTCGTCTCCGCCTCGCATTTCTCCAAATGCTACCGCGAGCTCTATGCGCGCTCGCCGCAGCAGGAGCGCGTCGATCGCAAGCAGTTGCTGGCCGCGTAGACAAGGCAAGGCAATATTTTGCACGCGTACCTCTGGCGGATGGCGATTGAAGTCTAGCGGGTGTCGAACATCCAGCTTCGGTCGCGCCACATTTTCTCGCCGACCAGGCAGTCGGTGGCCGGCTTGTCCTGCGCCAGCACCACCGGCGGATGCGCCGCTTCTTCCCCCGCCCATTGCGGTGAGGCAGGCCCGGCAAGCTCAAGCACCAGCTTGCGGCGGATCGCTTCGGGAAATTGCGTCCACTCGTTGACCGGGATCATGAACGCGCCGGGCCCGCCGATGACGCAGTCTGTGTAATAGCGGTCGAGATAGTTGACGTCGTAGACGCTGGTGAAGCCGCCCCGGGTCATCAGCGGCAGGCCGTTGATGGTAATGCCTTGCCTGACCAGTTCGTCACGGATGATGTCGACGGGGGCACCTTGATTGTTGGGGCCATCGCCTGAAATGTCGATGACACGCTTGACGCCCTGAAAGCCGCTCTCGGCGAAGAGATCGCTGCTGAATTGCAAGGCACCGGAAATCGAGGTGCGCCGCGCGCTGTTGGGCGCATGGGCGGAGAGTTGCTCGACCACCCGCTCGGCGTCGGCACGATTGGCGATCACCGTCCACGGCACGATGATGTGCTGCCAGGTCGTGCCGGCCCATTCGACATAGGTGACGGCAATCTTGCCGTAGGCGCCGTCGGCGATGGCCTGCAGTACCGTGTCATGCGTCAGTGCCGCGACATAGCCGCGACGCTGGATTTCGAGTTCGGCCGGCGACATCGACAGCGAAACGTCGACCGCCAGCACCAGTTCGACGTCAACGGGATCGGCAGCGCGGGATTCCGGCGCCTGGACGAACGTCAGCGCCAGCGCGGCGGCGCCTGAGAGGAGATGTCCTGCGCGGGGAAAAGCAGACATGCCGCAAGGTAAGCGAAAATCGTCGCACCACAAAGCGAAAAGCCTAGCCCCGGGCTAATGCATGTCGTCCAAAAGCATGCCCTCGGGCTTGAACCAAGGATGCGCAGCGGGTTTGGGCAACGACTTGCATAAAAACGAGAACTTAAGGCGCTGCCGCATGACCCCACAAAACGTGACGCGCCTTAAGTCCTTGCATTCACATTTTTGCGAGTCCGCCCCTCACCTCTTTTGTGGGAGGCTCAGCTTCGTGGCTTGAGATTCTCCGGGTCGTAGAGCGGCCTGTAGCCGACGGCGGCCACTTCGACCGGGTATTTCTCGCCGAAATATTCGACATCCAGCTTGCGGCCCTCCTGGCAATACGTCCACGGCAGATAGGCGAGCGCAATGTTCTTGCCGATGGTCGGGCCGTAGGCGACCGAGGTCGTAAACGATCGGCGGCCGAGTTCATCGACCAGCGTTTCACCCGTTTGCGGGTCCATCACCGGCAGCGTGCCGACGGGATAACGGGCAACGCCGTTGGAATCGACATTATCCGTCATGACAAGTGTGCAGAGCATGGCCGGCTGATGCGCGCGGGCGCGATAGTCCAGATGCTTTGCCTTGCCACTGAAATCGGCCTCCTTGACCTTTGGGCGGGCAAGATCGGCCTCCAGCAGATTGTACTCGGTCAAAAGATCCGCATTCTGCAGGCGCAGGCTCTTCTCCATGCGGCGGCTGTTGGCATAGGTCTCGACGCCAAAAGCCATCACGCGGGTCGAACGCAAAGCATCCCATACGGCCAGGCCGTCTTCGTATCGCATGTGCAGTTCCCAGCCCTGCTCGCCGACATAGGAGATCCGGAAAGCGGTCACGTCCTTGCCGGCGATCCTGACAGGCTTGATCGCCGCAAAGGGGAAATTCTCCGGCGTCAGGCCGTCCGGGTCTTCCACGACCTTGCTCAATGTTGCCCGGGCGTTCGGACCCCAGATACCGACGGTCACGTATTTTTCGGTCACGTCGGTGATGGCGACATCGAACCCTTTGTCTTCTGCCGTCCGCCGCATGTAGTGGAAGTCGCGCGGACCGGCATCTGCGCCGTCGATGACACGGCAGCGGTCGGCCATGCGGATGACGGTCAGGTCGGCGCGCACCATGCCCTCATCGTCGAGGAAATGGGTGTAGATGCCTTTGCCGATATTGCCGTCGCCGCTGATCCTGGCCGCGCACAGCCACTCCATCAGCGCGACATGATCAGGGCCTTCCACGTCGTACATTGCGAAATGCGACAGGTTGACGATGCCGCAATCCTCGCTCATGGCGAGATGCTCGGCATTGGAGACGCGCCAGAAATGGCGGTTGTCCCACTCGTTTTCGCGCACCGGCACGCGGTTGCCATATTTCTCGAGCAGGTGCTCGTTGGCGGCATAGCCATGGGCGCGCTCCCAGCCGCCGAGTTCCATGAAATAGCCGCCGAGTTCCTTCTCGCGCTCCCAGAAGGGCGAGCGGCGCACGTCGCGAGCCTTGGAGAAGGGCTCGCGCGGATGGACGGCCGGATTGTAGACCTTCATCGCCGTTTCGGTGCAGCGGTCCCAGATGAACTGCTCTTGCGTCTGGTGCGGATAGAAGCGCGAATAGTCGATGGCGTGGTGGTCGATCGACGTCCGGCCGTCCGTCATCCAGTCGGCGATGAGCTTGCCCATGCCGGGGCCGTCCTTGACCCAGATCGCGACGGCATACCAAAGGCCCCGCACCTTCTGGCTCTCGCCCATGGAGGGGCCGCCGTCTGCCGTCACCTGCAGAAGCCCGTTGAAGGAATGGCTCTCATTGTAGCCCAGTTCGCCCAGGATCGGCGTCAGTTCCATGGCGCGCTCGAGCGGCGCCAGGATCTGTTCCATGTCGAGGTCGCGCTGCGAGGGCGATAGACGGGCCTGGTCCTTCTCCAGAAGGTCGCGCGGATGGCAAAGGCGCGGATTGGTCTCTTCGTAGTAGCCCCACTCGATCTGCCCGCCTTCGGCGGTCTTGGGATCGCCGGTGTCGCGCATGTAAGCCGAGTTGCCCTGGTCGCGCAGCAGCGGCCAGCCGATCTCCTTGCCGGTGCCGGCGAACTCGGTATAGGGCCCGAAGAAGGTGAGCGGATGGTCGATCGGCATGACCGGCAGGTCCTCACCCACCATTTCCGCGATCAGCCGGCCCCAGATACCGGCGCAAACGATCACGTAGTCGGCTTCGATGGTGCCGCGATCGGTCACCACGCCCTTGATGCGACCGTTCTCCACGACGAGCGACCTGGCCGGCGTGTTGGCGAAGGATTTGAGTTTTCCGGAGGCTTCCGCCTGGTCGACCAGCTTGCCGGCGACCGTCTGCGAGCGCGGGATGACAAGACCGGCATCGGGATCCCACAGGCCGCCCTGCACCATCTCTTCTTCGATCAGCGGGAATTTCTGCTTGATCTCGGCCGGCTCGATCAGGCGGGCACGCGTTCCGAAAGCCTTTGCCGAGGCGATCTTGCGCTTGATCTCCGCCATGCGATCGTCGTCGCCGACGCGGGCAACCTCGAGGCCGCCGATACGGGCGTAGTGACCCATCTTTTCGTAAAAATCGATGGAGTAGAGCGTCGTCCAGCAGGACAGGAAATCATGGCTGGTGGTGTAGCAGAAGTCGGAGGCGTGCGCTGTCGAGCCGATATCGGTCGGGATCCCTGACTTGTCGATGCCGACGATGTCGTCCCATCCGCGCTCGATCAGGTGATGGGCGATCGATGCGCCGACAATACCGCCCAGCCCGACGATGACGACCTTCGCCTTTTCCGGAAACCCTGCCATTGCCCGCGACTCCAAAGTGGTAAAGCGGGCACCGGCGCCCGTTTGATCGGCGCACAATATGCAGGCGGCAGCCGCCATGCTACCGCCTGTTTGCGACACGCTGCAGATGCGACGCGACCCGAAAGGATCAGCTGCTTTCGGGCCCGGGGCTATCCCTCAGGCGAAGGCCCAGATGTCCTCGGCCTGGAAGCCGACCTGGTAGCCAGCGGTCTTCAACTTGACCACGACCTGGCCGATCTCGGCCGCCGGCAACGCACCAACCTCGACCTTGATCATGCCGGGACGGTAGCGCTCTAGGTCGAGCTGCTCGAAGACGATCCAGTCGGCGCCTTCGCAATCGACAAGGAAGGGTCGATATGGGTGATGCCGTTGCGGTCGAGCAGCGTCTGCAATGTCTCCGACGGCACTTCGATATCCCTGAGGTGCGGCGCGAATTTGTTGAAGTTGGCATCGGCCTGGCCCCAGGCATTCTTGCCCGACATCAAATTTGTGTCGGTCACCGACGAGCAGCCGATGAACTCGATCGGCAGCGTGCCAGCCTCGAGTGCGGCGGCATCGAAGGTGTGGACCGTGATCGTTCCCTTGGTCTTCGTCACTGCGACCGATGACGAAGCGGCCCGTATCGGTATAGTTGGCGTGCAAGCGCTTCTGGTTGTGCGGGATCGGCTCGACCAGTACGGCGCGAGCGTGCGGGATGCGGTGCAGCCACGGCGTCACATCGTCGAACAACACGCCATCGCAGGCGCCGACATTGACCATCTGGAACCGCCTTTTTGCCCCACTGAGGCGCGCCTTCAGCGCGGCCTTCGCCAGGAACTTCGTACCGCGCAGCGACGGCCCGCGATCGAGGATGCCAGCGGGGAGGCCGAGCGACAGCGCGATGCGCGCCAGGCTGGAAACGGAACTCATGACTTGTCTCCAGGAATGACGTGCAATGGCGCGGCGCCGCGCCCTTTGGTGCTCGCTGATGCCCACAACGCCATGAATGGCCCGGCGAGCAGCAGGAACGGCGGGATCAGATTGGGAAAATAGATGCGGGTGTCGTGGATCGGGAAGACCGTGAATTTGGCCGATACGCCGAGCACCAACGCCGCAAACAGAATGCCGGCGCGGCGGTCGAACTTGAAGCCGGCACGGCTTGAGGCATACCACCCCGCCAGCGCCAGCACCGAGACGCCGACCCAGTTGTTCAGGCCGACGGCACGGACCACGGAGACGGCAAAAGCCCGGAGGTAGGCGACAGCCGAGAACGGCGGATCGAAGCCGGCCATATTGTAGTGCTGCTCGATCGAGGAGAACCACAGATGCGGCCACCAGCCGGGATGCTGCGCCCAGTGCGAGATGGCGAAATAGGCGACGAGCGAGGCGGCAAAGCCGGCCAGCGCGCCCCACGCCCTCTGCCGGAAGGCGACCAGCAACACGGCAAAAATAGCAAGGAAAACAATATTGTCGGGCCGAGCCATGAAAGCGAGGAAAAGCAGGATCGCGGTGGCCACTTCACGACCGCGCCTATAGGCAAAGAGCCCGCCGAGGAACAGCGCCGAGCACAGCAGATCAGGCGTCAACGCCCGCGCCGCGTCACCGAAATCGGCCATGATCAGCACCGCGCCGAGAACCGGCGTCAGCGCCAGCGCGCCCTCAGAGCGCAGCCAGAGCAGCGCGATCGCGCCGAACAGCAATACCGAGAACACCTGCAGCAGCCGCATCGCCGCGACCGGCGACATCGCCGAGCTCATCGTCGACAGGATCTCGGCGTAAAGGAACTTGATCCGGTACATGCCGAGCAGCGAATGGAAATCGGCGGCATTCCCGGCCATATGACTGCGGAAGCCGCCGCCATCATCGGTCAGCGCCTGGTAGTCGCTCGCCGACAGGCCGTCCCTGACCGTGCCATAGGCATAATCGTGCAGCGCCTGCACATCGCGATAGGTGCCCTCCTCGGCGATCGCGAGGTAGGGCAGCATGTCCCAATTGGCGTCAGGCATGAACCATGCCGTCGCCGCGGTCAGCAGAATGTAGAGCGCGAAGGCAGCCGCGCCGATCGGTGCGGCAAGACGCGCATAGGTGCCCTCGCCCCATGCCAGACCGGCCTTGGTCAGCCGGTCGAGCAGGTTTGTCGGAGCCGGAGACTTGCTCAGCATGGTCTCGCTCGGCGCACCTGGCTAACGGACCTGGCTTTTGACGAAATCCTTCACGATCGACACGATGCCGCGCGACAACAGGCTGTCGAGCGCCTCGACGAAGCGGTCGACATGTTCGCGCTGGCAGATCAGCGGCGGTTCGAGACGGATGACGTTGCGGTTGTATTCGGTGAAGGCAACGAGCACGTCATAGTCACGCAGCAGCAAAGCACCAATAAAACCGGACAAGGATCCCTTCAGCTTGTCGTCAAGCACGCTGACCACAGGCCGCAGCACCATCGGCAAGGTCTGCGAAAAGTCGTGGAATTCCAGCCCGACCATAAGGCCTTTGCCGCGGACCTCCTTGATGATCTTCGGGTATTTTTCCCGCAACGTCTGCAGGCGTTGCAGCAGATAGTCGCCGGTGACCGCGGCGTTGTCGATCAGCCCCTCGTCGTAAAGCACGTTGAGCGCCTCGATCGAGGTGACGCAGGCCTCGCCCATGCCGCCGAAGGTGGCCATGGCGTGGATCATCGCAGTCTTCGGCGTGCCGTAGGCCTTCATATAGACCTCGCGCCTGGCGATCATCGCGCCGACCGCCGCCTTGCCGCCACCGAGCGACTTTGCCAGCGCCGTCACGTCCGGAACGACGCCGTAGTGCTCGAAGGCATAGAAGCGGCCTGAGCGGCCATAGCCGCACTGCACCTCGTCGGCGACCCACAGAACACCGTATTGGTCGCAGAGCGCACGCAGCTTCTGCCAGTATTCGGCAGGCGCCTGGATGATCCCGCCGCCGCCCTGGATGGTTTCGAGCACGATGACGCCGACCTCGGGATCGGAGCGGAACGTGCGCTCGACCGCTTCGACGTCGCCGAACGGAATGCGCATGACATTGTCGGCCATCTTGAAGTCGGCGCGATAGAGCGAGCCGTCGGTGATCGCCAGCACGCCCTTGGTCTTGCCGTGGAAGGAATTCTCGGCATAGACGATTTTCGGCCGCTTCGGGCCGGCGGCGCGCTCGGCGAGCTTCACCGCCGCCTCCATGGCTTCGGAGCCGGAAGAGCCCAGAAACACCATGTCGAGGTCGCCGGGCGAGCATTTGGCGAGATTGTGCGCCAGCGCCGCCGCATACTGCGACATGAAGGCGATGGCGATCTCCTGCCGCTTCTCCTCCTGGAACTTTTTGCGCGCCTCGAGAAGGCGCGGATGATTGTGGCCGAAGGCCAGCGAGCCGAAGCCGCCGAAGAAATCGAGGATCTTGCGGCCGTTCTGGTCGATGTAGAACATGCCTTCGGCGCGCTCGACCTTGATCTTGTGGAAGCCGAGCAGCTTCATGAAATGCAGCTGGCCGGGGTTGAGATGCGCCTTGAACAGGTCGGTCATGCGCGCGACGTCCATCGCCTTGGCCTGCTCGACGCTGATCAGATCGGGCTTGGCGGTGGTGGCGGGCGAAAGCGCCGGCGCGCTGACCGTGGCGCGCGCAGTCGTGTGGTCTGGCTTGGTCATCACGGTCATCTCAAGAGTCTCCTGCTGGCCCGTCACTCGGCGGGCACATGTTTGGCGGCGACGGCATGGCCGTCTTTCTTGGCGCGATATTCGCTGTAGGCGGCGATCAGCATGTCCTCGTCGCGATATTGCGGCACCCAGCCGAGCTGGCGTTCGGCCTTGGACACGTCGAGCACGCAGTCCTCGTCGGCGATCAGATACTGCTCCGGATCCATGATCGGCATGTTCAAGAGGTCGAGCAGGTCGAGCGTTCGCTTGACTGCCCAGCCCGGGGTCGGGATCAGGATCGATTTCGAGCCGGCATGCCTGATCAGGTCGCCGAGCAATTTCCGGACCGGCGGCGGGTTGAGCGAGCCGAGATTATAGGCCTCATCAGGCACGCCGGCCTTCCACGCGGCGCGCGCCGCCTCGGCGCAGTCGAACACCGAGATGAACTGATACGGGTTCTTGCCCGAGCCGATCATCGGCACCGGAAGGTTCCAGTCGATCAGCTTGAACAGTTTTTCGAGGATGCCGAGGCGGCCGGGGCCGATGATCAGGCGCGGCCGAAACAGCGAGATCGACATGCCGCGCTTGCGCCATTCGACGGCCAGTTCCTCGGTCTTCTGCTTCGACCAGCCATACTCGCCGAGCGGCGCAACCGGGTGTTCCTCGGTCATCGGCTGCGTGACCGTGTGGCCGTAGATCATGTCGGTCGTGTAATGGACGAGCTTGGGCGCGCCGGCTCTGTCCATCGCCTGCATGATGTGCTCGGTGCCGTGGAAATTCACCGGGAAGAAGAATTCGTGGCGCCTGGCGCGCACCTGGATCGGCGACAGCATTTTCGCCGACAGATTATAGACCATGTCGTCGGCCTTCAGCCCGACCGAATCGACCGAGGCCGGATCGGTGACGTCGCACCCGACATATCGGGCGGAGCGGTAATGCGGCAGGTCGCTTTTAGCGATATCGGCGACGACCACCTCCTCGCCGTCGGCCAGAAGTTTTGGGGCAAGGTGGCGGCCGACGAAACCGTCGCCGCCGAAGATCACATGTCTCATCGAACGATCCCACTGTGAATCTTGTCGGACGAAAGGGAGGCGGTTTCCTCGTCATGCCCGCGACCACCCAAATCCCGGCCGCTTTGGGCGATCAGCACCGTGCCGACGCAGATGAAAGCGATGCCGGCGATACGCCAGCCATTGAGGTCTTCGCGGAAAATGAAATAGGCGAAGATCGCAACGGCGACATAGGCGAGACTGAGGAACGGATAGGCGAAGCTGAGCTCTACTTTGGACAGCACATAGAGGTGCGACGCCATCGAGATGACGAAGGTGCACAGGCCGAGGAAAATCCATGGGCTGAAGACGATCTGCAACAGCTTCAGCAACGGATTGGCGCCTTCGAAGGAAATCGAACCGAGTGACATCATGCCCTGCTTCAGCATGAGTTGCGCGGCGGCATTGGTCATGACCGTGAACAGAATGAAGACGATGTATTTCATGTTTTTTCCATCAACCCTCCCCCGTCCTATTGAAAACCTCCAAACATTTCGTGAAGCACAAAAAGTCTTGAGGAAAGCTTGAGTTATCGACGCATTAACCACGACATATTCGAATGTTATCTATTCCGCGGCTTCGGCGGTTCCGTGTCGCGCCTCGAGCTTTTTCGCCGTTCGCGCCCAGAAACTCGACATGAAGGCGGGATCGCGGATCGCTTCGAGGCGTTGCCATTCCGGAAAGGAGGCTGCGAAAACGTCGTCGCCCATGCGGGCGTCCTTGTAGGGATTGATCGCGCCACCGGCCTCGACTGTGATTTGGTCGAGTTCCTTCAGCAGCGCCAGCGTCGCCCGGCCACGGTTGGGGAAATCCAGCGTCAGCGTGAAACCCGGCCGCGGGAACGACAGCAGTGCCGGCGAGCGGACCCCGCCGAAGCGCTTCAGGACTGTGAGGAACGAGCCCTGCCTGGCCCGTTTTGCCGCCGCAAGCAACGTCGGCACCACTCGGCGCGCGACGTCTTGCGGCATCACGCTCTGGTGCTGGAAAAGCCCGTTCGGCCCATAGAGCCGGTTCCAGTTGCCGACGCCGTCGAGCGGAAAGAAGAAACCCTGGTACCCGACCTGGCGCGGCGCTGTCGACCGGCCTTTCTTCCACCGGTAGGCGGCATTGAACGCAGTCAGGAACGGCCGGTTGAGCACGTTGAACGGCGGCTGGAACGGCACCGAAAGATTTTCACCGGCCCGCAAGGCCACATGGGAGCCATGCTCGGCGTGATTGCCGGTGAACAGCAGCCCGCGCCCGCGACTTTGGCCGCCGGCAAGCTGGTCGATCCAGGCGACGACGTATTCGTTGGCCTGATCGGCCGCTTCTGCAAGTTCGAAGAACTCGCCGAGATTACGGAACGGCGTCACCTTCTCGATGATGTCGAGCGATGGCACCCTCATCAGCCGGATCGATGCGGACAGTATCAGGCCAGTCAGCCCCATGCCGCCGATCGTCGCCGCGAACTGGCGTTCATTCTCGGTGGCCGAGCAATAATGGGCCTGTGCGTCTGATCTGAGCAGCGTCAAGGATTCGACGTGGCAGCCGAAGGTGCCGCGCCGGTGATGATTCTTGCCGTGAACGTCGTTGGCGATGGCGCCGCCGAGCGTGACGAACTGCGTACCCGGAACGACGGCGGGAAAGAAGCCGTATGGCGCTGCATGGGCGATGATGTCGGACAGAAGCACGCCGGCCTCGGCCTCGATCACGCCGGTCTCGGCATTGAAGGCGCGGATCCTGTTCAGCGGCCGCATATCGACGATCGTGCCGGCTCCATTCTGGCAGGAATCGCCATAGGAGCGGCCGTTGCCGTAGGCGAGCAAAGCGTTTCTTGTCGCCTTGCCGCTCTTCAGCAGCGCAACAGCGTCGTCCGCCGGGATCACATCGAGTGCCGGTGGCGTGGCAAGACCGAAGCTCTGGAACCGCTCCTGCCCCACGTCTACCAGCCTCCGACGACCAGAAACACAGCGCCGATGAGCACGACGATCTGGCTGCGCCAGTCGCGGATGATGAAGACGACCGGATCGTCATGCATCTGGTCGCGGCGGGCGAGAATCCAGACGCGCATGGTCAGGTAAAGCACGATCGGCGCCAGCGGCCAGACCAGCCAAGGATGCGGATAAAGTTCGCGCACCGCAGCGCTGTCCATATAGAGCGCCAGCACCAGCGCCGAGGAAAAGGCCGACGCCATGCCCGCCTGGGCGACGATCTCCTGGTCTTCGGTGCGGTAGCCGCGGCCGGCAATGCGCTCGCCGGCCGGAATGGCGGTCGTGCGCAGCTCGACAAACCGCTTCACCAGCGCCAGCGACAGGAAAAAGAAGATCGAGAAGGCCAGCAGCCAGAACGAGACGTCGACCCCGGTCGCCGCGGCGCCAGCCAGAACGCGGATGGTGTAGAGACTGGCCAATGTCAGCACGTCGATCAGAAGCATGCGCTTGAACGACAGCGAATAGCCGGTGGTGATGACCATGTAGCCGCAGAGCACGCCGAGGAATTCGATCGGCAGCAGAAGCCCTGCGCCAAGGCCTATTGCGAGCAGCACCATCATTGAACCGAGGCCGAACGGGATCGACAGCGCGCCGCTGGCGAATGGCCGGTTGCGCTTGGTCAGGTGTTTGCGGTCGAGCGCGAGATCGAAGAAATCATTGAGGATGTATATGGCGGAAGCGACCGCGCTGAACGAGACGAATGCCAGCAGGCATTCCCAGATCATGTCGGCGTTGAAGTATTCGTGCGACAGCACCATCGGCACTGCGATCAGCGAGTTTTTCAGCCACTGATGAACGCGCAGCATCTTGACGATGGTTCTGAATGTCGGCTTCGGCGCCGGCATGATTTCAGCACTGTGCGCGGCCTGCCAGCGCGCGGCATGACGGTCGGGCGCGACGACGATTGCCGTGCGCGCGGCGTCGAATACCTTAAGGTCGCGCCGACTGTTGCCGGCATAGTCGAAGCCGCCATCGCCATAGGCGGCGACAAGCGAGGCGCGCTTTCTGCCTGACGTCATGTTGTGGGGGCCGTCAGTCGCCAGGACGCGATCGAATATCCCGAGATGTGCGGCGATCGCCTCGGCGAATTTACGCGGCGTCCCGGTCGCCAGCACGATCTTGCGGCCTTCGCCATGTTCGGTGCGAAGGCGCTGAAGCAGCGCCTCGCGGTAGGGCAGCGACGCAGGATCGATGTCGATGCGTTGAGCGATGGCCTGCTTCAACCGCGCCGGCCCGCCGGCGAGCCAGAACGGCACCAGGAAAACATAGAGCGGATTCTTCTTGAGAAGGATGAACAGACCTTCCCACAACAGGTCCGTCGCGATCAGCGTGCCGTCGAGATCGACAGCAAGCGGGATTGCGTTCCTGTCCGACCGCACATCCATTCTTCGTTGCCCTGCCTAAAAGCGCATGATCCCGAAAGTCGACCTTTCGGAAAGGATCAGGCGCCGATCCAAAACCCCATGCTTCGGCGTCTTCGGCCCGATATAGCGGGCAACAGCGCAGCGATCGTTAAAGCGTCCGGCCCGGCCTGGCTTTCGGGACGGTATTTTCCCTTTCATCGTTAAGTTTCGATAACCCGAAACGATCAAAGGCCGGGCATTTGCCCGGCCTTCTAAAAACTAGTCAACGTTTTTTGACGCGGTTACTTGATGCGGGCGACGCCGCCAGAGATTTCGATTGTTTCCGAACCGGTCAGCGCTTCGAGGTCGCCATTCGGCATGGTAACGAAACAGCCGGTCGGGCAGAATTCAGCGGTTTCGCCGGCGGCCAGCGCCAGCTCCGTCTTGCCACCGCCTTCGGTCACGACGAGTGTGCGGGTCTCGGCGTCCTTGTTGGTGGCGCTGGCGGCAAAGGCTGAACCGCCCACGGCAAGAAAAGCGATGGCGGCGACGAGCGACTTCCACATTTGCAGTATCGGTGTTGCCACCGCCTCTGTTGCATTTCGCAAGGCATTTCCGCCCTTTGCATGTGAGCTTATATGAGATGCCAGCTGAACGGCAACTGAATGCCGCATTCATGCCGCAATTGCTTTGGCTGCGTCGGAAGCGCAGGTATCAGCCGTTCGCAGGCCGGCTGAATATCAATAAACCCTAATCGGGATCCGGCTTGCGGGTCTTGCGCCCGGATCTGGCCAGGCGTTTCGTCTCGGCCACGGCTTCCGCCTTTGCTTGCTCCTGTTCGGCAAAATCGACTTCGATCTTGTCGTCATCGATCGGCCACGCCTCATGCTTCTTGGTCTCGACGACGGCGCGCGGCGCCGACGGAATTTCGATATGCTGATCGGCGAACTCGTCGAGGACGGCAAACCGAATGTCGTTCTGCACGATGTTGCCGTTCATCACGTCGGCCAGGAACACACGGATTTCGAATTCGAGAGCGGCCGCCCCGAAATTGGTGAACAGCACGAAGGGTTCCGGATTTTTCAGCACCAGCGGATGGCCGCGCGCAATCTCCAACAGCACAGCATGGGCCTGCTTGACGTCGCTGCCGTAGGCGACGCCGACCTTGATGTCGATGCGACCGAGCTTGTTGCGGTGCGTCCAGTTGCCGACCGCATTGTTGATCAGGTTTGAATTGGGCAGGATCACCGACTGCCGCTGGAACGTCTCGATCTCGGTAGCGCGCACGCTGATCTTCTTGACCGTGCCGCTGATCTCACCGGCGACGATCCAGTCGCCGACCTTGAACGGCCGCTCGGCCAAGAGGATCAGGCCGGAGACGAAGTTGGAGACGACATTCTGCAGGCCAAAGCCGATACCGAGCGACAGGGCGCCGGCGACAAGCGCCAGGTTGGAGAGATCGATGCCCGCCGCCGAGACGCCGACGAGGGCTGCGAGCGCGACGCCGGCATAGCCGACCGCCAGCCGGATCGAGTTGCGCACGCCGGTATCGACCTTGCCGCGCGCCATCACCGAGCCGTCGAGCCAGCCCTGGAACCAGCGCGTCAGGAAATAGCCGATGATGAAGACGACGATGCCGGTGAGGATGCCGGTCACCGAGATCGTCACGGAGCCGACGGTGAGGCCCGTCGCCAGCTTGTACGCCCAGGCCTCGATGTCGCCGGGCTGGAAGCCCCACATCAACAGGATCATCGGCAGGAACACCAGCACGATCATCAGGTTGATGGCGACGCTGACGACCAAGCCGAGCTGGTCGAGCGCGGACTCCTCATAACTGGAATTGGTCGATAGCCAGCGCCCGATCGACGTGTTGGCAAAGCCACCTTCCTCGCTGATCGCCCGCGCTGACAGGAAGCCGATATAGGCGGTCACCAGAATGGTACCGGTGACCACGACCTGCAGCGAGACGAAGATGGCAAGGCCGATATAGCCGAGCAGCGCCGTGGCAATGGTGAAAAGGCCTAGCGCGACAGCGGTGTAGCGCAGCCACGCCGGCCAGGGGCGCCAGCTTCCGTCGGTGGCCTTGAACGGCTTCAGCAGCGCCATCAGGATCAGGATGATGCCGACGATGACGGTGGCGACAAAACTTCTGGCGATGGTCAGCGACAGCGGCGAGCCCATCGTGTCGTTGACCACCGACAGGAAATAGTTGACGCCGATCACTACCGCCATGGCGGTCGTCAGCCGCACCAGCCAGCGTGCCGGGCCTGATTCAACGGGGATGAGCCGCCAGTTCGGCAGCCGCGGCTCCAGCGTCGCATTGGCCAGTCGGTTGACGCAGAACACCACCGCGATGACCCCGACCAGCGCCTTCAGGAAAACGCCAATGTCGCCGCGCAACACATTGTAATAGTTGAAAAAGAACACGGTCGAGACCAGGAAGACGCCGACCGCCAGCGTCGGCAGCAATGTCGACCAGAACGCCACCGACAACCGGCTGAGATAGGACGGATCTTCGACCGACGGGTCCGCTTCGAAGATACCCCCGAACAAACGCCGCCCACCGACAAAAAGCACCGCCGCCAGGGAAAGCGCCGTCAAGGTCGCGGCCAGCACGGCCTGGAACTTGAACTTGAAGACAAAGGCCAGCCACGACGACACTGCCTTGTTGAAGCCGGTAAATTCACCATTGGCATCGGAAATGACTTCAGGGCTCAACGCGTCGGACAGCACGTAGCGCTTGGTGAGCAGATTGCGAAACAGCTCGCTGCGCATATTGGCGATCTTGGCGATGAGGCCGCTGATTCGGATCGACAGGTTTTGCGCCGCGGCGATGACAGCATTGATCTCGGCCTTTTCGGACGCCAGCGCCTGGCGTTCGCTGGTCACGATGTCGGGTTCGGGTGGCTGGCCCGCGGCCGGCGGCGCCGCGAGCTGATCGAGCCTTGCGTTGATCTCCGAAAGGCGCGGGCGGAAGACAAGCGCGCTGTCCAGCGCACCTCGCGACATTTCCTCGAGCTGCAGGCGGATGTCGACAAGGCTGGCGTCGTCGTCACCGTCCTCCTGGATTTTCTTTTCGAGATTGTCGGTCCTCGTCGTCAGGTCCTGCAGGATTTTCTGCTGGTCGGCGACCACTCCGGAGGCAGCCTGCTCAAGCCCCTGCGCCGCCGCATCAATCGACAGCGGCGCCGAGGCGACGGTCGCCAGGACCAGTACGAAGCGGAGCAGTCGGAAAAGCATGATCGTTTGGCGACTCACAGGCGGTAAGGCGTTCTAAAGCTTGCCCTTGATAAAGACGCTGATACCGGGGAGCAAGCCGTCCCGCCCTGCCGCCCTTCGGAGTCGGCCAGTCGAAAAGCGATGGCGCAATATTGGCTTTGCGGCAGCGGCCTGCTCTATAATGTGCCGCATCGCCCAAAACGGCTGACGAAAAGCCAGAACGGACAACAAAAAGAATGGCGGAATATTCGGCCTTCTCGCTTCTCAAAAATGCGCTGACCGGCAACAAGGACTGGAAGCCGGCCTGGCGCAAGCCGGATCCGAAGGCGTCCTACGACGTGATCGTCATCGGCGGCGGCGGCCATGGCCTGTCGACCGCCTATTATCTCGCCAAGGAGCACGGCATCACCAACGTGGCGGTGCTGGAAAAGGGCTGGCTCGGCTCCGGCAATGTCGGCCGCAACACGACAGCCGTCCGCTCCAACTACCTGCTGCCGGCCAACACGCGCTTCTACGAACATTCGATGAAGCTGTGGGAGAACCTGTCGCACGATCTCAACTACAACGTCATGTTCTCGCAGCGCGGCTGCCTCAACCTCGCGCACACGCCCGCCCAGCTCGACGATTTTGCCCGCCGCGGCAACGCCATGCGCCATCTCGGCGTCGACGCCGAACTGATGACCACGGCCGAGATCGCGCGCCTGGTGCCGGCGCTGGACGTCTCCGCCACGGCGCGCTTCCCAATCGTCGGCGGCCTAATGCAGCGGCGCGCCGGCACCGCCCGCCACGATGCCGTCGCCTGGGGCTATGCGCGCGGCGCCGACCGCCGTGGCGTCGACATCATCGAGAATTGCGAGGTCACCGGCTTCCTGCGCGACGGCGACCGCATATCAGGCGTCACGACCTCGCGCGGCGAGGTTCGCGCCAGGAAGGTGGCGGTCGCGGTGGCCGGCAGCACCGGGCAAGTCATGCGGCTCGCCGGCATCGATACGATGCCGATCGAGAGCCAGGTGCTGCAGGCCTTCGTGACGGAATCGCTGAAGCCGTTCATCAACACGGTCCTGACTTTCGGCATGGGCCATTTCTACATGTCGCAGTCGGACAAGGGCGGCCTTGTCTATGGCGGTGACCTCGACGGCTACAACAGCTACGCCCAGCGCGGCAGTTTGCCTGTTGTCGACGAGGTGATGAGCGAGATGTTGGCGCTGTTTCCGGGTCTCGCCCGGGTTCGCATGCTGCGCTCCTGGGGTGGCGTTTGCGACATGTCGATGGACGGTTCTCCCATCATCACCACCGGCCCGCTGCCGGGCATGTATCTCAACTGCGGCTGGTGCTACGGCGGCTTCAAGGCGACGCCGGCCTCCGGCTGGTGCTTTGCGTGGACCATAGCCAAGGATGAACCGCACGACATCAACGCGCCCTTCACCCTGGATCGCTTCCATCGCGGCCTGGTGATCGACGACAAGGGCCAGGGCGCGACGCCGCGGCTGCATTAAACCATGATCCCGAACCGCAGGTTGGCGTAACCAAGATTGGAAACCGGTTTTCGGCCAAGATCATGGTCAAACGAGAAGATACAATCGCATGCTGATTACCTGCCCTTATTGCGGCCCGCGCGACGTCATCGAGTTCACCTATCAGGGTGACGGCAACCGCGAGCGCCCTCAGCCTGCCTCGCAGGACCTCGATGCCTGGAACGCCTATGTCTATGACCGATTGAACCCGGCGGGTGACCACAACGAGATCTGGCAGCATTCCGGCGGCTGCCGCGCCCATCTCAGGGTCGTGCGCAACACGCTGACACACGAGATCTCCAGCGTCGCGTTCACGCGCGGCGACCACAAAGTGGCTGCCCGGCACAAGGCGGAGGCCAAGTCATGAGCCCGCGCCGCACCGATGCCGGTGGCCGGATCGACCGGCTGCGAACCATCCGGTTCACCTTCGACGGCGCGCCTTACACCGGCCATGCCGGCGACACGCTTGCCTCAGCGCTGCTGGCCAATGGCGTCACCCTGTTCGGACGCTCGTTCAAATATCACCGTCCTCGCGGGGTGCTGACAGCAGGCGTCGAGGAACCGAACGCCCTGGTGACGGTGTTGCGGGGCGAGGTTCGCGAGCCCAACATCGCCGCGACCATGGTCGAGATCCATGATGGGCTGACCGCCGTCAGCCAGAACCGCTTTCCATCGCTGGCCTGGGATGTCAGCGCCGCCAACCAGCTCGGCGGCAAGCTTCTGTCTGCCGGCTTCTATTACAAGACCTTCATGGGGCCCGCGATCGGCCCGCTGAAGAGCACGCGTTTCTGGATGTTCTGCGAGCATTTCATCCGCCGCGCCGCCGGTCTCGGCCGCGCCGGGACCGCTGCCGACACGGCGCGTTACGAGCGCATGAACGCCTTCTGCGATGTGCTGGTGGTCGGTTCCGGTCCGGCCGGACTGATGGCCGCCAGGGCAGCCGCCGATCAGGGCGCGCGTGTCATCCTCAGCGAACTCGAACCGCATTTCGGCGGCTCGGCCAACTGGTCGGGCGAAACGATCGACGGGATGCCCGGGGCCGACTGGGCAGCGCGAGCCGCCGGCCAGCTCGAAGGCTATGACAATGTCCGCCTGCTGCCACGCACCACGGTCTGGGGGTATTATGACGGCAACACGCTCGCCGCGCTTGAACGGGTTGCCGACCATAAGGAGAGGCCCGGCAAGGGCGAACCACGCCATCGCTACTGGATCATTCACGCCAAGTCGGTGGTGCTGGCCACCGGCTCCTTCGAGCGGCCGCTGGTGTTTCCGGGCAACGATCGGCCGGGAGTGATGCTGGCGCATGCCGCCGAGCGCTACGCCAACGAGTACGGCGTGCTGGCGGGCAACAGGATCGCACTGTTCACCAACAATGACAGCGCCTATCGCTCCGCCCTGGCGCTGAAGAAGGCCGGCGCGGCGATTGTCGCGATCGTCGACGTGCGGCCGGAGCTTTCGAGCGAGATGCGCGAGCTCGCCGATGAAGCGGAAGCCAAGATCCTTTTCGGTCACGCCGTGGTCGCCACCGAAGGCGGCAAGGCGCTGTCCGGCGTCAAGGTGCAGAGCTTCGACATGGCCAACGGCGCGCTTGCCGGCGAGGCGCGCAGCATTCAAGCCGACTGCCTGCTGATATCGGGAGGCTGGTCGCCGACCATCCATCTGGCCAGCCAGGCCGGCGCCAAGGCGGAATGGAATGCCGCCAGACAAGCCTTCCTGCCACCGAAGCCAACCCAGCAATGGCCAACACAGCGATGGCCAACACAGCAATGGATTGGCGCCGGCGCTTTCACCGGCAGCTTTTCCACCGCCGAGGCAATCGCCGAAGGCCGCGCCGCCGGGCTTTCGGCGGCAGGTGGAACAGGTGCGCCAACGGCCCTGCCGGTCGTCGAAGCCGCACCCGGCGGTCCCGACCCGGCCCCGGTGTTCGAGATCAGGGCCGATGGAAAAAGCTTCGTCGATTTCCAGCACGACGTGACGGCGGAGGATGTACGGCTGGCGCATCGCGAAGGCTTTGTCTCGGTCGAGCATTTGAAGCGCTACACCACGCTCGGCATGGCGACCGACCAGGGCAAGAGCTCCAACATACCCGGCCTCGCCATCATGGCCGAGGCGCTGGGCAAGCCGATTCCCGAAGTCGGCACGACACGCTTTCGCCCACCTTTTTCGGCCGTGTCGATCGGCTCACTGGCCGCGGAGCGTTTCGGCGACTTGAGGCCCGAACGACTGACGCCGATGCATGACTGGCACGTCGCCAACGGCGCGACCATGTATTCAGCCGGCCTCTGGTATCGCCCGATGATTTATGGCCATCCCGGCGAGACGATCGAGCAGGCCTATGTGCGCGAAGCCAGGGCGACGCGGGAGAGCGCCGGCATCGTCGATGTCTCGACGCTGGGCAAGATCGCCGTGCAGGGCCCGGACGCGGCGGAATTCCTCGACCGGGTTTACACCAACATGTTCTCGACATTGGCCGTCGGCAAGGCCCGCTACGGGCTGATGCTGCGCGAGGACGGCCTCGCCTTCGACGACGGCACGACGTGGCGGCTCGGCGAACAGGACTTCCTGATGACCACCACCACCGCCAATGCCGGCAAGGTGATGCAGCATCTGGAGTATTTCCTCGACGTCATCTGGCCGGAGTTGAAGGTCCATGTCACCTCGGTGACCGACGAATGGGCGGGTGCGGCGATCGGCGGGCCTAGGGCGAGAGAGATCCTTGCTGCTTGCGTCACCGGCACCGCCGTCGACAACGCAACCCTGCCTTTCATGGGCATCGTGCACGGCAAGATATCAGGCGTGCCGGTGATGATCTGCCGGCTTTCCTTCTCCGGCGAAATGGCCTTCGAAGTCTACTCCGGCGCCGGCTACGGCGCACTTGTCTGGGAAGCCTTGATCGAAGCCGGCAAGCCGTTCGGACTGGTGACCTACGGGCTTGAGGCGCTTGGCACGTTGCGCATCGAGAAAGGCCACGTCACCGGCGCCGAGATCGACGGCCGCACCACCGCACGCGACCTGCATCTCGACTGGATGCTGTCCAGGAAGAAGCCCTTCATCGGCTCGGCGATGATGGATCGCGAGGGCCTGATCGCGCCTGGCCGCCTGGAACTCGTCGGCCTGATTTCGCTGGACAACCAGCCGCTCAACGGCGGCGCGCACATCGTCGAAGCGCTTGACGAAGCCAATCCGCACGATTCCATCGGCCACATCACCGCTTGCTGTTATTCGCCGGCGCTCGGCAAGTACATCGCGCTCGCTCTGGTCAAGGACGGCAAGGCACGGCGCGGCACGCGCGCCCATATCTCCGATCCTCTGCGCAACCGGTTCGGCCCGGTCGAGATCGTCTCCAACCACTTCTTTGATCCGGACGGGAGCCGCATGCATGGTTGAGCGCCAATCCCCGCTTGAGCTGGAGCTGCGCACCGGCTCGCATGGCGATTTCGAACACGGCATCGAGGTCATCCTATCCGAAACCAGGCCGGGATCGATCCTGCAGCTCGCTGCCTGGCCGGGCCAGCAGAAGGCGTTGATAGCAGGCATTCGCACCGTTACCGGCCTTGCGCTGCCCGATGGCGCCGGCGCCGGCAGCACCGACGGCGTGAGGTCGGTGTTCGGTTTTGCGCCGGGAAAATTCACCGTGGTCGACGAGGCCGAGGGCCTGGCATCGGCCTTTGCCAATGTCGTCACCCCTGATATCGGCACGGTGACTGACCTGTCGCATGGCCGCACCGCGATCCGCATCGCCGGACCGAGGGCCGAATGGGTGCTGGCAAAGTTCTTCGCCATCGACTTCGCGCTGCCGGCCTTCCCGGTCGGTGCCGGCCGCTCGACCATGCATCATGACGTCTTCGCCCAGATCCAGCGCACCGGCGCCGACCAGTTCGACATCTATGTGTTCCGCTCGTTTTCGCGCTCGTTCTGGAAGGCGCTCTGTCACGCCAGCGAGGAAGTCGGCTACGAAGTGCAGTAGACCGACGCGGCGCGTCGTCACCACGCTTGGCGTCACCTCAACTGGCGAACGTCACCCACTCTTCCAGCGGCGCGCGGTCGGTGCGGAACGCGTTTTCGGGCTTGGATGTGTCCTCACGGCCAAGCGCCATGCCACAGACGACGATCTCCTCGTCGGGAATGTTGAGCACCGGCCTGATCTGCTTGTGATAGGGTGCAAAGGCCGCCTGCGGGCAGGTGTGCAGACCCCTGCCCCGAGCCGCCACCATGATGTTCTGCAGGAACATGCCGTAATCGATCCACGAGCCCTTGTTCAGCCGCCGGTCAACGGTGAAGATCATGCCGACCGGTGCGTCGAAGAAGACGAAGTTGCGGTCGTGCTGCGCGCGCATCCTGTCGACCTCACGCCGGCCAATGCCGAGCACGCTGTAGAGGCCGAAGCCGTTGGCTCGCCGCCGGGTCAGATAGGGCTCGAAGAACTGGTCGGGATAGTAGCGATACTCGTCCCACTCGGCCTTTTCGGCACGGATGCCGGAGTTGAGGATGGCGTCGGTGATCCGTTGCTTGACCTCGCCCCTGGTCACGTAGACCCGCCAGGGCTGCATGTTGGTGCCCGAAGGCGCCCGCGCGGCAACGGCGAGTATGGCGCGGATCGTCTCGTCGTCGACCATGTCGGGCAGGAACGCCCGCACCGAACGGCGCGACGTGATCGCCTCGTCGACGATCGCCGCGCCGTCCGTAATCTTAGTCCTGTTTTCCAGCATGGGCGTCCCTTTGCGCGTGCCACGGAAACCGGAATCGATTCCGGAAAGGATACATGCGCCGTCTAGAAATGAGAGAGCACCATTGCGGTCCAATTTGACGCATGGCGCTCTAACGCAAGCCTCGACCGGACGCCCTCACTGGCCGTTCGAGGCCAAGCCTTTGCCTGAACCGTCAAAACGGCGCAAGCAAATCTTGTGGCCCTCATGAAAATTCTCTTGATTTTTTCACGAACCTGACCCCTGATGATATTTGCCCTCAATTTTTCACCAATTTCACCAGACAGATTTTTACCGAGAAAAAAGCTTTGACCTCAACCGCCGTCAGATCGGAGCAGGAAAACCGCGAACGGCTGCTGGCCGGCGATATCAGGGCGCTGCGCAGGGCGCGCGGGCTGACGCTTGCCGAGACCGGCCTGAAGCTCGGCCGCTCGGTCGGCTGGGTCAGTCAGGTCGAGCGCGGCCTGTCGATACCGTCGCTTAGCGATCTCAGAGGCTTCGCGGAATTGTTCGGCGTGCCGGTCAGCCTGTTCTTCAGCCACGACGTGCCCGTCGAGAACGAGCGCGGCGTGGTCGTCCGCGCCGGCAGCCGCCGCACGCTTGGCACAAGCGATTCCGGCCTGGTGGAGGAGCTTCTTTCGCCCGATCTCGGCGGTAGCTTCGAGATGCTGCGTTCGGTCTTCGCGCCGGGTGCTGAACTGAAGACCGAAGCCCGCCGGCCGACGGAGGAAGCCGGATATGTCGCTTCCGGCAGCTTCGACATCGAGATATCAGGCGTCTGGCACCGGCTTGGCGAAGGCGACTCCTTTCGCTTCGACGGCAAGCCGTTCCGCTGGCGCAATCCCGGTGCGGAGCCGGCGGTGGTCATCTGGGTGGTTTCGCCACCTGTCTACTAGAGGTCTGGAGAAGAATATGGCCGGTTTGCCGACCACGGCACGTGTGGTGATCATCGGAGGCGGTGTCGTGGGTGCGTCGGCGCTCTACCATCTCGCAAAGGCGGGCTGGACCGACTGCGTGCTCCTCGAAAAGAACGAGCTCACCTCCGGCTCAACCTGGCATGCGGCCGGCAACGTGCCGACCTTCTCCTCGTCATGGTCGCTGATGAACATGCAGCGCTATTCGACCGAGCTCTATCGCGGGCTGGCCGACGCGGTTGGCTATCCCATGAACTACCATGTCACCGGCTCGCTCAGGCTGGCCCATACAGCCCAGCGCATGCAGGAGTTTCAGCGCGCCAAGGGCATGGGCCGCTACCAGGGCATGGACATCGATGTGGTCGGGCTCGACGAGATCAAGCGCCGCTACCCGTTCATCGAAACGCATGAATTGAAGGGCGCGCTCTACGATCCGAGCGACGGCGACATCGACCCGGCGCAGTTGACCCAGGCGCTGGCCAAGGGCGCCCGCGACCTGGGTGCGAAGATCATTCGCTTCTGTCCGGTCACCGGCGTGCGCCGCGACAAGGACGAGTGGGTGGTCGAGACCGCTCAGGGCGAGATCCGCTGCGAGATCGTCGTCAACGCCGCCGGCTACCGTGCGGCCGAAGTCGGCAGGATGTTCGACCGCGACGTGCCGATGATGGTGATGAGCCATCAATATATCCTCTTCGAGGAAATCCCCGAACTGGCCGCGTGGTCTAAGGAGCAGGGCAAGAAACTGCCGCTGCTGCGCGACGTCGACACCTCCTATTATCTGCGCCAGGAAAAGAACGGCATGAATCTCGGCCCCTATGAGCGCAATTGCCGTGCGCATTGGGTCGGCCACAACGATCCGATGCCAGACGATTTTTCGTTCCAGCTGTTCCCCGACGATCTCGACCGGCTCGAGGACTATATGGCCGATGCCGTCGCCCGGGTGCCGATTCTCGGCACCGCCGGCCTGTCCAAGGTCATCAACGGTCCGATCCCCTACGCGCCGGACGGCAACCCGCTGATCGGCCCGATGCCCGGCGTGCCGAACGCCTTCGAGGCCTGCGTCTTCACCTTCGGCATCGCCCAGGGCGGCGGCGCCGGCAAGGTGCTGGCCGAATGGGTGACTGAAGGCCAAACCGAATGGGACATGTGGTCCTGCGATCCGCGGCGCTTCACCAGCTTTGCCTCGGCCCCGGATTACTGCGTCGCCAAGGGCATGGAAATCTACGGCAACGAATACGCCATCCAGTTCCCGCGCCATGCCTGGCCGGCAGGCCGCGACCGCAAACTGTCGCCGATCCATGATCGCATCAAGGCGCTCGGCGCTTGCTTCGACGCCTATAATGGCTGGGAGCGCGCCACCTGGTACGCGCAGGCCGGCGACGACGTCTCGGAAACCGCGACGCTGACCTTCCGCCGCGACGGGCCGTGGCAGCATCGCGTGCGCGAAGAATGCCTTGCCGTGCGCGATGCCGCCGGCATTTTGGACCTGCCCGGGTTCTCCCGCTTCAATCTCGACGGTCCGGGCGCGGCCGACTGGTTGAGCCAACAGATCACCGGCCTGGTGCCGAAACCCGGCCGCATCGGCCTCGTCTATTTTGCCGACGACAAGGGCCGCATCGTCACAGAAATGTCTGCCGTTCGCCACGACGAGAATTTGATGACGCTGATCACCGCCGCGGTGGCGCAATGGCACGATTTTGAATGGCTGAAATGGCGCATGCCGAAGGACGCCTCGTTCAGGCTGGTCGACCGGACCGAGGAATACGCAACGCAGATCCTCGCCGGGCCCAATTCGCGAAAAATCCTCGCCGATATCTGCGCCGCCGACCTTGCTCTGCCCTGGCTGACCCACCAGGAGACGACAATTGCCGGCCGTTGGGCAAGGCTGTTGCGTGTGTCCTTCGCCGGCGAACTCGGCTGGGAAATCCACACCAGGATCGACGACACCGCCACCGTGTTCGACGCCGTCTGGGCGGCTGGGCAGAAGCATGGCCTGAAACCGTTTGGCATGTACGCGCTGGATTCATTGCGGCTTGAAAAATCCTATCGCGCTTGGAAAGGCGACCTGTCGACCGACTATTCAATCCTGCAGGGTGGGCTGGAGCGTTTCGTCAAATGGGACAAGCCGGATTTCCGTGGCAAGGCGGCGCTGCAAAACGAGAAGCAGCAGGGCGTGAAGAAGCGCTTTGTCACGCTGGTCGTCGAAAACCCCGGCGACTGCGACGCGCCAACCATGTCGACGCTGTGGCATGACGGCCGGATCGTCGGCGAGACGACGTCCGGCGGCTGGGGTCATCGGATCGACAAGTCGATCGCCCTCGGCGTGCTGCGCGCCGACCTGACTGAGCCGGGAACTGCGGTCGAGGTCGAGATCTTCGGCGAGCGCTTCAAGGCGGTCGTGCAGAAGGACGAACCGCTGTGGGATCCAAACAACGAGAGGTTGCGCGCATGAATTCAGTCATTCTCACCGACGGCGGCATGGGCCAGGAACTGGTCCGCCGCAGCAGCTCCGATCCCACCCCGCTATGGTCGGCCAGGGTGCTGATCGACGAACCGGACCTGGTGCGCGACCTGCATGCGGAGTTCATTCGGGCCGGCGCCCGCGTCATCACCATCAACACCTATTCCGCAACCCCCGAGCGGCTGGCGCGCGAGGGCGCGGAAGAGCTGTTCAAGCCGCTGCAGCAGCGCGGCATAGAACTGGCAAGGCAAGCGCGCGACCAGGCCGGCGACGCGGCAATCGCCGGCTGCCTGTCGCCGCTGTTCGGCAGCTACGCACCGGCCCTGACGATATCCTTCGAGGATACGCTCGACATCTACCGCCGCATCGTTGCCGAGCAGGCCGACGGTGTCGATCTGTTCCTGTGCGAGACCATGGCGTCGGCCGAGGAGGCGCGCGCGGCTGTCACCGCCGCGTCGGAAAGCGGCAAGCCGGTGTGGGTGTCGTGGACGCTCGCGGATCACGGCGCGCCGCGGCTGCGCAGCGGCGAAACCATAGCGGCGGCAGCAAGAGCTCTCGACGGCCTGCCGGTCGCAGCCAGGCTGATCAATTGCTGCCGGCCCGAAGCCATTGCTGCAGCGCTGCCCGAACTGATCGCTCTCGGCGGGCCGGTTGGCGCCTATGCCAACGGCTTCACCTCGGTCGAGGCGCTCAAGCATGGCGGAACGGTGGAAGTGCTGCACGCCCGCCACGACCTCGATCCGGATGCCTATGCCGACCAGGCAGTCGGCTGGGTCGAGGCCGGCGCCGACATCGTCGGCGGCTGCTGCGAAGTCGGGCCGCCTCATATCGCGGCCCTGCGCGTCCGGCTCGAACAGGCCGGCTACGAAATTTCGGGAGTAGCATAATGCCCAGACCGTCATCGCGCATTTCCGGCATCGTGCCTTCCGGCAAGGACGGCTGGGAGGTCCATTTCGCCGCCTGGACGCGCAAGCAGGCCGGCGAGGACATCATCATGCTGTCGGTCGGCGACCATGATTTCGACACGCCGACGCAGACGATCGAAGCCTGCGTGACCGCGGTTCGCGCCAGCAATCACCACTATACCCCGCTTGCCGGCATTCCGCGCCTGCGCCAGGCCATGGCGGCGGCCTCGACCGCCTGCACCGGCGTTACGACCAACCCCGACCAGGTCATCGCCACACCGGGCGGGCAGGCGGCACTTTACGCGGCGGTGCAGGCCGTTCTCGACCAGGGCGACCATGCCATTGTGGTGGCGCCCTATTACGCGACCTACCCAAACACCTTCAGTGCGGCGGGCGCCGATTTCACCGTGGTCGAGACACCCGCCGAGGATGGTTTCCAGCCGCGCGCCGCCGACATTCGCGCAGCACTTCGGCCGAACACCCGCGCCATCCTGATCAACACGCCGAACAACCCGACGGGTGCCGTCTATTCGCGCCAGCGGCTGGAAGAGCTGGCGCAGATCTGCCGGGAGCATGACCTCTGGCTGCTGTCGGACGAGGTCTATTGGACGCTGGGCGGCGGCGAGCACGTCTCGCCGCGTTCACTGCCAGGCATGGCGGAACGCACGCTGGTCATCAATTCCATGTCGAAGAGCCACGGCATGACCGGCTGGCGGATGGGCTGGCTGAGCGGGCCCGAACAGATGATCTCGCTGCTGACCAACCTCAATCTGGTGACCACCTACGGCCTGCCGGCGTTCATCAGCCTCGCTTGCGCCGAGGCGCTGGAAAACGGCTATGGCGTCAAGGAGATCGCCGAACGCTATGCCGCACGGCGCAGCGTCGTCCTCGATGCCATGCGCGGCATGAACAACATCACCGTGCGCGGCTCCGAAGGCGGCATGTATGTCATGCTCGATATCTCGGCTCTCGAGCCGGACGACGAGAAATTCGCCTGGGCTCTGCTCGACAAGGAAAAGGTCGGCGTCATGCCCGGCTCGAGCTTCGGCAAGGCCGCCGCCGGCCATATTCGCGTCAGCCTCTGCCAGCCCGAGGCGGTGCTTCTGGAAGCAACCCTTCGCTTGCGCCGCTTCGCGTCCAGCTACCGCCGCGAGGCCGCATGAGCGCCCTGCCCCAGAAAACCATTCTGACCAAAACCAATCCGCCCAAAACCATTCCTCCCAAGGCGAGGGCCGTCATCATCGGCGGCGGCGTCTCCGGCTGCTCGGTCGCCTATCATCTGGCCAAGGTCGGCTGGACCGACATCGTGCTGCTCGAGCGCAAGCAGCTGACATCGGGCACGACATGGCACGCCGCCGGCCTGATCGGCCAGTTGCGCGGTTCGCAGAACATGACGCGGCTGGCGAAATATTCGGCCGACCTCTACGTCAGGCTGGAGGCCGAGACCGATGTCGGCACCGGCATGCGCCAGGTCGGTTCGATCACCGTGGCGCTGACCGAGGAACGCAAGCACGAGATTTATAGGCAGGCGTCGCTCGCCCGCGCGTTCGATATCGACGTGCGCGAGATTTCGCCAAACGAAGTCAAGCAGATGTACCCGCATCTTAATGTTTCCGATGTGGTCGGCGCCGTGCATCTGCCGCTCGACGGCCAATGCGACCCGGCCAATATCGCCATGGCGCTGGCCAAAGGTGCGCGCCAGCGCGGTGCGACGATCGTCGAGAATGTGAAGGTCACCAAGGTTCACACGAGGAATGGCTGCGTCACCGGCGTTTCCTGGATGCGGGGCGACGAGCAAGGCATGATCGAGGCCGATGTCGTCGTCAATTGCGCCGGGATGTGGGCACGCGAGCTTGGCGCCCAGAACGGCGTCAGCATCCCGCTGCATGCCTGCGAGCATTTTTATCTCGTCACCGAACCGATCCCCGGCCTGACCCGGCTGCCCGTGCTGCGCGTGCCGGACGAGTGCGCCTACTACAAGGAAGATGCCGGCAAGATGATGCTCGGCGCCTTCGAGCCGGTGGCCAAGCCGTGGGGCATGGACGGCATAAGCGAAGATTTCTGCTTCGACCAGTTGCCCGAGGATTTCGAACATTTCGAGCCGATCCTCGAAATGGGCGTCAACCGCATGCCGATGCTGGCCAGCGCCGGCATCCACACTTTCTTCAACGGCCCCGAGAGTTTTACGCCTGATGATCGCTATTATCTCGGCGAGGCGCCGGAGCTGTCCGGCTACTGGATGGCGACCGGCTACAACTCCATCGGCATTGTCTCCTCAGGCGGCGCCGGCATGGCGCTGGCGCAATGGATCAACGATGGCGAAGCACCCTTCGATCTGTGGGAGGTCGACATCCGCCGCGCCCAGCCGTTCCAGAAGAACCGCCGCTATCTCAGAGAGCGCGTCTCCGAGACGCTCGGCCTGCTCTACGCCGACCATTTTCCGTACCGGCAGATGGCGACCTCTCGGAACGTCAGGCGCTCCCCGCTGCATGAACATCTGAAGGCACGCGGCGCGGTGTTCGGCGAGGTTGCCGGCTGGGAGCGGGCCAACTGGTTCGCGCGTGAGGACCAGGAGCGCGAGTACCGTTATTCCTGGAAACGGCAGAACTGGTTCGACAACCAGCGCGACGAACATCTGGCGGTCCGAAACGGCGTCGGCCTGTTCGACATGACCTCGTTCGGCAAGATCCGTGTCGAGGGCCGCGATGCCTGCGCCTTCCTGCAGAGGCTTTGCGCCAACGACATCGAGGTGGCGCCGGGCAAGATCGTCTACACCCAGATGCTCAACAAGCGCGGCGGCATCGAGAGCGACCTTACCGTCTCGCGGCTATCGGAAACGGCTTACTTCCTCGTCGTGCCGGGCGCCACGCTGCAGCGTGATCTCGCCTGGTTGAAAAAACATCTCGCCGATGAATTCGTCGTCATCACCGATGTCACCGCGGCCGAGGCCGTGCTCTGCCTGATGGGCCCGGATTCGAGGCAGCTCATTCAAAAGCTGAGCCCGAATGATTTCTCCAACGAAACCAATCCGTTCGGAACGTTTCAGGAGATTGAAATCGGCATGGGGCTGGCCCGCGCCCATCGCGTCACCTATGTCGGCGAGCTCGGCTGGGAGCTTTATGTCTCGACCGACCAGGCCGCACACGTGTTCGAGGCGATCGCTGAGGCCGGCGCCGATGTCGGCCTAAAACTTTGCGGCCTACACACGCTGGATTCCTGCCGCATCGAAAAGGCCTTCCGGCATTTCGGCCACGACATCACCGACGAGGACAATGTGCTGGAGGCAGGCCTTGGATTCGCAGTGAAGACTGCCAAGGGCGATTTTCTTGGCCGCGATGCCGTGCTGAGAAAAAAAGAAACCGGATTGAACCGCCGGCTGGTGCAGTTCCGCCTGAAAGACACGCAACCCTTGCTCTTCCACAACGAAGCGATCCTGCGCGACGGCAAGATTGTCGGCCCGGTCACCTCGGGCAATTACGGCCATCATCTCGGCGGCGCCGTCGGCCTCGGCTACGTGCCTTGCCAGGGCGAGAGCGAGGCGGATGTGCTGTCGTCTTCCTACGAGATCGAGATCGCCGGCGAGCGCTTCGCCGCGGAAGCGTCGCTGAAGCCGATGTATGATCCGAAGGCGGAAAGGGTGCGGATGTAGCCCTTTTTCCTTCGCCCCGTTTACGGGGAGAAGGGGGCCCGAAGGGCCGGATGAAGGGGCGGCACAAGTCTTGCAAGGTTCACGCTGCCCCTCATCTGCCTGCCGGCATCTCTCCCCGTGAACGGGGAGAAGGACGCTCATCTCTCAAAACCGCTCCAGTTTCGCCCGCACTTTCGCAAGGAAAGCAGCCCGGCTCCCGGGTGTCGACGCATCCATCAGGTAGTGCGCCAGAAAGAACGTCCTGCAGCGGGTGGCGCAGAGCGCCCGCATGCCGCGCAGGATTGTCTTGCGTCCCGGCTGGCCGACGACGACGCTCCACCAGGTCGGTGCGCCGCAGGTCGTGATCACCCCGATCTTCGTCACATGCCTCACCAGTGAATGGATCCGTCCCTTGCCGGCCGGCAGTCGGAAGGCGACGTCGGTCGCCCACACCCGGTCGAGCCAGCCCTTCAGCATTGCCGGCAGCCCGTACCACCATGTCGGATAGACGAAGAGGATTGCCTGGGCCCAGTTGAGATTTTCGATATGCGACTTGAGCGCCGGATCCTGCGGGGCGTGCTCGTTATAGAAGCGTCGCTCGTCGCAGCCCATGACCGGATCGAAATTTTCCGCATAGAGGTCGAGCAGCCGCACCTCCCAGCCTCTCGCCTTCAGCACCTCGATGGCACTATCCCGGATCGCGGCGCAAAAGCTTTCCGGGACCGGATGGCAATAAACCACCAGGACCCGCATCAGAAGGCATCCATGCTGGCGGCGACTTTCGCCGTGAATCTCTTCCGCGTTTCATCGGTCGACAGGTTCATCGAATAATGCGCGAGATAGGACACCGAGGCGCCTGGCTTGACCGTAGCGCACAATACACGCTTGACCAGCTTGCGCGGCGGGTCGCCCATCAGCATGGCATGGAGCCGGCTGCCGCCATAGGTGGTGACCGCCGCCATCTTGCGGATGTTGTGCAGCGAAGGCTGCACCTTGCCATTGGCCAGCTTGAACGAGACGCCGGGCAGGAAGACGCGGTCGAAAAAGCCTTTCAGGATCGCCGGATAGCCGTAGTTCCACACCGGAAACGACAGCACCAGCGCCTCTGCCCGCAGCAGGCGCTCGACATAGGGCGCTGCCGGATCACCGGCGCCGCGCTCGTCGTGATAACCGAGCCGCTCGGCCCGTGTCAGCCGCGGGTCGAAATCCTCGGCATAGAGATCGCAGTCGTCGACGGTGTGACCGGCGGCCGTCAGCCGCTCGACGATCGTCCGGTGCAGACCGGCGTTGAAGCTGGTTTCGACCGGGTGAGCGTAGAGGATGAGGATGTTCACCGAAGTCCTCGCGGGTCGGCGCGAGGCACCCCCCTCTGCCCTGCCGGGCATCTCCCCCTCACGGGGGGAGATTGGCCGTCATTTCTGCCTTCGCCAATCTCCAACCATGAAAGAGGAGCGAGACGGCGAGGCTGCCGATCTCCCCCCTTGAGGGGGAGATGGCCGGCAGGCCAGAGGGGGGTACAGCGCCGCACGCTCATCGTTCACTCCGCCTTCTGCAGCCCCTTGAACAGGAACGACTTGCCCGAGCGATAGTCGTAGTCAGGGTTCTCCCAGGCGATCATCTTGCCGGGATTGAGCAGCCCTTGCGGATCGGTCTCGCGCTTGAAGGCGAGCTGCACCTCGTCCGTCTGCTTCATGCCGCCCTCTTCCAGCGTGTAGCGGTGCGGATTGAAGACCCAGCAGCCATTGTCTTCATGGATGCGGATGATCTCGTCGAGCCGCTCCGCCGTGGTGAAGCGGACCAGCGGCAGTCCAGCGACGCCGATCGCGCCGTCGAAGCGGATGAATTCGAGATGAACCGGCACCTCGTCGCCGAAGCGGTCGATCATCGCCTTGACGTAAGCGAGGTGATCCGGCGAGGGATAGCGGGTCTGCAGATAGGTAATATCAGGGTCGACCCTGATGGCGCGCAGCGTCGTGTGGTTCCAGGTTAGCTCATAGGCCGGCGGCAAGCCCTTAAGATCGGCCTCCTTGTCGGCGCGGAAGACGATCTCGCCCTTGCTGCGCGCCGTGAGGGCAACAAAGGCGTCCATCGCCTGCGGCGCGATCATGCACACGACGATGCTTTGCTCGCGCCGGAAGAATTTCTGGTGCCGCTTGAAATAGTCGTAGGGGATCGGAGCGGCGATCGGCGTGATCAGCTTCGCCAGGATGCCGTCCTGGATGGCGAGATCGTTGCCGAAGCCGGCCGCATCCATGAAATCGTCGAAGCCGACGATGACATCGATCCAGTCATAAGCAGCGGTCAGCGGCATCTCGACCTCGGTGATGATGCCGTTGGTGCCGTAGGCATGCATCACCTTCAGCACCTCCTCACCGGCAAGATCCATGATGCGAGGCTCCGCCTCCATCGTCACGGTCCTGAGCCGGATGACGTTGCCGAGGTCGCGCAGCCCGCCCCAGCGGATCGAGCCGATGCCGCCCGAGCCGCCGGCAACGAAGCCGCCGATCGAAGCGGTGTTATAGGTCGACGGCGACATCCGAAGCTCCTGGCCGGAATGGGCGCGCGTCGCCCTGTCGATGTCGGCGAGGACGGCACCTGGACCGGTCACGACGCGACCAGGCGATATCGTCTTGATCGTATTCATCTCGGCGAGATTGAGCACGACGCCGCCGGACAAGGGCATCGCCTGACCGTAATTGCCGGTACCGCTGCCGCGCGGCGTCACCGGAATGCCATGCCGGTGGCACGCGGCAAGCACGCGGATCACCTCGAGTTCGGTCTTTGGCGTCACGATCAGGTCGCCGGTGACATGGTCGAGCTGTTGCTTGAGCACCGGGCTGTACCAGTAAAAATCGCGGCTCTTCTGCTGGACAATCGCCGGATGGTCGTCGATCTTCAGACCGTCGAGATCGCGTTTGAGCGCAGCCAGGTCCATCATCGCACCATCAGATCGTCGAGTTCGGCATAGTCGGGCAATTGGCGCTCGATGGCGCGGCCATCATGCACCACGGTGCGATCCGATTCGGGCCGCGACAGCATTTCCGTCCAGCTCCGTCCCCTAAAAACGACGAAGTCGGCAGCGCCGCCGGCGGCAAACGTGCCAAAACCGTCGAGCCGCATCACCCTGGCCGGCGTCGAAGTCACCGCTTGCGGCCAGTCGCCGACCGGGTGATCGAAATGCAGGATACGCGTCGCCATGCGATAGACCTCCAGCATGTCGAGATCGCCATAGGCGTAGAACGGATCGCGGGTGTTGTCGGAGGCGACGGCGACGGGAATGCCGCGCGCCTTCATCTCGTGCAGCAGCGTCACGCCGCGCCAGCGCGGCGTGGTGTTGTCGCCGCGCCGGTCCTGCAGATAGAGATTGCACATCGGCAGCGACACCACGGCGAGCCCCGCCTTCGCCATCTTGTCCAGCGTGTCGAGCACGTCGAGATCGGGCTGGCGTGCCAGCGAGCAGCAGTGGCCGACGAGGATGTTTCCCTCAAACCCGTTCCACAGCGCCGCTTCGGCGATCTTCTTCAGCGAGATCGCCGAGATGTCGTCCGTCTCGTCGGCATGGAAATCGAGGTCGAGGCCATGCTTGATCGCCTGCGCGAAAACCCGATCGAGAAGCTCTTCCAGGTCCGGCAGCATATAGGTGACGACGCCAAGCACGCCGTTGGCCGCAGCGACGCGTTTGGCCAGGCTCTCGAACCATTTCTTGTCGCGCACACCTTCGATGCCGAGCAGGCAGGCGGCCTGCAGCTCGATGCGGCCACGCCATTTCTCCCGTACCGTCTCGAACACCGGCCAGGAGATCTCCTCCTGCGGTGCGACGCTGTCGAGATGGGTGCGCAAAGCCCTGGTGCCGTGCGCGTAGGCGCAGCGCAGCGAAAAATCCATGCGGCGAGCGACGTCCTCGGCGCTCCAGCGGGCAGCACGGTCGGCGCCGGTGGCGTTCAGCGCACCCATGAAGGTGCCGTCCGGATTGGGTTTTCGAGGCCAGATATGGCCTTTGTCGATATGGGTGTGGCAGTCGACGAAGCACGGCATGACGATACGGCCGCCGAGGTCGACGGCGCCTGCGGGTGTGTTGGACCGGCGATTCGCGACGATGCTCGCAATCCTGCCGTCGGCGACGGCGATGTCGGCGAGTGCAAAGCCGTCGCTGTCATAGGCAGCGGCAAGGTCCGGCGTCAAAGATGAATGAAGCCGGACGTTGGAAAGTACGAATTGGCCGGTTTCGGGAATAATTTCTGAGGTCATCGCTGCCCCTCATCTGCCTGCCGGCATCTTCTCCCCGTGAACGGGGAGAAGGGGGCTGACGGCAGCCTTGACGCTCGTTCTGCGACGCTGGTGGTTGGCGAAACCGCCGATGAAAGCGCCCGTCTCCCCGTCTCTATACGGGGAGAAGTGCCCGGCAGGGTGATGAGGGGCAGCGCCAACGACGAAAAGGACGCCAGGCAGTTTTTGCCTTGAGCACACAACACCATCATCGCTCCTGCTTCAGCGCACTCTCGTGCCAGCGTCGCAGGATCAGGTGCGAGATCAGCGACAGCACCAGGAAGATCAAAATGCCGGTGAACGAGATCAGAATCAGCGCCGCAAACAGCCGCGGTGCGTTGAGCCGGTAACCGGCCTCGATGATGCGCGAAGCCAGCCCCGACGACTGTCCCTGGGCCCCGGCGACGAACTCCGCCACCACCGCGCCGATCAGCGACAGGCCGCCGGCGATCTTCAGCCCGCCGAGGAAATACGGCATCGCCGCCGGCAGGCGCAGATAGCGCAATTGCTGCCAGCGGGTTGCGCCGTTGAGCTTGAACATGTCGCGCAGGTTGCGGTCGACGGAGTTGAGGCCGAGCGTCGTGTTGGACAGAATCGGGAAGAAGGCGACGATCCAGGCACACAGCAGAAGCTTCGTCGTCTGGTTGTCGACATAGATGTTGATCAGCGGGAAGATCGCGACGATCGGCGTCACCTGCAGCACGATCGCAAACGGGAAGAACGACATCTCGACCCATTTCGATTGCGTAAACAGCACCGCCAGCCCGACACCGCCGATGACGGCCAGAAGCAGGCTGAGAAAGGTGGTCCTGAGCGTCACCAGCAGCGAGGAGAACAGCAGCCCGGCATCGTCGAACAGCGTTTGCAGCACCACAGCGGGGCGCGGCAGGATATATTTCGGGATGTCGTTCCAGACGCAGATGCGGTCCCACAGCCAGATCGCCAGGACCATGATCGCCAGCGGCAGCAGCCATCGGCCGATCCGCTCGAGCCGCTCCTGGCGCACGCGACGCGCCTCCTCTGGATCCAGGGTTACGGCAGTATGATCAATGGCCGTCATGATGCGGTCCGGCGGTTGAGTTGATGGCGCCGATCAGCACATCGGACGCCTGGCGGCAGAGCGCGGCATAGGCGGGCGAGGTGCGGAAGGCTTCGTTGCGCGGATAGGACGCATCGATGGCGAGTTCTTTGAAGACCCTGCCCGGCCGCGCCGCCATGACGACGACGCGGCTGGAGAGGAAAACGCTTTCGAAGACGCTGTGGGTGACGAAGACGACGGTAAAACGCTCGTCCTGCCACAGTTCCAGAAGATCGTTGTTGAGCTTGAAGCGGGTGATCTCGTCCAATGCCGCAAATGGCTCGTCCATCAAAAGCACGCGCGGCTTGGTCACCATGGCGCGGGCGATCGAGACGCGCATCTTCATGCCGCCGGACAATTCGCGCGGCACGGCTTTCTCGAAGCCGGTCAGATGAACCCGCGCCAGCATCTCCATCACGACAGGCGCAGCCTTGGCCCGCGACATGCCCTTCAGCCTGAGCGGCAGCCAGACATTGTCGAAGACGTCGGCCCACGGCAGCAGCGTCGGTTCCTGGAAGACGAAGCCGATGTCAGAGCGATCGGCAGCGCTGCTGCCGCGCCAGTCGAGCAGGCCGGAGGTCGGCGTTGCAAGACCGGCGATGAGGCGCAAGGCCGTCGACTTGCCACAGCCGGACGGGCCGAGAAGGCTGACGAAGTCGCCTTCCCGGATCGCCAGGTCGACGTCGCTGAGCGCTGTCACGCCGTTGGAAAAGACCTTGCCGACGCCGCGCAGCGCCAGCAGCATCGGACCTTTGCCCGATGCGCTTGCCGGCGCTTGCGCCACTTTCTCCTGCATCATGCCCGGGTGCTATTTCTTCAGCTCGATCCCGACGCCCTTGTTGACGAAGGCCAGTGTGTAGGACTTTTTGATGTCGACGTCGGCCGGCACGACCTTGGCCTTGACCATCTTGTCGTAGAAGCTCTGGATGCGCGCGTCGGTCATCGCGCCGATGCCGAGTTTTTCCGTATCGCCGGAATCGACGATGCCGAATTTCTTCATCTGCTCGATCGAGAACGCGATCTGCTCGTCGCTGATGTCGGGGTTGTCCTTCTTGATCGCCGCGTTGGCGGCAGCGTTGTCGCCGTAGAGATAGTTGTACCAGCCCTTGGCCGAGCCATCGACGAAGCACTGAACCACCTCCGGCCGCTTGTCGATCGTCGCCTGCATGGTCTCGATCGTCGTCGCATAGGTGTCGAAGCCGTAGTCGGCGAGCAGGAACAGATTGGGCTGGAAGCCGCCTTCCTTGGCGACGGCGAAGGGCTCCGAGGTCACGTAGCCTTGCTGGATCGACTTCGGATTGGCGATGAAAGGTGCGGGGTTGAACGTATACGGCACGCGCTTGGCCGGATCGAAGCCGAACTCCGTGATCATCCACTGGAAGTAGCTCTGTGCACCTTCGTCGCCGATAATGTACTGGTCCGCGTTCTTCAGATCCTCCCATCTGTCGAGCCCTTGACCCGGATGGCTCATGATCACCTGCGGCTCTTTCTGGAACGAGGCGGCGACGACGCGTAGCGGAATCTCCTGCTGCACGGCGTCGAAGGCCTGCAGCATGTTGCCGCCCATGTAGAAGTCGATCTTGCCGGCAAGCAGCAGCGGCCGGCCGCTGACCTGCGGTCCACCTTGCATGATCGTCACGTCGAGCCCGCAGGCGGCATAGGTGCCATCAGCGACCGCCTGATAATAGCCCCCGTGCTCGGCCTGGGCGAGCCAGTTGGTGCCGAAGGTGATCTTCTCGTTTGCTGCCGCGTTCAGCGTGCTTGCGGCAAGCAGCACGATCGCGCCAGCCGAAATCTTGAGTTTTCCGTCCATTCACACCACCCTCAGTTGACTCCGGCGCGCCGCGCGCCGGGCTCGACACCATCGATCGAAGAAGCAAGACACATGCCATCGCCCGGACCGCCCGCCTTGCGCAACAGTGGGGCGCGAAAGCCGGACTGGTCATGCCGTACCGGGGGCATCGTGCCTATTTTTTGAACGCCTGTCCATAATCGCCCTGATAGTATGCACTGCATCTTGAAGGCTCGCCTGATCCGGCTTTACGCTGGCAGTCAGACCGGAGATTTTCATGTTCAAATTCCTGACGCCGAAGTCGATCAAGCCGCCCTTTGCCCGCTACAGCCATGGCGTCGAGGTGCCGCCCGGCAAGCGGCTGGTGCTGTGTTCTGGCCAGGTCGCCATCACGCCGGACGATAAGATCCCGGAGGATGCCGGCGCGCAGGCCGAGCTCTGTTTTCAAAACATCGCAGCGATTCTCGGCGACGCCGGGCTTGGACTTTCCGACATCGTGCGCATCAACGCCTATGTCACCGATCGCGTCTTTCTGAAACCCTATATGGACGTTCGCGATCGCCTGTTCACCAGCCCGGCGCCGGCATCGACGCTAATGATCGTGTCCGGCTTCGCGCGGCCGGAATTCAAGGTCGAGATCGAGGTCGTCGCGGCAGGGTGAGGAGCCGGCTGGAATCGACAGGCCGTTGATCTCCAGTTACACGACAAAGGCTGGTGCTGCCCCTCATCCGCCTGCCGGCACCTTCTCCCCGTATAGTGACGGGGAGAAGGGAAGCGCTCCAACGCTGGCGCCCCCCTCTCCCCGTCTCTATACGGGGGGAGGGTACGGGTGAGGGGCAGCGCCAACGCCGCCAGTTTGCTCGAGGTTTCAAAATGACCGTTGCAACGAAACGCGTGTGGTGGGGCGACTATCGGACCACAGAATACGCCACCATCGACCCGGAGGCGACAATCGCAGTTCTGCCGGTGGCGGCGATCGAACAGCACGGGCCGCATCTGCCGGTTTCGACTGACACCTCGATCATGAACGGCATGCTCGAAACGGTGATCGCGCGCCTGCCTGGCGATCTCGACATCCGCATCCTGCCGGTCCAGGCGGTGGGCAAGTCGAACGAGCACCTGCATGCGCCGGGAACCCTTACATTGCCGGCGGCGACCTTGATCGAGGCCTGGACCGAGCTTGGCCTGTCGGTCGCACGGGCCGGGTTAAGGAAGCTGATCGTCGTCAACTCGCATGGCGGCAACGAGGAGATCATGGGCATCATGACGCGAGAATTGCGCGTGCGGGCAAAGATGCTGGCGGTGAAGACGAGTTGGCAGCGCTTTGGCCGGCCGGCCGGCTTGTACACCGAGCTTGAGGATAGCCACGGCATCCATGGCGGCGATGTCGAGACCTCGCTGATGCTGCATTTCCGGCCGGATCTCGTCGACATGGCAAAGGCCGACAATTTCGTGTCCAACGTCGCCCGCGCCGAAAAGCAATTTTCGCTGCTGCGCCACACCGGAACGCACGCCTTCGCCTGGATCGCCACCGATCTCAACCCGAACGGCGTGGTCGGCGACGCCAGCATTGCGACGGCCGAAAAGGGCCGGCTGACCGCCAACCATCAAGCCGACGGTTTCATCAGCCTGTTGAAGGACGTGCGCAAGGCCAAGCTTGCAGATTGGCTGGCCTAGGAGGCTTTTCGCCAGCGCCGCGCCGCCCCTCACCTGCCTGCCGGCATCCTCTCCCCGTAAACGGGGCGAGGGCGCCCTCATCAATGTTTTCGCCAATCGCCGGCATTGCAAAAAAGGCGCCAGCGCTGCGGCCAGCCCCTTCTCCCCGTCACTATACGGGGAGAAGGGGCTGGCAGGCAGATGAGGGGCAGCGCCGACGTCGCCAATACCTGCAGCGATCAAAGCACGAGTAGGTTGCTTGGTGGCTTGATGGCTCAAACAACTGTCCTCAAGACTAGGAAATCAGCCGTCGATCTTCAGCTCGAAAGGCGTGCCTTCGAAGGCCTCGGCGCCGCGCCCGATCGCCTGGATCGCACCGGTCATGCGGCCGTTGCGATCGAGCAGCGCGTCGGCGACCGCGATCAGCCGCGGGTTGGGTGTCGCCGTGGGCGACAGTGCACGCAGCGTCTCAGCCAACTCGACCTCGCAGCGCTGCGGCGCCAATGCCGCCGCGATGATGTAGGCCGAGGCCGTCGACCGGCTGATACCGGCATAGCAATGCACGACCAGCGGCCTTGCACGATCCCATCGGCGCGCGAAATCGAGCAGGTTGCGAACATGCCCCTCACCCGGCATGGTCATGCCCTCCTGCGCCACCGCGATATCGTGCATGACCAGGTGCAGATGGTTCTCCCGGGCGATCGACGCCGGCCGCGTCACCTCGGTGCCGGCAGCCAGCAGCGAAAGCAGCCGCTCGGCCCCGGTCTTCGCGACGGTTTCCTCGATTTTCGACAGCGAACAGACATGGATCATTGGTTGAGCTCCCAGTGCATGTCGCGCAAAAGTGCGCAGTGGTTTTGCGATAACGACATGCATAAAAACAAGAACTTAAAGCGCGTCGCATGAGTCCGTTCAATTGTGACGCGCTTTAGGCCCCATCGTCGCGCTGTTGCGTCCAGTCGGCAAGAGCCGATTCGAGCCGCCGCCATTCCTCGTCAGGTCCCGGCAGCCCGGCGCGCAGCACCTCCGGCCGGCCGGAAAAATGCCGAAGCAGGATGCCGCGCTCGCCAAGCGCCGAAAACAGACCGGCGGCGTCCGCCAGCCTGACATAGCGGAACAGGGTGGTGCCGCCGGCAACAGCAACGCCGAAGCGGCCGAACAGCGCATCGAGCCGCGCTGCATCCCTGGCCAGACGGTGCCGCATCTCGGCCTGCCAGCCGCTGTCGGCAATCGCACGGATGCCATATTCGAGCGCCGGACCGGCAACCGCCCACGGCCCGAACTGCGCCTCCAGCCGTTCGACCGTCAGTGCGTCGGCCAATGCAAAGCCGAGCCGCAGGCCGGCAAGGCCAAAAAACTTGCCGAAGGAGCGCAGCACGACGATGCCGCCATGCTCGACATCGCCGGCCAGGCTCTCGCCAAGCGGGCCGACATCCATGAACGCCTCGTCGACGACCAGCAGCCCGCCTCTGGCGCGCAATCGTTCGGCAAGCGCAAGCAGCTTCTCGCGCTCGACGATGCGACCGTCCGGATTGTTGGGGTTGACGACGATGGCAAGGTCGGCTCCTGCCAGGGCATCGAAATCGTCGACCTCCATCGCCGCATGGCCGGCGATGGCCGCTGCCCGCTGATGCTCGGCATAGGTCGGCCCGAGCACCAGCGCCTTGCCGGGGCTGACCAGCGAAGCGACGCGCGGCAACAGGATCTGCGTGCCCGGCGCTGCCACCACATTGGCCGCCGATGGTGCGCCATAGGCGCTCGCCGCGACATCGGCAAGATCACGGACCCGCGCAGCTTCCGGCAATCTCGACAGGGCGGTGGCGGGCAGCTCGAAAAACGGATAGGAGTGCGGATTGATACCGGTCGAGAGGTCGACGAAGGGCTGCGGCGCATGCGGAAAAAGCGCCCTCGCCCGGCCAAGGCTTCCGCCGTGATCCACCACTGCCGCCGCTCCATCAAGAGACTTCATGTCGATCCTGATCGCTTTCCTGTCACTGCTTGTTGAATTCGCTGTCGGCTATCCCAGCTGGCTGCTCGGCGCGATCGGCCACCCCGTCACCTGGTTCGGCAGGCTGATATCCTTTCTCGACCGCAGGCTCAACCGCGATACTGATTCCGACGCCCTGCGCCGCCGGCGCGGTGTTCATGCGCTGCTGATCATCGTGCTGGTGCCGGCCACCATCGCTTTCGCTGTGGAAACCATGCTTGCGGGCATTCCAGCCGGATTGATCCTCACCGCGCTCCTGGCGACATCGCTGCTGTCGCAGAAGAGCCTGGCCGAGCATGTCGAGGCGGTGGCCGACGGACTCGACAATGGCGGACTCGACATCGGTCGTGTTGCCGTCTCGCAGATCGTCGGCCGCGATCCGGAAAAGCTCGACAGAGCCGGTGTCTGCCGCGCGGCGATCGAAAGCCTGGCCGAGAATTTTTCCGACGGCGTCGTCGCGCCGGTCTTCTGGATCGGCGTCGGCGGGCTGGCCGGCGGCGTCGCCTACAAGGCCGCCAACACCGCCGATTCGATGATCGGCCACCGCACGCCGCGCCATGAGGCTTTCGGCCGGGCGGCGGCGCGCTTCGACGATCTGATCAACCTGCCGGCGTCGCGGCTGACCGCACTGCTTATCGTGCTGGCCGCCTTCCTCGTCAAAGACGCCGATGCCGGCAACGCCTGGCGCACCGTGCGGCGCGACGCGAAAAAGCACCGCTCGCCCAATGCCGGCTGGCCTGAGGCGGCGATGGCCGGCGCGCTCGGCCTGGCGCTGGCCGGGCCACGCTCCTACGACGGCGTCATGGTCGACGACGCGTTCATGGGTGAAGGCGGCCGCCGCGATGTCGAGAGCGTGGACATCAGACGAGCGCTAAGACTCTATCGGGTTGCCGACTTTCTGCTGATGGGACTGTTCGGCTTGCTGTCGGTGATCGTCATCGTTGCGTGACTGCGGCCTCCCCTTCTCCCCTTGTGGGAGAAGGTGGCCGCGAAGCGGCCGGATGAGGGGTGTTCCAGCTTGGTACCGACGGCGCTCCGTCCAGCACCCCTCAACCGTCTTGGCGCTACGCGCCAATCCACCTTCTCCCACAAGGGGAGAAGGAGAAGTGGCGGGCAAAACCTCAAAACTCTATGCCTTGCTGCGCCTTCACGCCGGCGGAAAAGTGATGCTTGGTCACGCCCATCTCGGTGACCAAATCGGCCGCCTCGACCAGCGCCGGCTTGGCGTTGCGGCCGGTGACGACGATATGCAGGTTTTCGCGGCGGCCCTTCAGCGCCGCCACCACCGTGTCGAGATCGAGATAGTCGTAGCGCAGCGCGATGTTCAACTCGTCGAGCACCAGAAGGCTAATCGATGGATCGGCCATTAGCTCGAGCACCTTGGCCCAGGCAGCCTCGGCGGCGGCGATGTCGCGCTTCAAATCCTGCGTTTCCCAGGTAAAACCCTCGCCCATCGTGTGCCAGACGACCCGGTCGCCGAAAGCGGCAAAGGCGTCCTTCTCGCCGGTATGCCATTTGCCCTTGATGAACTGGACGACGCCGACACGCCTGCCGTAGCCAAGCATCCTCAGCGCCAGCCCGAAGGCGGCGGTGGTCTTGCCCTTGCCTGGCCCGGTGTTGACGATCAGCAGTCCCTTCTCGACCGTCTTGGCCGCGACCTCGGCGTCCTGCACCGCCTTGCGCTTGGCCATCTTGGCGCGGTGGCGTTGCTCGTCCCTGTCATCGATATCGGTCATATCACTTCACCTTGAGCGGCAGTCCCGTCACCATCAGCAGCACCGTGCCGGCGACGGCGGCGACCTGCTGGTTGAGCCGGCCGGCGGCATCGCGAAACCGGCGGGCAAGCGCATTGTCAGGCACGATGCCCTGGCCGACCTCGTTGGAAACCACGAACCACGGCCCGCGCGGCCGCGACAGCACATCCGCCAGCCCTCGGCATTCGGCCTCAATGTCGCGTTCGGCCAGCATATGGTTGGACAGCCACAGCGTCAGGCAGTCGATCAGGACAGGCCGGCCGTCAGGCAGCGCCCCGATCGCGCCGACGAGATCGAGCGGCGCATCGATCGTCGTCCAACCGTCGCAACGCCGCGCTCGGTGCAGCGCGATGCGTTCGTGCATCTCGTCGTCATAGGCTTGCGCCGTGGCGATGTAGGTCCACGGCGCTGGACAGGCCGTCACCAGGCTTTCGGCATGCGCGCTCTTGCCCGAGCGTGCACCGCCGACGACCAGGGTCAGCTTGCTGCCTGGAGCAGCGCGATCAGGCAAGGCTGTCGCGCAGGCCGGTTGCGGCGCCGGTCAAGCGGCCGCGCACCACGCCGACGACAGCGCCGAGCACCAGCCAGAACACCAGATTGGTCAGCGTCACCGCCACCACGAACTGGTGGTGCATGCCTTCCGGGATCGGCGATTCGAAACTTTCGGGCTGCGGCGCGCCGACAATATGCGGCGCGACGATCAACGCTACGGCAAGAAGGGCCAGCGGCAGCGATTTGCGAAAGGCGAGCAGCCCGAGACCGGCAGCCGTCGCCACCACGGTCGCCGTCCACCAGATCTGGCGCTGGGCGAAATCGGCCGCCGGCATCGCCGGCAGTTCGGGCGGCAGGCCGAGGTTCGGGGCCAGCGTGAACACCGCGAAGCCGGCAAGGCCCCAGAACAGGCCCTGTCGCCAATTGCCGATGCCGCCGGCGAATTCCGAAGCGGCGACCAGGATCAGCGCAAAGCCGATGCCGGTGACGACGTTGGCAACGACGTTGAAGGCGAAGCGCTCGAAGCCATCGGCCGGCGCCCAGCCTTCCTCTTCCGCGGTGGCTGCTTCAGCCGGCACGGCGCTGCTCATGGCATTGCTGCCTGCTGCGGCCGGCGCCAAACCATGGTCATGCGTGTGACCACCGCCGGCCTGTTCGTAGACTTCCGCCTTGAGGATGAGTGGCACCGTGGCGTAGGCCTGCATGCAGGCGAGAACGACGCCGGCCACAAGCCCTGCCATCGCCGCGATGAACACGACGTTGCGAAACAGTGTCATGGTGTCAGCCCCTCGTCAGTGGCCCCCCGTCAGTGGCATGGAAAGCCCATCGAATGGCGATAGTCGTGAGCGGCATTGTGGACCGCATCGATATGCGAGAAGCCGACAAAGCCCATGACGAAAACGCCGAGAAATGCAGCAAGCGCCAACTGCACAAAGCGCGACTGCGAGGAGACGGAAGCGCCGAGCGAGACGGAAGCGGTATTCATGTCTTGTCCTTTCGCCCTCCACCCGAGGGCATAGAAGTCAGTTCTCCTGTCGCCGGCAGGTCTCCTGGCTCGCGGATCAGCGCCCTTCCCCACCTTCCCGAAGAAGCTCTTCCCGAAGAAAATCTTCAGTGGCATATGGAGAGGACTACCGCACACAGTTGCGGGGGCAGCCACGGCATCGGGCGAATTTGCCCCTACCGCATTCCCTCTTGGTTCCAAAACGGAACCGACGACGGCTGCGACTATAGGCAGAATCGCCGCGCCCGGCAAACCAAATTCCGCCAGCTAGCAGCGCGAATGCGCCGTCAAGGTAATCGTTTCTCGTGGGCTCTTCCTTCTCCCCTTGTGGGAGAAGGTGGCCTCGCGAAGCGAGGTCGGATGAGGGGTGTTCCAGCTTGGCACCAACAGCGCTCCGGCCAGCACCCCTTCAACCGTCTTGGCGCTGCGCGCCAATCCACCTTCTCCCACAACAAGGGGAGAAGGAAGAAGGAACGGCGCCTGTCTTCTTTTGTCCGGGGCAACCATGATAATCGTCTTGCAGCACTGAATCAGAATTGCGAGACCATGACCATTCCTACGCCGGCCGTTCAGGACCGATCCAGGCGCATCATCGCCATCGACGTCGCCCGCGGCATCGCTTTGCTTGCCATGGCGAGCTACCATCTCACCTGGGATCTCGAATTCTTCGGCTACACCGATCCCGGCCTGACCGCCTTTGGCTGGTGGAAATTCTACGCGCGCTGCATCGCTTCGACCTTCCTGTTCCTGGTCGGCGTCAGCCTGTTCCTCGCCCATGGCAAGCAAATCCGCTGGAACGGCTTCTGGAAACGCTTCGCCATGGTCGGCGGGGCGGCGCTCGCCATATCGGCCGCCACTAGGCTTGCCACACCCGACAGTTTCATCTTCTTCGGCATCCTGCACGAGATCGCGCTCGCCAGCCTGCTCGGCCTGGCGTTTCTGCGGCTGCCGGCGCTGGTGACGCTGGTTGTCGCAGCTTTCGTCATCACCGCGCCGCTCTACCTCAGGTCCGGGATCTTCGATCATCCGGCCCTGTGGTGGGTCGGCCTGTCGGCAACCAACCCGCGCTCCAACGATTATGTCCCGCTGTTTCCATGGTTCGGCGCTGTGCTTGTCGGCATCGCAGCGGCAAAGCTTGCCTTCGCCTCCGGCGTGCTGACGCGGCTGGCGGGCCTGGCGCCCGGCCGCTGGACTAATCCGCTGGTCTTTATCGGCCGGCACAGCCTCGCCTTCTATCTGATCCACCAGCCGGTGCTGATCGGCTCGGTCTGGCTGACTTCGCAAGTCATGCCGGCAGCCGTCGAAACCAGGCAGGTCACCTTCCTAAAAGAATGCCAGGCATCGTGCGAGCAATCGCGCGACACGGAGTTCTGCAGCAGCTATTGTGTCTGCATGCTCGATACGCTCGAGGGCGAGGCCACGCTTGATCGGCTCTACCGCAACGACCAGGCTGCTGAATGGAAGGCGCGTCTCGACGAACTCGCCGGCGCCTGCACTGCCAAGGCCGACGGCACTTTGATGGAGGGAGGAGCACAATGACCGACCATCAGCAGAAACCGGGCCAACAGAAACCGGGACAGCAAAAACCGGGGTTTATACCGTGGCCGCCGCTGATCTATGTCGCGGCCATCGCCGTCAGCATCGCGCTTGGCTTGCTTTATCCGCTGCCATGGATCGGCGGCCTTTTGGGCGACATCCTGTTCGCGGCCGGCTGGGTGGCATTGTTCGGCGTCGTCGCACTCTGGTTCACGGCGATCCGCATCATGATCCGGGCAAAGACGACGCTCCACCCGAACGCCGTGCCGGACCATCTGGTTACATCGGGCCCCTTCGCCGTCAGCCGCAATCCGATCTATCTGGCCAACACGCTGCTGATGATCGGCGTTGCCCTTATCTCGGGGAACGTATGGTTCCTGCCGCTGGCGATCATCGCCGCCTTCGCAACGCAGAAAATGGCGATCGAGGGCGAGGAAAAAGTTCTGGCAACGAAATTCGGCAAGAAATACCGGGATTACGCGAAAAGGGTGCGGCGCTGGATTTGAGCTTCAGGTGTTGACGCCAAGCTCCACCAGCCGCTCGACGCAGGACTCTTCGGCCTGGTCGAGTTCGGCCAGGGTCTCTTCGAGGTCGCGGCGCTTCTGGCGCAGATCCTCGCGCTTTTCCTCGATGCGCTTGATCATCAGATTGAGCTGACCGACCTCGCCGGGCGGCTCCTTGTACATCTGGATGATTTCGCGGATCTCGTTGATCGAAAAGCCGAGCCTCTTGCCGCGCATGATCTGGCGGATGAGGTGCCGGTCCGACGGGCGAAACAGCCGCGTGCGGCCGCGCCGTACCGGCTGCACCAGCCCCTCGTCCTCGTAAAAGCGCAGCGTCCGCGTCGAAACATCGAATTCGCGGGTCAGTTCGGTTATCGAATAATATTCCCGCATCATCACTCCAAATGCCCGGCCGCGCTGCGAGTTCCAACCATGCGGTCTCGCTATCCGCACGCGTGTCAGAATCGGCCAGAGGCTGTTCCAAAATCTCGCATGGCATTTACGTAAAAGTCAATTGAGTGGCGTCGCTCACACGCCGAACCACCATGTGGCGAGGCCGAGAAAGGCAAAGAAGCCAACAACGTCGGTAACCGTCGTGACGAAAACCGCCGAAGCCACGGCCGGGTCGATCTTGAACCGGTCGAGCAGCAGCGGGATCAGGATGCCGGCAAGTGCGGCCACGAACATGTTGATGATCATCGCCGCGGCGATGATGCCGCCCAGATTGGGATCGCGGAACCAGGCGGCGGCGACGATGCCGATCAGGATGGCGAAGATGATGCCGTTGATGAAGCCCACCCCCATCTCGCGGCGGATGATGCGGCCGGCATTGTAGATGTCGAGGTCCCTGGTCGCCAGCGCCCGCACCGTGACCGTCATGGTCTGCGAGCCGGCATTGCCGCCCATGCCCGCCACGATCGGCATCAGCACCGCCAGCGCCACGATGTGCTCGATCGTGCGGTCGAACAGGCCGATCACCGAGGCCGCCAGGAACGCCGTCAAAAGGTTGACGAGCAGCCACGGAACGCGCGAGCGCGAGGTCGAAAGGATGCTGTCCGACAATTCTTCGTCGCCGACACCGCCCATGCGCAGCAGATCCTCCTCGGCTTCCTGCTGGATGACGTCGACCACGTCGTCGATAGTCAGCACGCCGACCAGCCGCTCGTTCTCGTCGACGACGGCAGCGGAGAGAAGGTCGTATTGTTCGAATTCGCGCGCCGCCTCCTCCTGGTCCATCGTCGCCGGAATGGCGTGCCTGGTCTCATGCATCACCTCTTCGACCTTGATCGAGCGCTTGGTGCGCAGGATCTGGTCGAGGTCGATGGCGCCGAGCAGCTTGAAGCTCGGATCGATGACGAAAATCTGGCTGAAGCGGTCGGGAAGGTTGTTGTCCTCGCGCATGTAGTCGATGGTCTGGCCGATCGTCCAGAATGGCGGCACCGCGACGAACTCGGTCTGCATGCGGCGGCCGGCAGTCTCTTCGGGATAGTCGAGCGAGCGGCGCAGCCTGATCCGCTCGGTGAACGGCAGTTGCGACAGGATCTCGTCCTGGTCTTCCTTTTCGAGATCCTCGAGAATGTAGACCGCGTCGTCGGAATCGAGGTCCTGGACCCCCTGGGCAATCTGGGCGTTGGGCAGGCTGTCGACGATGTCGCGGCGGATAGCCTCGTCGACCTCGGTCAGCGCGGAAAAATCGAAGTCGGCGCCCAACAATTCGACCAGCGCGCGGCGCTGTTCTGGATGAAGCGCCTCGATCAGGTCGCCGAGTTCCGATTGGTGCAGGTCGTCGACTTCACGCTTTAGCGTCAGCGTGTCGCGATCGGCGATCGCGGCGCCGATCTGGGCAAGGAACGACGACAGAATGGCGCCGTCCTCGCCATAGATGTCGGCGCTGTCCTCAGCGGTCCTGGCGCCGGTCGTCTGTTCGTCCTGGCCTTCCACAAGCGCCTCCCGCCATTCAAAATTCCGGAAAAGCTGCGTGTCAGGTCTAGCGCATGACCATGAAAATCGGAATCGATTTCCAGAAAGGATCATGAGCAGCGTCAAATTGCTACAGCGTCTGTCAGATTTCGAAGTCGATGTCAGCCGGCGCAATCATCCACCAATCGCACAACGTCTTCGGCTCTCCCATAAGCGTCGCGCCGAGGCTCCTCGGTATGTTCCCTATCGGCGTCTCTGGGGGCTACCATTGCGGGCGGAGTCAATATTCTCACCGACGTGCCACCAGCCTGGCGGCCGCCTGGCGCTTTCGACATTTGCGGATGGCGGCTGGAAACCTTATATAACCCAACTTGTGCATGCTGCGGCGTGCGCAGATCAATCGTAGAGAAGGATACAGATGCCGGACTCGGATGCGGCGATACCTCGAATTGCTCTCATTTCAACCCACGGCTACGTAGCAGCCAACCCGCCACTGGGCGCGGCCGATACCGGCGGACAGGTGGTCTATGTCCTGGAACTTGCCAAAAAGCTGGCCCAGTTGGGTTATGCCGTCGATATCTGGACGCGACGATTTGAAGACCAGCCTCCTGTCGATGAAGTGGCCGACGGGGTTCGCGTCCTGCGTGTCGCCTGTGGCGGACCCGATTTTATTCCGAAGGAATATCTCCACCGCCACCTTCTCGAGTGGTGTGAAAACGCGCTGCGCCTGATTCGCCGGGAAAATCTCTCCTACGACTTCATCAACAGTCACTACTGGGATGCGGGCGTGGCGGGGCAGCGGCTGTCCGAAGCGCTCAATATCCCGCACATCCATACGCCGCATTCGCTTGGCATATGGAAGCAGCGCCAGATGAAGACCGACTACCCTGACAAGGCCGATACTTTCGAGGCCGAGTTCAATTTCAGCGAGCGCATCAAGCACGAGACGATCATCTATCGAAGCTGCGCCATGGTGATCGCAACAACGCCGCCGCAAGTCGACATGCTGGTCGAGGACTACAGCCTCGAGCGCGACCGCGTGCACATGATCCCGCCCGGTTACGACGACAACCGGTTCTTCCCCGTCAGCGAGGCGTCTCGCCGGTTGATCCGCCATCGGCTCGGCTTCGAAGGGCGGACGGTCCTGGCGCTCGGCCGGCTCGCCACCAACAAAGGCTACGACCTGCTGATCGATGCGTTTTCCGTGGTGGCGCCACGTGTGCCGGATGCGGTCCTGAGGCTCGCTGTCGGCGGCGAGAACATGGACGAGCAGGAGCAGAAGATCCTCAACCAGCTCAAGCAACAGGTCGAACAGCTAGGCTTGCAGGATCGTGTCGTCTTCTCCGGCTATGTCGCCGACGAGGACCTGGCCGATACCTATCGGGCGGCGGACATGTTCGTCCTGTCGAGCCGCTACGAGCCGTTCGGCATGACCGCGATCGAGGCAATGGCCTGCGGTACGCCGACCGTGGTTACGATCCATGGCGGCCTCTACCGCGGGATCAGCTATGGCCGGCATGCGCTTTTTGGCGATCCGTTCGACAAGGAAGATCTCGGCATCACCATCGTCAAGCCGATGAAGCACCAGCGCCTCTACGGCCGCCTGGGCCGCATGGGTGCGCACAAGGCGCGCAGCCTGTTCACCTGGACAGGCATCGCCCAGCAGCTGGTCAGCCTTGTCGAAGGCCGTCCGGTGCTGAAGGCGGTTGACGATCATGACTGGGACGAGCCGTGGAACGACGGCGATTGAAACCGATCGCGCTTTTGTCGAGTGATCTCGACGGGACCCTGGCGGGCGATGCGCCGGCGACGTCACGCTTTCGATCAAAATGGCAAGCGCTCGATCCCGAGCACCGGCCGGTTCTCGTCTACAACAGCGGTCGCCTGGCCGACGACATCTTGAACTTCGTCGACGAAGTCGGCCTGCCGGCGCCGGACTATGTGATCGGCGGTGTCGGCACGATGCTCGCCGGTCCGCGGCACACCTCGCGCCCCACACACTTTACTGATTTGGGGCATTTTACCCAAAGATTTTCGGAAGGCTGGTCGCTTGAAAAGGTCGATGCGGTGCTCGGGCCGCTCAAAGACACCGTCCGCCAGCCCGACGGCTATCAGCACGCCTTCAAATCGAGCTGGTACCTGCTCGACGCCAGTCCGGAAGCCCTTGCCAGCATCGAGCGCGCTTTGGCCGAGGCCGGCCTGTCGGTGACGATGGTTTATTCGAGCGGACGCGATCTCGACATCCTGCCGCGTTCAGCAGACAAGGGCCAGGCGCTGGCCTGGCTCTGCAATGAACTCGGCATCGGCCTCGATGAGGTGGTCGTCGCCGGCGACACCAACAACGACCGCAGCATGTTCGAGCTGCCGGGGGCGCGTGGAATTGTCGTCGCCAATGCGCTTCCCGAACTGCTCGACATGGCGCGGGCCAACCCGCTCATCTACAGCGCCAAGCAACAGTTCGCCCTTGGCGTCGTCGAAGGCCTCGTTCATTGGTCGGTGTTTGCGGACGCCCGATCCTGAACTGGAAATATTTATCTGGTTGTCACGGTTTGAGGGCCCATACCGTCGCGTGTAGAATGGCGCCCGTTTCGGCGATGAGACGTGCCGATTGCACCGGCTCAAACCCGCTGATCCGTTTCGTGCCAGCCCAACGACCGCGATCCGCAAAAACCTCAATCGATCCGTAGTCGAGGAATATCCGCAGCCGTTTTGGACGGGCTCCCTTGGCAATATAGTGAGGGGATTCCACTGCGTCGTCTCCATGACGAATGGCAAGTCCCTCGTCGTCGACGACAACCTCGAGGCGGACGGTTGGATGTTGCAGCTTCAAGTGGAAATGGGCACCCGGCTTTTCGAGTTCGAACAGGATTTCGACGGCGCCGTTGATGAAGCTTACCTGCTCTCCGGCTGCGAGGCGTGTCCGGTCCAGAATATGGCTCCGCAGGCTCTCGGCAGCGCCGATGGGCGGGGTGTGCAACTCGCCTGCAGACAGATGGATATTGCGAGGCAATGTCATGGCCGTGGGAAAATCGATCGCCGGTCCGGTGTCGGCCCAGTTGGCAAGCCAGCCTATGCCAACAATGGCATCGCCGTCGGCGAAGGCCTGGAAGGCGTAATTGTCCGTCCCGAAGTCCAGTTCCTGTTCGAATTCCTTGGCAAAGGTCCGACCATCGAACCAGCCAACAATGGCCATTGTCAGGTTCTTGCGCCGGGTCGACTGGTCTTCACTGTTCATCAGCCCGAGAATCAGGACCCAGCGCGTCGCGGGGTCGGTCGCAGGCCCGTCGAGCGGCAGCAGACAGGGACATTCGATCGCCGTCGTCCGATAGTGTTTCTCGACCAGAAGCTTGCCGACATACGTCCATCCGGTGGCGGCCGTATGGTCACGGGTTTCGTAGAGCAGGACAACGCCGCCTTCATCGCTCTGGCTGCCCAGCAGCATTTTCCAAAGGCCATCCGGTCCCCTGAAGACGTATGGGTCACGAAAATCCGCTGTCAATCCCTGGTCAAGCGGGCGGTATGGCAGGATGACGTGCGCGTCTCCCGCCATGATGAGGTCGCTGGAAGTGGCGGTGAGTTGGATCTGCTGTTCCGGGATACGGTCCTGTACCTGCTCGGTGAAAAAGACGCGAATGCCCGGGCCATCGGCAAGCGGGATGGCCGAGCCGGAATAGGCACCGCCCCGTTTGTCGGGCCTGGCAGTAAGATCTTCCGACGGAAACAGGAAGATTGGCATGTGACGCCACCGCAAATAATCCGAAGAGACGGCGTGCCCCCAATGCATCGTGTTCCAGCGAAGCCCATGCGAATAATGCTGATAGAACAGATGTGGGCGGCCACCAAACCGGCCAAATCCGTTCGGATCGTTCATCCAGCCGAACGGCGGACGAAAATGATAGCTGTCGGGGATGTTCGGTGGGGCATTTCCCGGATTGGTGTGGAGAACTGTAATGCCTGTCTCCAGCACGTCGGCCAATGCGAACCAGTAGGCAACCGAAACCGAGGTCTGATCCGCATCGTAATCCAGTTCGACACTGCCGCCGCCGAAGACGTGAAAAATTCTGAATTCATGCTCTTCGGCGTTCGCGACGCTCACCTCGCCGAACTTGCCGCGAACGTTGGAAAACGACAGCGAGCCTGGAACGTCCGGCCTGGTCGCCTTGAGCCAGATATGGAAGGTGGCGTTGACCGGCAGATCGGCATGCAGGCTTCGAATGGTGTTCCCGGCCGCAATCCTTACCTGGCTGTCACTCATAAATAGGCTCCGTTGCGTGCGGCTTTCCCAGGCAAAACCGGATGCTCGACCTGGAATGCATTGCAGAAGGTTAAGGCTGGATTTTGACTTTGGCAAAGTCATTCCCCAGGATCGACAGTCCTTGAGGTCAATCGCCGCACGGATCGCCGCCTACAATTGCTGAACTCGCGGCGGAAGAAGGTTGACGGCGCAAAGAGCATGGCTGCATTGTTCGACGGCGCAACACCTTCTCTTTTCCGCGGGTTTCGACCCACGGCGCAATCCCGTGCAGCCATTGTCCAGATCGGCCAACCAGTTGTCCGCATACAATGGAACGACGGCCGGGACCCCGCCCGTCCGGACCGACTGCCGGGTTGGATCGGACCGTCGGTCCTGCGCTATGACTGAAAGCTGAATTTAGGAGGATCTCATGGCCATCGGCCCTGACACCAAAGGCGTTTACACCATTGCCCCGACGCCGTTCGAGGCGGATGGCAAGATCGACTGGGAATCGCTTGATTCGATGGTCGATTTCTACGAGCGCTGCGGCGTCGATGGGATGACAATCCTCGGCATCATGGGTGAGGCCCCGAAGCTCGACGCCGGCGAATCGCTCGAGATCGTCAAACGTGTCGTGGCGCGCACTAGGCTGCCGGTCATCGTCGGCGTCTCTGCCCCCGGCTTCGCCGCCATGCGCAGCCTTGCGCGCGCCGCGATGGAGCTTGGCGCGCGGGGCGTGATGATCGCGCCGCCGCCGGCGCTGCGCACCGACGACCAGATCGTCACCTACTTCCGCAACGCATCCGAAGCGGTCGGCGAGGATGTTCCTTTCGTCCTGCAGGATTATCCGCTGACCCTCTCGGTGATCATGGCGCCGGCCGTCATCCGCCGCATCGTCACCGACAACCCGGCCTGCTTCATGCTCAAGCACGAGGACTGGCCGGGCCTGGAGAAGATCAGCGCGCTGCGCGGCTTCCAGAAGGACGGCTCGCTGCGGCCGCTGTCGATCCTTACCGGTAATGGCGGCCTCTTTCTCGACTTCGAGATGGAGCGCGGTGCCGACGGCGCGATGACCGGCTATGCCTTCCCCGATATGCTGGTCGACATGGTGAAACTGTCCGCCGCCGGCGAGCGCGACAAGGCGCACGATCTTTTCGACGCCCACCTGCCCTATCTGCGCTATGAGCAGCAACCCGGCGTGGGGCTTGCGGTACGAAAATATGTGATGATGAAGCGCGGCGCCATCGCGTCGGACGCCCAGCGCAAGCCGGGCAGTGCATTGTCGGCGGCGGCCAGACAAGAGGTCGATTATTTGCTCATGCGGCTGGAAAGTCGCGTCCGCAAACAAGCCTTGAGATAATGCACTAGCGGGCTATTTTGCCGCGCAATCACATCAATATACAGCCGCTTGCGTGGAAAGCGCATTTTTCGCCGAGCATTCCCACGTGTCCGTTTCGCGGCACGGTTCGGTCTTTGAAGCAGCTGGCATATGATGGCGGGTCAAACCACGCGGTCAGGGCGCGGCATTCCGCATCCAAACAGCAACGGGTTCGCGCAGTGTTCAGTTTGCACAAACAGTCTTGGAAGGACTGCAGGGAAACAAAAAACGCACAATGAAAATAACAGCTTATTGGATAAAGCTGGTGCGGTCGAGAAGACTCGAACTTCCACGGGTTGCCCCACAGCGACCTCAACGCTGCGCGTCTACCAATTCCGCCACGACCGCACGTGGTAGGAGCCGGAACGAACCGGCTCGCGGCGTGTAGCAAATCGTTTCCAGCGAAACAAGGGCGCGTCGCGCAATAATTGCCCGGGCTTCGGCATAACCCTCCAAAGAGCTGAAACGCGCTCGCAACTGGACGTTTCACCCGATTGCCGCCATATGTGAGGCGACACGAGACACACCATGACAGAACGCAGCCAGATCGCCACGTCGTTCCTGCCCCTGCCCGGTTCGGCGCCGGTCGAATGGCGGATCGAACCCGGCCTCACCGCCTATCCGGATGCGCTTGCCGTGATGGAGGCGCGTGCCGAAGCGATCCGAGGCGGCGCCGCCGGCGAGATGGTCTGGCTGGTCGAGCACCCGCCGCTCTACACCGCCGGCACCAGCGCCCGCATCGAGGACCTGATCGAGCCCGAACGTTTTCCGGTGTTCGCGGCGGGACGCGGCGGCGAATATACCTATCATGGGCCGGGCCAGCGGGTCGCTTATGTGATGCTCGACCTGAAGCGGCGGCGCGAGGATGTCCGCGCCTTCGTCGAGGCACTTGAACAATGGATCATCGGCACGCTGGCCGCTTTCAACGTGCGCGGCGAACGGCGCGAGAACCGTGTCGGCGTCTGGGTGGTGCGGCCGGATCGCCCCGCCCTGCCCGACGGATCGCTCGCCGAGGACAAGATCGCCGCCATCGGCATCAGGCTGAGGCGCTGGGTGAGCTTTCACGGCATCGCCATCAATGTCGAGCCGGATCTCAGCCACTTCAGCGGCATCGTGCCGTGCGGTGTGCAGGACCACGGCGTCACCAGCCTCGTCGACCTCGGCCTTCCCCTGGCAATGGCCGATCTTGATCTCGCGCTGAAATCCGCCTTCGAGGATGTCTTCGGACCCACCGCAGCTCCGCTTGTCGAAACGGCCCGCAAGGCCGGCTGACAAGGCGGCGCTGAACCGCAGAGCTCCGACGCAGCCCCTCACCCGTGAAGAACGAGGCGCGCTGCCTCACATCGCTCCGATCCAGATCGCCATGGAAATGAGAAACGTGCTCATGCACACCAGTGACACGACATCCTGAACAAGACCGGTCATAACGCTCTCCTGTTTTCAGTATGTTCGCATTTTGTTCTGATTTTGTTCGAATGTCAACGGGCTCAGTCAGAGCGTGTTGCGAAATTCGGGCGCTCAGTTCGGCACGGTTAAGGAAAGGTTGAGATCGGATTTCACTGTTTCCGCGCTGGCTGCGCGTGGGAGATGCAGCCAGACAGCACACCTAGAGCGGAACAACCTTGCCGTCGGCCAGCGTGACGCGACGGTCCATGCGCGAGGCAAGCTCGTGATTGTGGGTGGCGATCAGCGCCGCCAGGCCCGACTGCCGGACAAGCGCCCCCAGTGCCTCGAACACATAGGAGGCAGTGACCGGGTCGAGGTTGCCTGTCGGCTCGTCGGCCAGCAGCACCAGCGGCGCATTGGCGACGGCGCGGGCGATGGCGACGCGCTGTTGCTCGCCGCCGGACAGTTCGGACGGCCGGTGCTGCGCGCGTTTGCCGATCTGCATGTAGTCGAGCAGTTGCGCCGACCGCTCGGCAGCCTCCTTGCGCGTCAGCCCTTTTATCAGTTGCGGCATCATGATGTTTTCCAGCGCCGTGAACTCGGGCAGCAGGTGATGGAACTGATAGACGAAGCCGACATCGTTGCGGCGGATCGCCGTTCGCTCGTCGTCGGAAAGCCGCCCGCAGGCGCGGCCGGCCAGAATGACATCGCCGGCGTCCGGCCGCTCCAGCAGTCCGGCGGTGTGCAACAGCGTCGATTTGCCGGTGCCCGAAGGCGCCACCAGCGCCACGATCTCCCCGCGCTTCAACGAAAAATCGGCGCCGTTGAGGATGGTCAGCTTGCGCGGCCCCTGGACATAATGCCGCTCGACGCTCTTCAGCTCGATAATGGCATCGGCCATCATTCGTACCTCAGCGCTTCGACCGGATCGAGCCTGGCCGCGCGCCATGCCGGAAACAGCGTCGCCAGGAACGACAGCACCAGCGCCATCAGCACCACCGAGATCGTCTCGCTGGCGTCCATGCGGGCAGGCAACTGGCTCAGGAAATAGAGCTCGGGATTGAACAGCCTTTCGCCGGCCAGCCAGGAGAAGAACTGGCGAATGCGCTCGACGTTCAGGCAGATGACGACGCCGAGCAGGACGCCGGCGAGGGTGCCCACCACGCCGATCGCCGCCCCCGTCATCAGGAAGATGCGCAGGATCGCGCCGCGCGTGGCGCCCATGGTGCGCAGGATGGCGATATCGTGGCCCTTGTCCTTGACCAGCATGATCAGCCCCGAAATGATGTTGAGCGCGGCAACCAGCACGATCAGCGTCAGGATCATGAACATGACGTTGCGCTCCACTTGCAGCGCATCGAAGAATGTCCGGTTTCGTTCTCGCCAGTCGACCATGGTTATCGGCCGCTGCGATGCCTCCTCGACCTTCGGCTTCAGCGCGTCGACATTGTCGGGATTGTCGACATAGATCTCGATCGCCTGGGCCCGGCCATCCATGTTGAAATAGAGCTGCGCTTCCGAAAACGGCATGTAGACGATGGAGCTGTCATATTCCGACATGCCGACCTCGAAGATCGCCGTGATCGGGTAACCCTTCATGCGCGGTGTCGTGCCGAGCGGCGTGACATCGCCGTCGGGGGCGATAAGCGTGATGGTGTCGCCGAGCACAAGACCAAGATTGTCGGCCATGCGGCTGCCGATGGCGACGCCCTCGCCTGTGTCGAAGCCGGCGATCGAGCCCTGCTGGATATTGTTGGCGACGATTGAAATCTTGCCCAGGTCCTCGCCGCGTATGCCGCGCACCAGCGCCCCCGACCCGCCGCCGACATTGCCTTGCGCCAGCACCTGGCCGTCGATCAGCGGAATGGCGTATTGGACGCCGGGCACGCCGTTGATGCGGCCGGCGATCTGCGCATAGTCCTCCAGCGGCATGTCGAGCGGCTGCACGATCAGATGGCCGTTGACGCCGAGGATGCGCGTCAGAAGCTCGGCGCGAAAGCCGTTCATGACAGCCATCACGACGATCAGCGTGGCGACGCCCAGCATGATGCCGAGGAACGAGATCGAGGCAATGACGGAGATCACCGTCTCCTTGCGGCGCGAGCGCAGATAGCGCCACGCGACCATGCGTTCAAACACGGAAAAAGCTCCGGCGGCCATGGGTTTAGCTGCTGCCGCTCCACTCATCCGGCAAAACCGAAGCGTTTCTTCACGTCTTCGATCGGCAGCGTCTCACGCTCGCCGTTCCTGCGGTTCTTGATCTCGACCTCGCCGGCGGCCACGCCGCGCGGCCCGACGATCACCTGCCACGGCAGCCCGATCAGGTCGGCTGTGGCGAACTTGCCGCCCGACCGCTGATCGGTGTCGTCGTAAAGCACGTCCTTGCCGACGGCGACAAACGCTGCATAGAGTTCATCGCAGATGCGGTCGCAGTCGGCGTCGCCGGCTTTCATATTGATCAGGCCGATGTCGAAAGGCGCCACCGCCTCCGGCCAGATGATGCCGTTGTCGTCGTGGCTGGCCTCGATGATCGCCGCGACCAGCCGCGTCGGGCCGATGCCGTAGGAACCTCCGGAAGCAAAATGATCCTTGCCGTCGGGCCCGGTCACCTTGGCGCCCATCGGCTTCGAATATTTGTCGCCGAAATGGAAGATGTGGCCGACCTCGATGCCGCGCGCCGAGACCCGGTCGCTTGTCGCGACCTTCTCCCACGCCGCCTCGTCGTGCATCTCGTCGGTCGCCGCATAAGGCGTCGTCCATTTCTTGACGATGTCGCCGATCTCGGCATCGTTGGAGAAGTCCGTGTCCGCCCCCGGCACATCAAGTGCGAGATAGTCGCGATGGCAATAGACCTGGCTCTCGCCGGTTTCGGCCAGGATGATGAATTCGTGGCTGAGGTCGCCGCCGATCGGCCCGGTATCGGCACGCATCGGGATTGCCTGCAGCCCCATGCGCGTGAACGTCCTGAGATAGGACACGAACATCCTGTTATAGGCCGCCCTGGCGCTTTCGAAGTCGAGATCGAAGGAATAGGCGTCCTTCATCAGGAACTCTCTGCTGCGCATGACGCCGAAGCGCGGCCGCACCTCGTCGCGGAATTTCCACTGGATGTGATAGAGATTGAGCGGCAGATCCTTGTAGGACTTCACATAGGCGCGGAAAATCTCGGTGACCACCTCCTCGTTGGTCGGTCCATAGAGCATGTCCCGATCCTGCCGGTCCTTGATGCGCAGCATCTCCTTGCCATAGTCGTCATAGCGGCCGCTTTCGCGCCACAGCTCGGCCGACTGGATGGTCGGCATCAGGATCTCAAGCGCGCCGGCCCGGTCCTGCTCTTCGCGAACGATCCGGCAGACCTTGTCCAGCACCCTCTTGCCGAGCGGCAGCCAGGAAAAACTGCCTTGCCCCTGCTGGCGGATCATGCCGGCGCGCAGCATCAGCCGGTGCGAGACGATTTCGGCCTCGCGCGGATTTTCTTTAAGGATAGGCAGGAAATAGCGCGACAAACGCATGGACCGGTCCGTGAGAGAGAGGATTGCCGCACCGGAATCGGCGCAGCGCAGGCTTGCTTGCCCCGGCTTCATAGCCATTTCATGACGGAATGGAAACCCGCCTCCCCCCAAGCCAACTGGCAGCCAACTGGGCGGCCACTGGGGCGTCGCAAAGGCGCCGCAGTGCCGCGTTCGCCTTGCTGGTCGTTTCGCAAGCAACGCCTGCCATACTATTGTGCAGTGCAGCACGAGATTGCTTATTTCCGGGCAAAATTCTGCGTGACATTTTCACCCGGCTTGGTCTAATGTGCGCCGATAAACGAGAGGGCGGAAAGAAATCTGCTCTCCTACGCGGTCAAAGTCTTGGGAGGATGCGATCTAGGCGCGGTTACTCGCTGCCGCCGGATACCGGAAACAGATCGGACGCGTTTAAATTGCAAGGCCTCGTGCCTTGCATTTTTTTTGTGCAATCATTTGGTTAGCACGACAAATTGCTAAACCGCTTTACCTGGCGCCAGCACAGCCGGTTCGGAACCTGCATCGGCTTCCAGCCCGGATTGGTGCTCGCATGCAAGATGTGGCCAGCCGTACCCGGCGGTCTAGTTTTCGGGACTCCGGCTGAAATCCGGCACGATGTGCGGGATGTCGTCGATGCCGAGGCCGAGCCCCCGCGTCATGCCATAAAAGATGCCAAGTAGAACCAGCGTGACGATCGTCGTCCGCAGCACCGCGCGCAGCATATGCGGTCCGCGCGGCGCGCTGGATACCGTGCCCAGCGTCACGTCCTCATCCTCGTCCTGCGTCCTCAGGCTGAACGGCAGGATGGCGAACAGCACCACCCACCATGTGATGAAGAACAGGGCGAGAAATGAAACCCAGCTCATGCTTGCTCCAGTTCGACCAGCGTGCCGAAGAAATCCTTGGGATGCAGGAAAAGCACCGGCTTGCCGTGCGCGCCGGTCTTCGGGTTGCCGTCGCCCAGGACGCGGGCGCCGCTGGCCTTGAGGTGTTCTCGCGCGGCAAGAATGTCGTCGACCTCATAGCACAGATGATGCATGCCGCCCGAGGGGTTCTTCTCGAGGAATGCCGCGATCGGCGAACCCTCACCAAGCGGTTCCAGCAATTCGATCTTGGTATTGCCGACATCGACGAACACCACCGTCACGCCATGCTCCGGCAGCGCCTGCGGCGCCGTCACCCAAGCGCCGAGCATGTCACGATAAGCCGCTGTCGCCGCAGCCAGATCCGGCACGGCAAGCGCGACATGGTTCAGGCGTCCAAGCATTGGTTTTCCTCAGGGCAGTAAGGCAATAGGGCAGTATGGGAGTAGGGAAAAACGACTTTCTCCCCCTACTGCCGTACTGCCGTACTGCCCTACTCCCCTATTCCCTTACCTTGTGACGAACACCGTCACCAGCGGCTTCTTGCCCCAGGCTTCATTGGCGGCGCCACGGACGGCGCGGCGCACTGCCTCCTGCACGAGGTCGAGATCTCTTCGGCGCTGACGGGGGATGGAGTCCACGGCGCCGATTGCCGCATCGATCATCAGGTCCTCCAGGCTCTCGCCGCGGCCATCGGCCTCGGCGACGCCGATGGCGACCAGATCGGGATCGCCGGCGAGCTCATATTTGTCGTCGAGCACGACATTGACCGCGACATGGCCGGCGAAAGACAGCTTGCGCCGGTCGCGAATGCCCATCGCCTGGTCGGTGCCGATCAGCCTGCCGTCCTTGTAGATGCGGCCGAACGGCACCTGGTCGATGATCGCCGCCGCACCGGGATAGAGCCGCAGCATGTCGCCGTTGCGCACCTGCGCCACCTGGCCGATGCCGGACACCGACATCAGCGATCCCTGCGCCACCAGATGCGCCGCCTCGCCATGCACGGGAACGCCGATCTGCGGCCGCACCCATTCATACATCTTGCGCAGCTCGCTGCGGCGCGGATGGCCCGAGACATGCACCAGCGCATCACCGTCCTCGATGATCTTGATGCCGAGGTCGATCAGCCGGTTCTTGATCTCGAGGATACCCTTCTCGTTGCCGGGAATGGTGCGCGAGGAAAACACCACCGTGTCGCCTGCCGTCAGCGACACCGATTTCATCTCCTCGCGCGACAGTTTCGCCAGTGCCGCAAGCGGCTCGCCCTGGCTGCCGGTGCAGATGATGACGAGGTTTTCGCGCGGGATGAAGCCAAAGTCCTCCTCGGCGATGAATTCGGGCAGCCCATCCATGTAGCCGAGTTCGCCGGCAACATCGATGACCCGCTTCAGCGAGCGGCCGAGCACCAGGCACTGCCGGCCGGCATCGCGTGCCGCCTTGGCAATGGAGACGATGCGTCCGACATTGGAGGAAAAGGTGGTGACCGCAACGCGGCCCTTGGCGCTCTGGATGACGCCCTTGAGGCCCTCGCCAACCGCGACTTCCGACGGCGACACCCCTTCCCGCAGCGCATTGGTGGAATCGCAGATCAACGCCAGCACGCCCTTGTCGCCATAGGCGCGAAAGCGCGCCTCGTCGGTCAGCGGACCGATCGTCGGCGCCGGATCGATCTTCCAATCACCGGTGTGGATGACGGTGCCGGCCGGCGAGGTGATCGCCAGCGACATCGGCTCGGGGATCGAATGCGCGACCGGGATGGCCTCGATCTCGAACGGGCCGACGCTGAACTTTTCACCGGCGCGGTAGATCGTCACCGGGATCTTTGGTGCGCCCTGCTCGCCCTGCCGCTTGGCTTCCAGCAATCCAGCGCCGAACGGCGTCATCCAGACCGGCGCCTTGAGCTTCGGCCATGTGTCGAGCAGCGCGCCGTAGTGGTCCTCATGCGCGTGCGTGATGACGATGCCACGCAGATTGGCGATGTTCTCCTCGATGAAGCGCGTGTCAGGCAGCACCAGGTCGACGCCAGGCAGGCTGGCATCGGGAAAGGTCACGCCGACATCGACGACGATCCAGTCGCGCGCATTGGCCGGCCCGTAGCCATAGAGGGCGAAGTTCATGCCGATCTCGCCGACGCCGCCAAGCGGCACGAAGACGAGTTCGGCGTTTTCCGCTGTCGCCATGATCATTCCTTTCCTGGCCGGTCAACCCAAGCCCGTCAAACTCTGGGGCCAGTCAAACCTGAGCCCGTAAAAAACTTGGCCTGTCAAAACCTTGGCCTGCCAAACCTGGGGGGCCTGTCAAACCTGGGCCGACGCGACCGCACCGAAATGCACGTCGCCGGCGGCGATCGTCAGAACCGAACCCTCATCGTCGCGGATCACGAAACGGCAGTCCTCGTCAATGGTCTCGAACGTGCCGCGCACCACATTACCGTCAATTCTGACAGCAACCTGCCCGCCAAGCCCTGCCGCACGCGCCAGCCAGCGCCGCCTGACGGCGGCCAGCCCGCGCCCATCGTTCCACAGCCGCGCATTCTCGCTCCAGGCATCCGACAGCGCCAGAAACAATGTCTCGGCATCGCAAGCAGCGCCCAGCGCGCCAAGCGATGTCGCGGGATAAGGCAAATCCTTGGGGTATGCCGCAACATTGACACCGATGCCCACCGCCACCGCAAAGCGATCCCCTTCGAGTATCGCCGATTCCAGCAGGATGCCGGCAAGCTTGGCGCCGGAGGCGAGCACATCGTTGGGCCATTTCAGCTCGAAACGGTTTTTTCCATCGCTGCCGCCGTCGAGGCCGATTGCGATCCTGCCCTTCGGCACGACGGCGTCGAGCGCGTCGGCCAGCGCCAGGCCGGCGACGAAGCCGAGCGTCGCAGCCAGGCGAAGCTCGGCATTGGTGACCACCAGCAGGGTCGCCGCCAGATTGCCCTCGGGCGTCGCCCAGACCCGGCCGCGCCGGCCACGCCCGCTTTCCTGTTTTTTCGAAACGACCCAGAGCTTGCCCGGATCTCCCGCCCGCGCATGGTCGAGCGCCAGCGCATTGGTCGAACCGACGGTGTCATGAGCCTCGAGCCGGAACCCTTCCGAGGCCGCTGTTGGAGCCAGCCGAAATGCCATCCCGTCAGAAGAATGTCTTGGCGGCGGCTTCGGCATAGGTGCCGATCGGCCCGCCGATCAGCACGTAGAACAGCACGAAGGCGCCGCAGACGCCAAGCACGATGCGAAGCTCGGTCGCCATCGGCACGAAGCCGCCGACCGGTTCGTCGAACCACATGATCTTGATGATCCGCAGATAATAATAGGCGCCCACCACCGAGGCCAGCACGCCGATGATCGCCAGCGCGTAGAGGTTGGCGTTGATGGCGGCAAGGAACACGTACCACTTCCCCCAGAAGCCGGCGAGCGGCGGAATGCCGGCCAGCGAGAACATCAGGATGGTCAGGATCGTGGCCATGATCGGATTGGTCGACGACAGCCCGGCGAGATCGCTGATCTGTTCGACATTGCCTTCCTTGCGCCGCATGGCGAGGATGAAGGCGAAGGTGCCGAGCGTCATCACCAGATAGATCAGCATGTAGATGGCGACGCCGCGAACGCCGGCCTGGCTGTTGGCGGCGAGGCCGACCAGGGCGTAGCCCATATGGCCGATCGAGGAATAGGCCATCAGCCGCTTGATGTTGGTCTGGCCGATAGCCGCAAAGGCGCCGAGCAGCATCGAGGCGATCGAGATGAAGACGATGATCTGCTGCCAGTCGGCGGCGATCGGCTGGAAGGCGTCCATGGTGACGCGCACGATCAGCGCCATTGCCGCCATCTTCGGCGCCGCCGCGAGGAAGGCCGTCACCGGCGTCGGCGCGCCTTCATAGACGTCGGGCGTCCACATGTGGAACGGCACCGCCGATATCTTGAAGGCGAGGCCGGCCAGCACGAAGACCAGGCCGAAGACCAGGCCAAGCTGCCGCTCGCCGCCGCCAAGTGCTGCGGCGATCTCCTGGAAGCCGGTGTTGCCGGTGTAGCCGTAGACGAGGCTGATGCCGTAGAGCAGCATGCCCGACGACAGCGCGCCGAGAACGAAATATTTCAACCCCGCCTCGGTCGAGCGCAGATTGTCCCGGTTGATCGCCGCCAGCACGTAGATCGCCAGCGACTGCAGTTCGAGGCCGAGATAAAGCCCGATCATGCCGTTGGCCGAGATCATCAGCATCATGCCGAGCGTGCACAGCAGGATCAGCACCGGATACTCGAACTTGTCGAAATGCTCCGCCTTGGCGAAGCGCATCGACATGACCAGCGTCACCGCCGACCCGATCAGCGCCAGCACCTTCATGAAGCGGGCGAAGGGATCCTGGACGAAGGCTTCGCCGTAAGCGTTGCCCTGCCCGGTGGAAAGGATCGTCCAGAGGCCGGCAACCACCAGGACGGCGACGGCAAGGCCGCTGACCGTGGTGGTGGTGTTGGCGCGCGAATAGGCGCCGAGCATCAGCAGCGCCAGGGCGCCGACGGCGAGGATCAGCTCTGGCGTCGACAGCGACAGGCTGGAGAGAAGGTCCGGCGTCATGGTTCGCAAACCTCTCGGGTCAGTTCGCCGCCGCGGTCTGCGCGGTGTCGATGGATGCGGTGACATTGGTGACGAGCGCCTTGACCGATGCGGCGGTCGCGTCGAAGACCGGCGCCGGGTAGACGCCGAAGAAGATGACCAGCACGGCCAGCGGGTAGATGATCACCTTCTCGCGCGTCGACAGGTCGAGCAGGCCTTTCAGGCTGTCCTTGGTCAGCGCGCCGAAGATCACCCGGCGATACAGCCACAGCGCATAGGCCGCCGACAGGATGACGCCGGTGGCGGCGAAGAACGCCACCCAGGTGTTGACCCGGAACACGCCGAGCATGGTCAGGAACTCGCCGACGAAGCCGCTGGTGCCGGGCAGGCCGACATTGGCCATGGTGAAGATCATGAACACGGTGGCGTATTTGGGCATGTTGTTGACCAGCCCGCCATAGGCGTCGATGTCGCGCGTGTGCATGCGGTCGTAGATGACGCCGACGCAGAGGAACAGCGCGCCGGAGACGAGGCCGTGCGACAGCATCTGGAAGATCGCCCCCTGGACGCCTTCCTGGTTCATCGCGAAGATGCCCATGGTGACGAAGCCCATATGGGCGACCGACGAATAGGCGATCAGCTTCTTCATGTCCTCCTGCATCAACGCCACCAGCGAGGTGTAGATGATGGCGACGACGGACAGCGCGAAGACCAGCGGCGCAAACATCTCCGAGGCGATCGGAAACATCGGCAGGGAGAAGCGCAGGAAGCCGTATCCGCCCATCTTCAGCAGGATGGCGGCCAGGATCACCGAACCGGCCGTCGGCGCCTCGACATGGGCGTCCGGCAGCCAGGTGTGCACCGGCCACATCGGCATCTTCACGGCGAAGGAGGCGAAGAAGGCGAGCCATAGCCAGGTCTGCATGGAGGCCGGGAAGTTGTGCGTCAGGAGCGTCGGGATGTCGGTGGTGCCGGACTGGAAGAACATCGCCATGATGGCGAGCAGCATCAGCACCGAGCCGGCCAGCGTGTAGAGGAAGAACTTGAACGAGGCGTAGACGCGCCGCTTGCCGCCCCACACGCCGATGATGATGAACATCGGGATCAGGCCGGCTTCGAAGAAGACGTAGAACAAGACGATGTCGAGCGCGCAGAACACGCCGATCATCAGCGTCTCCAGCAGCAGGAAGGCGATCATGTAGGCCTTGACGCGCTTCTCGATTGATTCCCACGAAGCCAGGATGCAGAGCGGCATCAGGAAGGTGGTCAGGATGACGAACAGCATCGAGATGCCGTCGACGCCCATATGGTAGGAGATGCCGGAATCCAGCCAGGCAAACTTCTCGACGAACTGGAAGCCGGGCTCCGCATTGTCGAAGCCGGTCCAGATGAACAGCGAGATGATGAAGGTGATACCAGTCGTCCACAAGGCAATGGCGCGGATGTTGCGGCGGGCATTCTCGCTGTCGTCGTTGATCAGCAGAATGAACAGCACACCAACCAGCGGCAGGAAGGTGACCAGCGAGAGGATCGGCCAGGCGGTCATCAGAGCATCATCCAGGTGACGAATGCGGCAACGCCGATCAGCATGGCGAAGGCATAGTGGTAGAGATAGCCGGTCTGCAGTTTGACGACCCGGTTGGTGACGTCGACGACGCGCGCCGACACCCCGTCAGGACCAAGTCCGTCGATCACGGTGCCGTCGCCGGTCTTCCACAGGAAGTGGCCGAGGCGTTTTGCCGGCCGCACGAACAGGAAGTCGAAGAGTTCGTCGAAATACCACTTGTTGAGCAGGAAGGCGTAGAGCCCGCGATGCTGCGCCGCCAGGTTCTTCGGCATCTCCGGCGCGCGGATGTAGAATTGCCAGGCAATCGCAAAGCCGATCAGCATGGCGACGAACGGCGACAGCTTCACCCAAAACGGCACTTCGTGGATGTCGTGCAGGATGTGGTTCTCCGGCAGCGTGAACAGCGACGCCTTCCAGAACTCGGCATAGCCCTCGCCGATGAAGGCGCCATGGAAGATCACGCCGGCGAACAGCGCGCCCGCCGCCAGGATGTACAGCGGCACCAGCATGACCGGCGGCGATTCATGGACATGGTGCATGACCTCGTGGCTCGCCCGCGGCTGGCCGTGGAAGGTCATGAAGATCAGCCGCCAGGAATAGAAGCTGGTGAAGCAGGCAGCGACGACCAGCAGCACGAAGGAAAGGCCGGCGACCGGATTATGCGCGGCAAAGGCGCTTTCGATGATCGCGTCCTTGGAGAAGAAGCCGGCGGTGCCGATGACCGTCACCGGAATGCCGACGCCGGTCAGCGCCAGCGTGCCGATCACCATCATCCAGTAGGTCTTCGGAATGAGCGTTCTGAGGCCGCCCATCCTGCGCATGTCCTGTTCATCGGAGACGGCGTGGATCACCGAGCCGGAGCCAAGGAACAGCAGCGCCTTGAAGAAGGCATGCGTGAACAGATGGAAGATCGCCGCGCCATAGGCGCCGACGCCGAGCGCCACGAACATGTAGCCGAGCTGCGAGCAGGTCGAATAGGCGATGACGCGCTTGATGTCGTTCTGGACGAGGCCGACGGTCGCCGCGAAGAAGGCGGTGAAAGCGCCGATGAAGGTGACCACGATCAGCGCCGAATGCGACAGCTCGAACAGCGGCGACAGCCGCGCCAGCATGAACACGCCGGCCGTCACCATTGTGGCGGCATGGATGAGCGCCGAGACCGGCGTCGGGCCTTCCATGGCGTCCGGCAGCCAGGTGTGCAGCGGCACCTGCGCCGACTTGCCCATGGCGCCCATGAACAGCAAGAGACAGACGACGGTCATCGCAGCCTGCTTGTCGAGCGCATAGCCGAGGAAGGTCAGTACGGCAGCGCCCTGCGAGCCGCCTTCGGCCGGAATGAACGTCGCCGCATTGGCGAAGATGGTGCCGAGATTGACCGAGCCGAACAGCACGAACACGCCGAAGATGCCGAGCGCGAAACCGAAATCGCCGACGCGGTTGACGACGAAGGCCTTGATCGCGGCGGCATTGGCCGACGGTTTCTTGTACCAGAAGCCGATCAGCAGATAGGAGGCGAGGCCGACGCCTTCCCAGCCGAAGAACATCTGCACGAGGTTGTCAGCCGTCACCAGCATCAGCATGGCGAAGGTGAACAGCGACAGATAGGCGAAGAAGCGCGGCCGGTTCGGGTCGTGATGCATGTAGCCGATCGAGTAGATGTGGACCAGCGCCGACACCGTGTTGACGACGACCAGCATGACCACCGTCAGCGTGTCGATGCGCAGTGCCCATGCGGCCTCCAGCCCGCCCGACTGGATCCAGCGCAGCACCGGCACGGTGAACACCTCGCCCTCGCCGAAGCCGACGGCGAAGAAGGCGACCCACGACAGCACGGCTGATATCACCAGGAAGCCGGAGGTGATGTATTCGGACGCCTTGGCGCCGAGCGACGTGCCGAACAGGCCGACGATCAGGAAGCCGAGCAGAGGAAGGAAGACGATGGCCTGATACATGGTGGTTTCCGTCAACCCTTCATCATGTTCACGTCTTCGACCGCGATCGAGCCGCGGTTGCGGAAGAAGACGACGAGAATGGCGAGGCCGATCGCCGCTTCAGCCGCTGCGACCGTCAGCACGAACAGCGCGAACACCTGTCCGACGAGATCGCCTAGCGCTGCCGAGAAGGCGACGAAATTGATGTTGACCGCAAGCAGGATCAGCTCGATCGACATCAGGATGACGATGATGTTCCTGCGGTTGAGAAAAATGCCGAACACGCCGAGCGTGAACAGGATCGCCGATACGGTCAGATAATGTGCGATGCCGACGACCATCTCAGATTCCTTCGCCCGTCTTGACCTTGCGGATTTCCATTCCCGTTGCCGGCGTGCGGCCGACCTGGGCGGCGATCGACTGCCGCTTGATGCCCGGCTTGTGGCGCAGCGTCAGCACGATGGCGCCGATCATGGCGACCAGCAGCACAAGGCCGGCAATCTGGAAGTAGTAGAGGTAGTCGGTGTAGAGGATGTCGCCGAGCGCTGCCGTGTTCGAGCGCGCGGCAAGGTCCGGAATGGGTTTTGCAACCGTCGCCGCCAGTTGCGGCGCGAATGTATAGCCGCCGAGCACGACGATCAGCTCAGCCGCCAGGATCAGCCCGACCAGCGCGCCGATCGGCGCGTATTGCAGGGCGCCTTCTTTCATCTCGGCGAAATCGACGTCGAGCATCATGACGACGAACAGGAACAGCACCATGACCGCGCCGACATAGACGACGAGCAGGATCATCGCCAGGAACTCGGCGCCGGTCAGCATGAAGAGGCCCGCGGCATTGAAGAAGGTCAGGATCAGGAACAGCACCGAATGCACGGGATTGCGCGCCGAAATGACCATGAACGCCGACGCCACCGCGACAAAGGCGAAGAGGTAGAAAAAGGCCGCCTCTAGTCCATTCAGCATGGGTTCCCCCGGGTTCCTGTCCGAACAGGACGTTCGTCCTGTTCGATGTGTGCTTCGTTCCGCCTCCGGTGCCGAAGCCGCGTGTTCCTTAGACGAGGCCTCTCGCCCCGTCCATGCGTCAAATGTCAGCGGTACGGCGCGTCCAGCGAGATGTTGCGCGCCAGTTCGCGCTCCCAGCGGTCGCCATTGGCCAGGAGCTTGTCCTTGTCGTAATAAAGTTCCTCGCGCGTCTCGGTCGCGAATTCGAAATTCGGCCCTTCGACGATGGCGTCGACCGGGCAGGCCTCCTGGCAGAAGCCGCAATAGATGCACTTCACCATATCGATGTCGTAGCGCACGGTGCGGCGGGTGCCGTCGTTGCGGCGCGGGCCGGCCTCGATGGTGATCGCCTGCGCCGGACAGATCGCCTCGCACAATTTGCAGGCGATGCAGCGTTCCTCGCCGTTCGGATAGCGGCGCAGCGCATGCTCGCCGCGGAAGCGCGGGCTGGTCGGCCCCTTCTCGTGCGGATAGTTGATCGTCTCCTTCGGCGCGAAGAACTGGCGCATCGACAGGAAGAAAGCGCTGACGAAATCCTGCAGCAGCAGGGATTTTGCGGCTTGGGCTAGAGCAGACATCACGCAAACCCCGTGATCTTGAGGAACGCGGCGACAATCACCACCATCGCCAGCGAGATCGGCAGGAAGACCTTCCAGCCGAGCCGCATCAGCTGGTCGTAGCGGTAGCGCGGCACGAAGGCCTTCACCATCGAGATCATGAAGAACACCAGGCAGACCTTGAGCACGAACCAGATCAGCCCCGGCACCCAGGTGAAGGGAGCGAAATCGAAGGGCGGCAGCCAGCCGCCGAGGAACAGGATGGTGGCCAGCGCGCACATCAAGACGATGGCGACATACTCGCCGAGGAAGAACAGCAGGAACGGCGTCGACGAATATTCGACCATATGGCCGGCGACGAGTTCCGATTCGGCTTCCACCAGGTCGAAGGGCGGGCGGTTGGTCTCGGCCAGCGCAGAGATGAAGAAGATGACGAACATCGGGAACAGCGACAGCCAATGCCAGTCGAGGAAGGTGTTTGGCAGGCCAACCCTTGTGCCAAGGCCGTCCTGCTGCGACAGCACGATGTCGGACAGGTTGAGCGAGCCGACGCAAAGCAGCACCGTGACGATGACGAAACCGATCGAGACCTCGTAGGACACCATCTGCGCGGCCGAGCGCAGCGCGCCGAGGAACGGATATTTCGAGTTGGACGCCCAGCCGCCCATGATCACGCCATAGACCTCGAGCGAGGAGATGGCGAAGACATAGAGGATGCCGACATTGACGTTGGCGATCGCCCAGCCCTCATTGACCGGGATCACCGCCCAGGCCGAGATCGCCAGCACCGCCGAAACCAAGGGCGCCAGCAGAAAAACGCCCTTGTTGGCGCCGGACGGAATCACCGGCTCCTTGAACACGAACTTCAGAAGGTCGGCGAAAGCCTGCAGCGTGCCCCATGGGCCGACGACGTTCGGGCCGCGGCGCAGCTGCACCGCCGCCCAGATCTTGCGGTCCGCGTACAGGATGTAGGCGACGAAGATCAACAGCACGACGATCAGCACGACCGACTTCAGCAGGATGAGAAGCGCCGGCAGCACGTAGAAGGAGAAGAAGGTGTCCATGCTATTCCGCCGCCTGCCTAAAACCGTTTTTCGCCAGCGCCGAGCACTCCGCCATCACTGCGGAAGCCCGCGCGATCGGGTTGGTCAGGTAGAAATCCTTGACCGGCGAGGTGAAGGCGCCCTTGCCAAGCCGCCCGCCAAGCTTCGCCACCTTGGCGATATCGTCAGCATTGCCGGCCGCGACCTGGTCGATGCGGGCAAGATGCGGGTATTCGCCATAGAGTTTTGCGCGCAGCTGCGGCAGCGAATCGAACGACAATCTCTTGCCCAGCACATCCGACAGCGCCCGCAGGATCGCCCAGTCCTCGCGCGCATCGCCCGGCGCGAAGCCGGCGCGGTTGGTCTGTTGCACCCGGCCCTCGGTGTTGACGTAGGTGCCCGATTTTTCGGTATAGGCGGCGCCCGGCAGGATGACGTCGGCGCGGTGCGCGCCGTGGTCGCCATGCGTGCCGATATAGACGACGAAGGCGCCGCCGGTCCTGGTCATGTCGATCTCGTCGGCGCCGAGCAGGAACAGCACCTCCATATCGCCCAGCATGCCGGCGACGTTCTTGCCGCCCTCGCCCGGCACGAAGCCGACATCGAGACCGCCGACACGCGCCGCCGCAGTGTGCAGCACGGCAAAGCCGTTCCAGTCGGCTCTCGCGGCATTGACGGCCAGGCTGAGCTTCGCCGCCTGACCGAGCACGGCCGCGCCGTCCGAGCGCGACAGCGCGCCCTGACCGACGATGACAAGCGGATGCGTCGCCTGCTTCAGCACCTGGAAGAATTTGCCGTTGCCGTCGGCCAAATCCTTCAGCGATTCCGGTCCGGCGCCGAGCTGCTCATAGTCGTAGCGCGTATCGCCGACATCGCCGATGACGCCGACCGGCAGGTTGCCGAGCCGCCAGCGCTTGCGGATGCGGGCGTTGAGCAAGGAAGCCTCGAAGCGCGGATTGGCGCCGATGATCAGCACCGCGTCGGCCTGCTCGATGCCCTCGATGGTCGGGTTGAAGAGATAGCTTGCCCGGCCGAGCGACGGATCGAGCGCGGCGCCATCCTGGCGGCAGTCGGTGTTCTTCGAGCCGAGCGAGGCCATCAGCAGCTTCAGCGCATAGATCTCCTCGACGGCGGCGAGATCGCCTGATATGGCGCCGATCTTGTCGGGCGCGGTTCGCGACACCGCTTCCTTGATCGCGGAAAAAGCCTCGGCCCAGCTTGCCGGAGCCAGCTTGCCGTTCTTGCGGACATATGGCCGGTCGAGGCGCTGGGTGCGCAGACCGTCCCAGATGAAGCGGGTCTTGTCGGAAATCCACTCCTCGTTCACCGCCTCGTTGGTGCGCGGCAGGATGCGCATCACCTCGCGGCCTCTGGAATCGACGCGGATCGCCGAGCCGACGGCGTCCATCACATCGATGGATTCGGTCTTGGTCAGTTCCCACGGCCGCGCCTGGAAGGCGTAGGGCTTGGAGGTTAGCGCGCCGACCGGGCAAAGATCAATGACGTTGCCCTGCAGTTCCGATGTCATCGCGCTTTCGAGATAGGTGGTAATTTCGGCGTCCTCACCGCGGCCGATCAGGCCGAGTTCGGAAATGCCGGCAATTTCGGTGGTGAAGCGGACGCAGCGCGTGCAATGGATGCAGCGGTTCATGATCGTCTTGACCAGCGGCCCGATATATTTGTCTTCGACCGCCCGCTTGTTCTCGTGATAGCGCGAGGAATCGACGCCGAACGCCATCGCCTGGTCCTGCAGGTCGCACTCGCCGCCCTGGTCGCAGATCGGGCAATCGAGCGGATGGTTGATCAGCAGGAATTCCATCACGCCTTCCCGGGCCTTCTTGACCATCGGCGTGTTGGTGAAAATTTCCGGCGTTTCGCCATTTGGTCCCGGACGCAGATCGCGCACGCCCATGGCGCAGGACGCCTGCGGCTTGGGCGGCCCGCCCTTCACCTCGATCAGGCACATGCGGCAATTGCCGGCGATCGACAGCCGCTCATGGAAGCAGAAGCGCGGCACTTCGGCGCCGGCGTCCTCGGCTGCCTGCAGCAGCGTGTAGTGGTCGGGTACAGTAATCTCTTTCCCGTCGACCTTGAGCTTTGCCATCAATTGCCCCCGGCGGTCTTCGCCGTCTCATATGCCTGGAACAGGTCTTCAAGGCTGATGCCGTTGATCATCATGCCCGCAACCTGCGCGTCTATCTTCACGTTGCTCATGTTCACGTTGGTGAAATACGCGTTCGAAAGATTGGCGTCTTCCACCTTGGTGTTGCTCAGGTTGGTGCGGTGGATCCTGGCCGCCGACAGGTTGACGTCGTGAAACCGGGTGTTCGACATGTTGACGTCATCGAAACTGGAATTGCTGACGATGGCGTTGCGCACGTCGAGAACATCGCGCCTGTCGTGGACCTCCATCGCGTCGCCTACCTCTCGGCCTTGGCGGCCAGCGCCGCTGCCTGGCCAAGCCAGTTGTCGCGACCGATGCGGCCCTTGAACGACAGATAATCGTCGACCCAGGCGATCTCTTCCGGCGTCCATGTCGCGATCTGGCCGTAGGTCCAGATGCCCAGGCCGTTCAGCACCTGTTCCAGCTTCGGCCCGATGCCCGATATTGCCTTGAGGTCTGCCGGGTTTTCCGGACGATCCATTGCCTTGGGCTGCTTGAAATCCTCCGGCATCAACCCGGCCGGTGCGGCAGCCGCATCCACCACGCTGCGTGCATCATCCATGCTGTTCGCGGCTATGTCATTCACGTTCCTGGCGAAGGACTGCGCCTCGGCGATCAAGGTTTTCGTCGCCGCGCGCGCCTTGGTCGAGGAGCTTGTCCCTGTCTGCGAAAAGCGTTCTACCCTGGCATCGAAATCGTCGACGATCGGCTGGAAGAGCCGCTGCGAGGCCTCGGCGGCTCCCGAGAGCACGCCCATCCACAACCCAAAGGCATGATTGGCAAGCCCGATGCAGAGCGCCGACATCGCTGCCGCACCCGCGACAGGGTGCGCCAGGAGATTGACGGCGCTGGCCATCTCCTTCGGCATCATCCTGGTCAGGTCCTGGTTCATCTTCTCGAACGGGTCCAAATCTGGCATCAAATGTTCGGGTCTCGAATTCAGCGACATAGGTAGTCTCCTGGTCGTTTCTTCCGTATGCCCCGGCCTGTTTCCTCAGATCGGGCATTCGCCCGTATTTCAGATCGGGCTCTTGCCCGTATCTCAAATCGGGCATTCGCCCGTCTTTCAACTCTCGTCTATTCCGCCGCCACCATCACCGGCTCTGCCCGGTGCGCATTGCGCGAAAACTCGTCGATACGCCGCTCCACCTCGCCGCGGAAATGCCGCATCAGGCCCTGGATCGGCCACGCCGCCGCATCACCCAGCGCGCAGATCGTGTGGCCTTCGACCTGTTTGGTCACGTCGAGCAGCATGTCGATCTCGCGCTTCTGCGCCTCGCCGCGCACCAGCCGCTCCATCACCCGCCACATCCAGCCGGTGCCTTCGCGGCACGGTGTGCACTGGCCGCAGCTCTCGTGCTTGTAGAAGTAGGAAAGCCGGGCGATCGCCTTCACGATATCTGTCGATTTGTCCATGACGATGACAGCCGCCGTGCCGAGACCCGATTTCAGGTCGCGCAACGCATCGAAATCCATCGGTGCATCGATGATCTGCTCCGCCGGCACCAGCGGCACCGAAGCGCCGCCCGGAATGACCGCCAGCAGATTGTCCCAGCCGCCGCGAATGCCGCCGCAATGCGTCTCGATCAGCTCGCGGAACGGGATCGACATCGCCTCTTCGACGGTGCACGGCGTATTGACGTGGCCCGAAACGCAGAACAGCTTGGTGCCGACGTTGTTGGGCCGGCCGAACGACGAGAACCACGCCGCGCCGCGGCGCAAAATGGTCGGCGCCACCGCGATCGACTCGACATTGTTGACCGTCGTCGGGCAGCCATAGAGGCCGACATTGGCCGGAAACGGCGGCTTCAGCCGCGGCTGGCCCTTCTTGCCTTCGAGGCTTTCGAGCAGCGCCGTTTCCTCGCCGCAGATATAGGCGCCGGCGCCATGATGCATGTAGATGTCGAAATCGTATCCGGAGGTATTGTTCTTGCCGATCAGCCTGGCCGCATAGGCCTCGTCGATAGCGCGCTGCAGCGCCTCGCGCTCGCGGACGAACTCGCCGCGCACATAGATGTAGGCGGCGATCGCGCCCATGGCGAAGCCGGCGATCAGGCAGCCTTCGACCAGCGTGTGCGGGTCATGGCGCAAAATGTCGCGGTCCTTGCAGGTGCCGGGCTCGGATTCATCGGCGTTGACGACGAGATAGCTCGGCCGGCCGTCGCTCTGCTTGGGCATGAACGACCATTTCAGCCCGGTCGGGAAGCCGGCGCCGCCGCGGCCGCGCAGGCCTGACGCCTTCATCTCGTTGACGATCCAGTCGCGCCCCTTGGCGATGATGCCGGGCGTGTTGTCCCAGGCGCCGCGCGCCATCGCACCGGCCAGCGACTTGTCGAAGCGGCCGTAGATGTTGTTGAAGATGCGGTCTCTGTCCTGAAGCATTGTTCGTCCCTCAGACCGGTTTCTTGCCGAAGACGCGGATATATTCGGCGACCCCGCCCTTGGCCAGCGCCTTGGCCTGCTTGACCCAGTCATCGCGCTCGATGCGGCCCCGCAGGCTGAGATAGCCGTCGACCCACGCGCGCTCGGCCTTGGTCCATGACGCGACTTGCACATAGGTGAAGATACCAAGTGAATGCAGGGTGCCTTCGATATTCGGGCCGACGCCCGAGATCAGCTTGAGATCGTCGACCAGTGCCGGCCTGGCGATGCCGGCCGGACGGTTCTTGTCCTCGAGCGAAGGATTGCCCGTCTTGGCACTGGTCGTCTTGACGGGTTTTTTGCCGGCAGCGCCGATCGGCGCTTCCTTCAACTCCGGCGCCTTGAAAGCAGCCGTCGGCTCAGCCTTGGTCTTGGGACCGCTGCGCTGTTTCAAAACTTTTTCGACTTGCGGCGCGGCCTTGTTGGCATTGGCCGCCGAATGCCGCGGTGCTCTGACGCTCGCCGCCTTTTCCGTCTCTGGTGCGACCTTTGCCGGGGAAGGCGTCTCCAGCGCCGGGCTGGTTTCGGGCGCATCGGTCTTCGGCTTGCTGGCTTTCGACGGCGCAACGGGGGCCGCCGGTGTCTGTACGGCCGGAGCCGCTGGCGTCGCGACAATTGCCGCTGGTGCAGCCGCCCTGGCGGCCTTGGCAGCCGCCTTGGCTTCCCTGTCGCGGGTGGTCTTCAGGATTGCCTTTTCGCTCTTCAGCGTCGTCAGGCCGGTGATCGGCTCGGAGGTGATGCGGCCGTTCTGCGGCCCCGGCTTCACCGAGGCGCCCTTGCCGGCATCATAGAGGTCGATGATCTCGGCAAGCCGCTCCGGCGTCAGATCCTCGAAAGTGTCCTTGAAAATCATCACCATCGGCGCGTTGACGCAGGCGCCAAGGCATTCGACCTCTTCCCACGACAGCGTGCCCTTGTCGTTGGTGTGGAACTGGTCGTGATGGATTTTCGAACGGCACACGTCCATCAGCGCTTCCGAGCCGCGCAGCATGCAGGGCGTGGTGCCACAGACCTGGATATGCGCGCGGGTGCCGACCGGATTGAGCTGGTACTGCGTGTAGAAGGTCGCGACTTCGAGCCCTCTGATGTAGGGCATGCCGAGCATGTCGGAGATCGTCTCGATCGCAGCCTTGGTCACCCAGCCTTCCTGCTCCTGCGCAAGCATCAGCAACGGGATGATCGCCGACTGCTCGCGGCCCTTCGGATATTTGTTGATCCATTGCTTCGCCGCCGCCGCATTCGCCCGGTTGAAGGCGAAGGAGGCTGGCTGGAGGCTGGCTTCTGCGAGACGGCGGACTGACATTTATCGATCGACCTCACCAAACACGATGTCGAGGGAGCCGAGAACGGCGGTGACGTCGGCCAGCATGTGGCCGCGGCACAAAAAGTCCATGGCTTGCAGATGCGCGAAGCCGGGCGCGCGCAGCTTGCAGCGATAGGGCTTGTTGGTGCCGTCCGAGACCAGGTAGACGCCAAACTCGCCTTTCGGCGCTTCCACCGCCGCATAGACCTCGCCGGCCGGCACGCGATAGCCCTCGGTGTAGAGCTTGAAGTGATGGATCAGCGCTTCCATCGAGCGCTTCATCGCCGCGCGCTTCGGCGGCACCACCTTGCCGTCGAGGTTCGACACCGGTCCCGTGCCCTCCTTGCCGAGCAGCAGGTCGACGCACTGGCGCATGATTTTCGCCGACTGGCGCATCTCTTCCATACGCACGAGATAACGGTCGTAGCAGTCGCCGTTCTTGCCGATCGGAATGTCGAAATCCATCTCGGCATAGCATTCGTAAGGCTGCGACTTGCGCAGATCCCAAGCGACACCGGAGCCGCGCACCATGACGCCGGAAAAGCCCCAGGCCCAGGCGTCGGCCAGCGAGACGGTGCCGATGTCGACATTGCGCTGCTTGAAGATGCGGTTGCCGGTGAGCAACGCGTCGAGGTCGTCGAGCGATTTCAGGAACGGGTCGATCCACGTGCCGATATCCTCGACCAGCTGCTGCGGCAGGTCCTGGTGGACGCCGCCGGGCCGGAAATAGGCGGCATGCATGCGCGAGCCGCTGGCCCGCTCATAAAACACCATCAGCTTTTCGCGCTCGACAAAACCCCATAGCGGCGGCGTCAGCGCGCCGACATCCATTGCCTGTGTCGTCACATTGAGGATGTGCGACATGATGCGGCCGATCTCGCAATAGAGCACGCGGATCAGCTGGCCGCGCTTCGGCACCTCGATGCCGAGCAACCGCTCGGCGGCCAGCGCAAAGGCATGCTCCTGGTTCATCGGCGCGCAATAGTCGAGCCGGTCGAGATAGGGCACGGCCTGCAAATAGGTCTTGGCTTCGATCAGCTTCTCGGTGCCGCGATGCAACAGCCCGATATGCGGATCGACGCGATCGACGACTTCGCCGTCCAACTCAAGAACCAGCCTCAAAACACCATGCGCTGCAGGGTGTTGAGGTCCAAAGTTGATGTTAAAATTGCGGACGGAGGTTTCAGCCATTCTGGCGTCTCAATTCGTCTTGGCTTTTTCGTCGCCTGGAAGGACGTAATCCGTCCCCTCCCAAGGGCTGAGAAAATCGAAATTGCGGAATTCCTGTTTCAATTCCACCGGCTCGTAGATGACCCGCTTGGCCTCGTCGTCGTAGCGCACCTCGACGAAACCGGTCAGCGGGAAATCCTTGCGCAGCGGATGACCTTCGAAGCCGTAGTCGGTCAGGATCCTGCGCAAATCGGGGTGGCCCGAGAACAGCACGCCATAGAGATCGTAGGTCTCGCGTTCAAACCAGTCAGCGCCCGGAAACACACCGGTGATCGACGGCACCACCGTCTCCTCGTCGGCCTGGACCTTGATGCGGATGCGAATATTCTGCTTCGGCGACAGCAGGTGATAGACGACATCGAAGCGCTTGGCCCGCGATGGATAATCGGCGCCGCAGACGTCGATGATCGAGATGAACTGGCATTTTGGATCGTCGCGCAGGAAGCTCACAACCTCGATCAGATCCTGCGGCTCGACCGAGATGGTGAGTTCGCCATAGGCAAGCACCGCATCGCCGATCCGGCCGCTCAGCTTCTCGCCGAGATAGGTCGAGAGTTCATTCAGGCTCATCATCGCGCTCACCGCTCGATCGTGCCGGTGCGGCGGATCTTCTTTTGCAACAGAAGGATGCCGTAGAGCAGCGCTTCCGCGCTCGGCGGACAGCCGGGCACATAGATGTCGACCGGCACGACGCGATCGCAGCCGCGCACCACCGAATAGGAATAGTGGTAGTAGCCGCCGCCATTGGCGCAGGAGCCCATCGAGATGACGTAGCGCGGCTCCGGCATCTGGTCGTAGACCTTGCGCAGCGCCGGCGCCATCTTGTTGGTCAGCGTGCCGGCGACGATCATGATATCGGACTGGCGCGGCGAAGCGCGCGGCGCAACGCCGAACCTCTCCGAGTCATAGCGCGGCATCGAGGTATGGATCATCTCGACCGCGCAGCAGGCAAGACCGAAGGTCATGAACATCAGCGAGCCGCTGCGCGCCCAGGTGATCAGCGCCTCGGTCGAGGTGACGAGAAAGCCCTTGTCGGCAAGCTCGTTGTTGATCTCGAGGAAGAAGGGATCATTCGCCCCCACCGGCTTTCCGGTGCTGGGGTCGAGAATGCCTTTTGGCTTCGGCGCGACGAGCGTGCCGGAATTGTCGCTCAATCCCATTCCAGCGCTCCTTTCTTCCATTCATAGGCAAAGCCGATGGTCAGCACCGCCAGAAACACCATCATCGACCAGAAGCCGAGCATGCCGATCTGGCCGAAAGACACTGCCCACGGAAACAGGAAGGCCACTTCCAGATCGAAGATGATGAACAGGATCGACACCAGGTAGAAGCGGATGTCGAACTTCATGCGGGCATCGTCAAACGAGTTGAAGCCGCATTCATAGGCGGAAAGCTTTTCCGGATCGGGATTGCGGTAGGCCACCAGGAAGGGTGCTGCAAGCAGCGCCAGGCCGACGACCAGCGCAACGCCGATGAACAGGACGATGGGCAGGTACGAACTCAACAATGCGTTCATGCTGCAGCTTTCCGTTGGCGGCCAATCCACTCTGATTACAGCACCGGACCCACTTGCGGAAGCGTGACAGTTTAACCACTGAACCGTTTTAGGGGGCTCTATGCTGCAACGCGGCGAGGGTTAGCGCAGGGCTTTCGGTGAAGCAAGTCAAACCTTGTTCAAAACACGGTGCTCGACGGCATATCCGGAAAAACTGGTCCGATCCGCTCCTGTTTGATTTCCTTCACTGTTTACTCCACTTTTCTCTCCTGACATGGATGCCGCCAAAACCCTGCTAGCATGGCGCGGAATCATCGCTCCCACCTTTGGTCAAACGCCGACAGAGTGCCGTCTGCATGAAGGAAAAAATCTCGCTCGCCATGGCCCGGCGCATCGCGCTTGCCGCACAGGGGTTTGCCGATCCTCGCCCTAACGGCACGCCCGATCGCCGCCATCTGGCCCGTGTGCTTGGCCGGACCGGTCTGCTGCAGATCGATTCCGTCAGCGCGGTGGTGCGTGCCCATTATATGCCGCTCTATTCGCGGCTTGGCCCCTACCCGCTCGCCCTGCTCGACAACGCCGCCGTGACGCGCAAGCGCAAAGTCTTCGAATATTGGGCGCACGAAGCCTCCTTTCTGCCGGTCGAGACCTATCCGCTGATGCGCTGGCGCATGGAACGGGCCGAACGTGGCGAGGAAATGTATAACGGGCTGGCCAAGTGGGGCCGCGAGCGCGCCGCCTACATTGAAGATATTTATCGCGAGGTCGTCGAACGCGGCCCGATCGCCGCTTCCGCCCTGGAAGGCCAGAAAGGCTCCGGCGGCTGGTGGGGCTGGAGCGACGCCAAGCACGCTTTCGAATGGCTGTTCTGGGCCGGCCGCATCACCACGGCGTCACGTCGTGGCTTCGAGCGGCTTTATGATCTGCCGCAGCGCGTGCTGCCGCCGGAAATACTTGCCCTGCCGGTGCCCTCGCCTGAGGATGCGCACCGCGAATTGCTGCGCATCTCCGCCCGCGCCCACGGCGTCGCCACAGCAGGCGACCTGCGCGACTATTTCCGCCTCTCTCCCGCTGATATCAAAGGCCGCATCGAGGAACTGGTCGACGGCGGTGATCTTTTGCCGGTTCGGGTCGAAGGCTGGAGCAAGCCCGCCTATCTTCACAAGGACGTTCGTTTTCCGCGCAAGATCGAGGCGCGCGCCTTGCTCGCTCCGTTCGATCCGGTAGTCTTCGAACGGACGCGTACGGAAAGACTGTTCGACTTCCGCTATCGCATCGAGATCTACACCCCTGCTGAAAAGCGCCAATACGGCTATTATGTGCTGCCGTTCCTGCTCGGCGAAAGGATCGTGGCGCGCATCGACCTTAGGGCTGACCGCCGGGCCGGCGTGCTGCGCGTCCATGCCGCCTATGCCGAGCCCGGCGCGCCGCCGCAAACCGCCGCCGAACTTTTTGAGGAATTGCAGTTGATGCAAGGCTGGCTCGGGCTCGAACGTATCGAGGTCACGCCTGCCGGGGATCTGGGTTCGGCTCTCGCCGACATTGCGGCGTCGTAGACGTGCGTTGACACGACTGCCTCCACAAGCCTAAATCCGGTTCAGACGGTCTCCTCTCGGCAAAGGGAGGAGCCAAGAGGGAATGCGGTGCGAAATCTCGATTTCAAATCCGCGGCTGTCCCCGCAACTGTAAGCGACGAGCCAAGGCCGATAACCACTGGGAAAAATCCCGGGAAGGCGGCACGAAGGCGATGACCCGCGAGCCAGGAGACCTGCCGTCTAGGACTTAAGAATCCGATCGCCTGGCGGGTTTTCCGGGCAAGGAGCCTGATTTGGAACGCGACAGCAGTTTTTCGGCTGAGACAGCGGGCGTATTGTCCGGCGATGATGATGCTCTGGCCGACGTCACCGTGATCGTCTGCGCCTCCTGCCGTGACGAGACCGGCTCCGACGGCCATCCTCGCGCCGGCGAATTGTTGGCCGAAGACACGCGCCGCGCCGCCTCTGGCGAAAACATCCGTATCCGCAGCGTCGAATGCCTCGGCAACTGCAAGCGCCGCCTCAGCGCCGCTATCCTGCGCGACGGCTGCTGGAGCTATGTCTTTGGCGACCTGACCGCGACCAGCGGCGCCGATCTCATCACCGGCGCAAAACTCTTCGCCACCTCGACCGACGGCCTCATGCCATGGCGCGGCCGCCCCGATTGCCTGAAGCGCGGCCTCGTTGCCCGCATCCCTCCCCTCGACCTTTTGAAGGACCAGATATGACCACTTCCGTCTCGCGCGTGCCCTGCACCGTCGTCACCGGCTTCCTCGGCGCCGGCAAGACGACGCTGATCCGCCATCTGCTCGAAAACGCTGGCGGCAAGCGGCTGGCCATCATCGTCAACGAGTTCGGCGACATCGGCATCGATGGCGAGATTCTTAAGGGATGCGGCATCGACACCTGCCCTGAGGAAAACATCGTCGAGCTGGCCAATGGCTGCATCTGCTGCACCGTCGCCGACGATTTCGTCCCGGCGCTCGACCAGATCCTGTCGCTGACGCCCAGGGTTGACCATATCCTGATCGAAACCTCCGGGCTGGCCCTGCCCAAGCCGCTGGTCCAGGCCTTCCAGTGGCCGACGGTGAAGAGCCGGGTGACGGTCGACGGCGTCATTGCCGTGGTCGACGGACCGGCGCTGGCCGAAGGCCGCGTTGCCGACGACATGGACGCCCTGCAGGCGCAGCGCGCGCAGGACGAGACGCTCGACCACGACGATCCGGTCGAGGAGGTGTTCGAGGACCAGCTCGCCTGCGCCGACCTGATCATATTGTCGAAGAGCGACCTGATGGACGCCGCCGGCTCGGCCCGCGCCAATGCCGTCATCGGCAAGCACGCCGCCCGCGCGGTGAAGATCGTGCCGGCCTCGCAGGGCAAGGTCGATCCCTCCGTGCTGCTCGGCCTCGGCCTTGCCGTCGAGGACGACATCGAGAACCGCAAGACCCACCACGATGACGAGCTCGATCACGAGCATGACGATTTTGACTCGTTCGTCATCGACATTCCGTCGATTGCCAATCCCGAAGAGCTGGCTTTGCGTGTCGCCACGGCGGCGGAAGAAGAAAACGTACTGCGCGTAAAAGGCTTCGTCGAGGTCGGCGGCAAGCCGATGCGGCTGTTGCTGCAGGCAGTCGGGCCGCGCGTCAACCACTATTACGACCGCGCCTGGACCGCCGCCGACGATCGCCGCTCCCGCCTCGTCGTCATCGGCCTGAAAGGGCTGAACCGCCCGGCGATCGAGCGTATCCTCGCCGGCTGACCTCAGGCACGAGCCGCGATGCACATCCTCACCACCACATCCGCCTCGCTCGACGATCTTGCCGAGCCTGTCGATCTCAGGCAGACGCCTGCGGATGTCGTGGCGCTGTCCTTCACCGACAGCGACCTGGCCGGGCTGGCGGCGGCGTGGCAGGCGGACGCGGATCGGCTGCCGTCGATGCGGCTGGCGGCTCTACGTGACCTGCGCCATCCGATGTCAGTAGACCTCTGGATCGACAGCGTCGCCCGGCACGCCAGGGTTGTTCTGGTTCGCATCCTCGGCGGTTACGACTGGTGGCGCTATGGCTGCGACCAGCTCGCCTCGACCGCCCGCGCGCACGGCATAAAACTGGCGCTGCTGCCCGGCGAATGCCGCGACGAGGATTTGCGGCTGATCGAAGGCTCGACGCTGCCGCGCCAGGAGCTCGACGGCCTGCTCGGCTATTTCCGCGAAGGCGGCCCGGAGAATATGACGGCGCTGGTGCGGAGGCTGGCAAGTCTCGCCGGATCAGACGTGGCGGTCGCGGAGCCGGTTGTCGTGCCGAAGGCGGGATTTTATGAGCCGGGATTGGGGGGCGTAGAAAGACCGGACTTTTCAAATGCCGGCGTTCCTTCGCGCCCCCCTCTGTCCTGCCGGACATCTCCCCCACTTGGGGGGAGATTAGCCGTCACTGACCGCATCGCGAATTCTGTAACGTCTAACGTTGACAACAGCGTCGATGACGGGGCGATCTCCCCCCTTGTGGGGGAGATGTCCGGCAGGACAGAGGGGGGCGCGAAGGAACGCGGCCTTGCAGCCATAGAATCCGCCCCCATCATCCCCATTCTCTTCTACCGCTCGATGCTGCTCGCCGCCGACGTCGCGCCGATCGACGCATTGTTTGAAGCGCTGCGGCAGCGCGGCATGGCCCCCGTGCCGATCTTCGTCTCCAGCCTCAAGGACCCGGCCTCGCTCGCCTTTGTCGAAACCGCGCTTGCCACGCTACACCCTGCCGCCATCATCACCGCGACCGCCTTCGCCTCGGGTGCTGAGCCCGGCGTCGAAACCCCGTTCGACCGCGCCGGCGTTCCTGTCTTCCAGGTCATCGTCGCGACGACACGCCGCGATATCTGGCAAGACAACCAGCGCGGCCTGGCGCCCGCCGACCTCGCCATGCATGTCGTCCTGCCGGAACTCGACGGCCGCATCCTTGCCGGCGCCGTTTCCTTCAAGGGCGAAAGCGAGGTCGATCCAGCATTGGCTTTCCGCGCCTTCGCCAACCGGCCGGAGCCGGACCGCGTCGCCCAGGTGGCGAACCGTGTCGACGCGTTCGTGCGCCTGCAGCGCACGCCGCGCGAAAAGCGCAAGCTCGCCATCCTGATCCCCGACTATCCGAGCGCCCCCGGCCGCACCGGCTACGCCGTCGGCCTCGACGTGCCGTCCAGCGTGCTGGCGATGCTGCACGACCTGAGCGAACAGGGCTACGTCGTTGAAGGGATTCCGCAAACGCCGCGTGCATTGCTGGAGATGCTGGAGTCGGTCGATCAAGGGTTGGCATTGAAGGAGTATCTGACCTTCTCGAAGGAATTGCCTGCTGAGGCAATGGCTGTGGTAGAGGCCGCATGGGGGAATGCTGAAGATGAGACAGGTTGGTGCGAGGCACCCCCCTCTGTTGGGGGGGGGGGGGGGGGGCGGCGGGCGGGGGGGGGGGGGCGCCCCCCCGCGGGGAAAATAAAAAAAAACCCCCCCCCCCACCGGCCACAAACA
>NZ_JBVVQV010000004.1:40368-97949 GCF_055811235.1 Mesorhizobium sp. WSM4810 | reverse complement strand
TGGGGTGGTTTTGGGGCTCTTGGGGTTATTGCTCACCTCCTCCGGGTTGGGGCCCCGCCCCCCCAGCTTGAACACCCCCCTCTGGCCGGCAGGACAGAGGGGGGTGTTCAAGCGCCCGCTTCTGCAAATTTCCCCTTCCGCGCCGCCACCTTCGGCAACATCACCGTTGCGCTCGCCCCTGACCGCGGGCGTTCAGTCGACCGTCGCGCCGACTATCACGACCCGACGCTGCCGCCGCGCCATGCGCTGATCGCCTTTGGCCTGTGGGTGCGCAAGGCGCTCGATGTCCATGCCCTCGTCCATGTCGGCGCCCATGGCACGCTGGAATGGCTGCCCGGCAAGACAGTGGCGCTCAGCGAAACCTGTTTTCCCGAGATCGTCACCGGGCCCCTGCCCGTCATCTATCCCTTCATCGTCTCCAACCCGGGAGAGGCAGCGCAGGCCAAGCGGCGCATTGCCGCCGTCACCCTCGGCCATCTGCCGCCGCCTCTGACCGGCGCCGGGCTGGACGAGAACCAGCACCAGCTTGAGCGGCTGGTCGACGAATATGCCCAGGCCGACGGGCTCGACCGCCGCCGCCGCGACCGCCTGGCGAGGCTGATTGTCGAAACCGCTGAAAAGACCGGGCTCGCCTCCGAGGCCGGCGTCGCCGGAACCGACGCGCCCGACGAAGCGCTGCGCCGCATCGACGCCTGGCTCTGCGACCTCAAGGACTTCGCCATCAAGGACGGGCTGCACATCTACGGCCGCTCAGCCGAGGGCGAGGCCGATCAGCTGCGCCAGCAAAGTGCGGCGGCCGAGAAATCAGCATTGATCGCGGCCCTCGACGGCCGCCATGTCGCTGCCGGTCCTGCCGGCGCGCCGGCGCGTGGCCGGCGCGATGTGCTGCCGACTGGCCGCAACCTGTTCACATCGGATCCACGCACCATGCCGACGCCGACATCCTTCGATCTCGGCAGGGCGGCGTCCGACGAGGTCTTGCGCACCTACATGCAATCGCATGGCGACTGGCCGCGCTCGCTGGTCATCGACCTCTGGGGCTCGGCCTCGCTGCGCACCGGCGGCGAAGAGATCGCGCAAGGCCTGGCGCTGATGGGTTGCCGGCCGCAATGGGACGGCGCCACCGGCCGCGTCACCGGCATCGAGGTGCTGCCGCCGGCCACCCTTGGCCGCCCGCGCGTCGATGTCACCTGGCGCATTTCAGGCCTGTTCCGCGACATGTTCCCGACCCAGATCGCCCTGATCGATGCGGCCGCCGACGCCGTCGCCGCCCGCGACGAGGACGCGACGGAAAACCCGCTCGCCGCAAAAACCCGCGCGGACGGAAAGATCAGCCCGCGCATTTTCGGCACCTCGCCCGGTACCTACGGCGCCGGTGTCGAGGCGTTGCTGTCGAGCGGCGACTGGGCCAAGCGCGAAGAAATCGGTCGCGCCTATCTCGACGCCACCTCGCATGCCTATGGCGGCGCCGGGGGCGAAGCGATTTCAGCGCCCGGCGCCTTCGAGGATCGTATCGCCGAGGCCGACCTTCTCGTCCATACCGGAGACGACCCCGGCCGCGACATTTTGGAAGGCTCTGCCGATGTCGCCTTCATCGGTGGTTTTTCGGCGGCGCTTGCAGCGCTTGGCAAGAACGCCGACGTCATCGTCCTCGACACCACGGATCCGCAAAAGCCGAAGCCGCGCTCGCTTGGAGAAGCCGTATCTCGGGTGGTTCGCGCCCGCGCCGTCAACCCGCGCTTCATTGCCGGCCAGATGCGGCACGGGCCGCGCGGCGCTTCGGAATTCGCCGAGACCGTCGACCGTCTCGTCGGTTTCGCCGAGACCACCCTTGCCATACCGGGCACGCTGATCGAGGCCGTGCACGACGCCTATCTCGGCGATCCCGAGGTGCGCGCCTTCATCCTGCGCGAAAATCCGGCGGCCGCGAAAATCATCGCCGAGCGTTTTTTGTCGGCGCGGCGGCGCGGTCTCTGGCATCCGCTGCGCAATTCCATCGATGACGATCTCGCCGCACTGATCGCCGAGGCCCAGGCGCTGGGGGTGGCGGCATGAACGCCTTCTCCCGCCGCGGCGCCTGCCCCGCTTTGTCCGCGCCGATGCAGACCGGCGACGGGCTTCTGGTGCGGCTCAACCCGGTCGCTGGAGGACTCTCGCCGAAATGCTTGATCGGGCTCGGTGAATCCGCCTTGCGGCATGGCAACGGCATCATGGAAGTGACCGCGCGTGGCAGCCTGCAGATCCGCGGCCTGACATCGGCAAGCGCCCGGCTGCTGGCAATGGAGGTCGACGCGCTCGGCATCGCAGTGCGCACCGGCGTGCCGGTCGAGACCGGACCGCTGGCCGGGCTGGATCCGCAGGAGATCGCCGACCCGCGCCCGCTGGCGGAGCGGATTCGGGCGGCGATCGAGGAAGCCGGGCTGGCACAACGTCTTGGGCCGAAGATTTCGGTGATTGTCGATGGCGGCGGTCAGTTGGTTATGGATGTGGTGACAGCCGATGTGCGGCTGGCAGCGGTCAGAACCGACGCGCGCGTCCGTTGGCTGGTAGCCGTTGCTGGCAACAGGGAAAATGCGGTGTCGCTCGTCATGGTCGAAGAAGATGCGGCGTGTGATATCGCCGTCGCTATTCTAAGGATGGTTGCCGAACAAGGCCGCGAAGCCCATGCAAGGGATTTGACGGCGAGGCAATTAACGTCCCTCGCAAGTTGGCGCTCCACGGCGCCCCCCTCTGTCCTGCCGGACATCTCCCCCACGAGGGGGGAGATTGCGCCCTCATCGCCGGTTTCGCCAATGTCCAAAGTTGTAGAAAAAGAGCCGGCGGCGAAGCTGCCGATCTTCCCCCAAGTGGGGGAGATGTCCGGCAGGACAGAGGGGGGCGCCGTGGAGCGCCTTCCTGTGGCGGCTCGCTTCCCCATTGGCGTTTTCGATCTGACAGCCGGCACCGCCCTCGGCATCGGCCTGCCCTTCGGCAGCATGCCGGCGCAAAAACTCATCGGCCTCACGCAACACGCCCTCACCCTTGGCGCGGCCGAAATCCGCCTGGCGCCACGACGCGCGCTGCTTTTCATCGGCCTCTCCCCGACCGCCTGCCACGCGCTCCAGCAGGCCGCCGCCACCCTCGGCTTCGTTATTGACGCTGCCGACCCGCGCACAAAAATCGCCGCTTGCCCCGGTGCGCCGGCCTGCGCCTCCGGCCGGATCGCGACGCGCGACATCGCCGAGACCATCGCCGCAGAAAACCGCGACCTTCTCGATGCCTCCGTCACCCTCCATATTTCCGGCTGCGCCAAGGGCTGTGCCCATCCCGGCCGGGCGGCGCTGACACTGGTCGGCGGCGAAAACGGGGCCGGACTTGTCATGGACGGGACGGCGAAGGCCCTTCCCGCCGGATACAGGCCAGGCTATGACGCCGCGCGCGGCGTTGGCCGCATTGCCGCAGCGATCCGCGAAGAACGATTTCGAGGTGAGACCACCGCCGCCTGCCTGACAAGGCTTGGCGCGGCCGGTGTCACCGAACTCTACCGACAGGATTGAACATGCCCGCCCCCTACGACTACATCCATGACGGCACGGCGATCTATGAGCGCTCCTTCGCCATCATTCGCGCCGAGGCCGACCTGTCGCGGTTTTCCGATGCCGAAGCCGATGTTGCCATCCGCATGATCCATGCCTGCGGCCAGGTCGAGGCCGCCAGGCACTTTGCTTTTTCGCAGGATTTTGTTGCCGCCGCCCGCGCGGCACTGGCGGCCGGCGCGCCGATCTTCTGCGACGTCGAGATGGTCTCGCACGGCATCACCCGCGCCCGGCTGCCGGCCGGTAACGAGGTGATCTGCACGCTGCGCGACCCGCGGACGTCCGACATAGCAAAAAAGATCGGCAACACCCGTTCGGCCGCAGCCATCGATCTGTGGGGTGAGCGCATGGCCGGTTCGGTCGTCGCCATCGGCAATGCGCCGACCGCACTTTTCTACCTGCTGGAAAAACTGCGCGACGGTGCGCCGAAACCTGCTGTTATCATCGGCATGCCAGTCGGTTTCGTCGGTGCTGCCGAATCGAAGGACGCGCTTGCCGAGAATTCGTACGGCGTTCCCTACGCGATCGTGCGTGGCAGGCTGGGCGGCAGCGCCATGACCGCCGCCGCCCTCAACGCATTGGCGAGGCCGGGCCTGTGAACGCGATTGTAAAAGGCCGGCTTGTTGGCGTCGGCACCGGTCCCGGCGACCCCGAGCTGCTGACGCTCAAGGCCGTGCGCGCGCTGGCCGAGGCCGACGTGGTGGCGCATTTCGCCAAGCGCGGCAACAACAGCAATGCGCGCGCCATCGTCGGCGCGCATTTTCGTCCTGATTTGATCGAGTTGCCGCTGCTCTATCCCGTGACCACCGAAATCGACAAGGATCACAGCGATTACCGGTCGCAGATAGCGGATTTCTACGAAGAGTCGGCCGAAAAGGTCGCCGAGCATCTCAGCGCCGGCAGGATGGTCGCGGTGCTCTCGGAAGGCGACCCGCTGTTCTACGGCTCCTACATGCACCTGCATGTCAGGCTGGCGCACCGCTTTCCAACAGAGGTCATTCCCGGCGTGACCGCGATGTCCGGCTGCTGGTCGGCGACCGGAACGCCGATCGTCCAGGGCGACGATGTGCTGACCGTGCTGCCGGGCACAATGAGCGAATTCGAGCTGACCCGCCGCCTCGCCGACACCGATGCCGCCGTCATCATGAAGGTTGGCCGCAACCTGCCCAAGATCAGGCGCGCGTTGGCGGCGACCGACAAGCTGGCGCGTGCCGTCTATGTCGAGCGCGGCACCATGCCGGGCGGCGTTTCGATGCGGCTGGCCGACAAGCAGGACGACAACGCACCCTACTTCGCCATCGTGCTGGTCGCCGGCTGGTCCGGCCGGGCTGCCGCATCGGGAGCCGAAGCATGAGTGGCCGCCTGACCGTTGTCGGCCTCGGACCCGGCAATGCCGACCAGGTGACGCCGGAGGCAAGCCGCGCCGTCGCCGAGGCAAGATTCTTCTACGGCTACAAGCCGTATCTCGACCGGCTCGACCTGCGCCCGGACCAGACCCGCGTCGCCTCCGACAATCGCGAGGAGCTGTCCCGCGCCAGGGATGCGCTGGCAATGGCTGCGCAGGGCCACAATGTCGCCGTTGTCTCGGGCGGCGACCCCGGCGTCTTTGCCATGGCGGCAGCCGTCTGCGAGGCGATCGAGGCCGGCCCGGCCGAATGGCGTGCCGTTGACGTTTCGATGCTGCCCGGCATCACCGCAATGCTCGCGGTCGCGGCCCGCATCGGCGCACCGCTCGGCCATGATTTCTGCGCCATCTCGTTGTCCGACAATCTAAAGCCATGGGATCTCATCGAATTGCGGCTGCTGGCTGCGGCCGGCGCTGGCTTCGTCATCGCGCTCTACAATCCGATCAGCAAGGCACGCCCCTGGCAGCTTGGCCGCGCCTTCGAATGCTTGACCGCGATCCTTCCGGGCACCACGCCGGTCGTCTTCGGCCGCGCTGCCGGCCGTCCCGACGAGCGCATCGAGGTTGTTCTGCTGGCGGACGCCGATGCGGAAAAGGCCGACATGGCGACCTGCATCATCATCGGCTCGCCGGAAACCAGGATCATCAAGCGCGGCGAAAGACCGGCGCTGGTCTACACGCCGCGTTCGGCGGCGGGCCCAAGAAAATGACCGACCATCGCGGCAAGGGCTTCGACCGTTTCAGCCGACGCAACGTCCGGCAGCGTCGGCCTGCGGATCATGACCACCTCGACGCCGAGCGCCCGCGCTGCGGCGATCTTGCCGTAGGTCGCCTCGCCGCCGCTGTTCTTGGACACGACGACATCGATGCGGTGTTCCAGAAGCAGTGCACGTTCGTCGGCTTCCCGGAACGGCCCGCGCGCCAGGAGATAGGCCGCGTCGGGCACAGCGAGCCTTGGCTCGACCGGATCGACGCTGCGGATCAGATAATGATGCTGGGGCGCCGCCTCGAAGGCGGCGACCTCCTGCCGGCCAAGCGCCAGGAAAACGCGGCGTGGTGCAGTGGCCAGCGCCGTCACCGCGCTGGCAACGCTGTCGACCAGCCTCCAGCGGTCACCTTCGGCCGGCTCCCAGCCTGGGCGCCTGAGCGCGACGATTGGCACGCCGGCCTCTCGCGCCGCTGCCGCGGCATTGGCGGAGATCTGCGCCGCATAGTGATGCGTGGCGTCGACCAGCAGCTTGATACGGGTGTCGCGAAGAAACGCCGACAGCCCGTCGGCGCCGCCGAAACCGCCTACCCTCGTCGGCACGCCTTGCGCGACAGGATTTTCAGTGCGGCCGGCCAGCGACAATGTGATCGCAAGATCGGCACGCGCGGCCAGCTTTCCCGCCAGTTGCCGGGCTTCGGTGGTTCCGCCGAGGATCAGAATGCGCTTCATTGGCACCACGTCAGGCCACGCCGAGCTGCCCCTCACCCTTACCCTCTCCCCGTGAAGGACGGGGAGAGGGGGACGCCAGCGTTGCGGCCAGGTCCCTTCTCCCCGTCACTATACGGGGAGAAGGTGCCGGCAGGCGGATGAGGGGCGGCGCGGCATGTCAAACAATAAACAGCCAACACCAAAATGGCTCACAATCGTCGGCATCGGCGAGGACGGTGTAGCGGGTCTCGGCGACGAGGCCAAGCGGCTGATCGCCGAGGCCGAATTCGTCTTCGGCGGCACGCGCCACCTTGCGCTCGTCGTGTCGCTCGCCAAAGGCGAAGCCCGTGCCTGGCCGACCCCTTTCGATGCCGAGATGCGCGACGTGCTGGCGCTTTCCGGCAGGCGAGTCTGCGTGCTGGGGTCGGGCGATCCGTTCTTCCATGGCGTCGGCGTCACTCTTGCTCGCAAAATTCCTGCCCAGGAGATGCAGGTGATCCCCGCCGCTTCTGCCCTCTCGTTGGCCGCCGCCCGCCTCAGCTGGGCGCTGCAGGGTATCGAGACCATTTCGCTGCACGGCCGCTCGCTCGACCTGATCCGGCCGTTGCTGCATCCGGGCAGCCGCATCCTTGCGCTGACCTCGGACGGCGATGCGCCAGCGGCGATTGCGCGCCTGCTGGCCGAACTCGGCTTCGGTGCCTCGCAGCTGACGTCACTTGAGGCGCTGGGCGGCCCGAACGAAAGGTTTCGCTCGGCGCGGGCGGACGCCTTCGACCTGCAAAAAATCAATCCGCTCAATGTGCTGGCGGTCGAAGTTGACTCAGCTTTGGAAGCACGCATCCTGCCGCTGACATCGGGCCTTGCCGATCATTTGTTCGAGCATGACGGCCAGATCACCAAGCGCGAAGTGCGCGCCATCACCCTGTCGGCCCTCGCCCCCAGGCGCGGCGAGTTGCTGTGGGACATCGGCGCCGGCTCCGGCTCGATCGGCATCGAATGGATGCTCGCCCATCCGACGATGCGCGCCATTGCCATCGAGGCCGATCCAAGCCGCGCCGCCCGCATCCACCGCAATGCTTCACACTGCGGCGTGCCCGGCCTTGTCGTCGTCGAAGGTTCGGCACCAAAGGCGCTTGCCAAGCTAGGCACGCCCGATGCGATCTTCATCGGCGGCGGCGGCAGCGATACCGGCGTGCTGGGCGCGGCCATCAAGGCCCTGCGTGCTGGCGGCCGGCTGGTCGCCAATGCGGTGACGCTGGAGATGGAGGCGCTGCTTCTCGCCCGTCACGCGTCGCTCGGCGGCGATCTCACCCGCATCGCACTATCCCGCGCTTCGCCGGTTGGCTCGATGCAGGCCTGGCGGCCGGCCATGCCGGTCACCCAATGGAGCTGGGTCAAGCCATGATGGTCGCGGGCATCGGCAGTCGCAAGGGCGTCAGCGCAAGGGATGTGCTTGCCGCCATAGAAACCGCTCTGGAAGCACATGGGCTGGCGATCACGGCGCTTTCGGCGCTCGCCACCGCTTCTCAGAAGCAGGACGAGCAGGCAATCTTCTCTGCGGGCCGCGAACTCGCTCTTCCAGTGATCGTTGTCGAGGACGCTGCGCTCGAGGCCGCGTCGCCGCGCGCAATCAGCCGTTCCGACCTGTCGCAGGCGCGTGCCGGCACGCCGTCGGTTTCCGAAGCTTCGGCGCTTGCTGCCGCGGGCAAAGGCGCAAAACTGCTCGGGCCGCGCACCGTGCTTGGCCCGGTCACCTGCGCCATCGCCATCAGCGGAGACGCCGCATGACCGTCCACTTCATCGGCGCCGGACCGGGCGCGGCCGACCTCATCACCTTGCGCGGCAGCCGGCTGCTGGCAAGCTGCCCGGTCTGCCTCTATGCCGGCTCGATCGTCGCCCCGGAACTGTTGCAGCACTGCGCCCCGGGCACGAAGCTGATCGACACCGCGCCGATGTCGCTCGACGAGATCGAAGCGGAATATGTGGCGGCCCACCAGGCCGGCCACGATGTCTCCCGCCTGCATTCCGGCGACCTGTCGGTGTGGAGCGCCGTCGCCGAGCAGATCCGCCGGCTGGAGAAGCACGGCATCGCCTATACGCTGACGCCGGGCGTGCCCTCCTTCGCGGCTGCCGCGGCAGCGCTCCGCCGCGAACTGACCATTCCCGAAGTCGCGCAAAGCCTGGTGCTGACCCGCATCTCCGGCCGCGCGTCCAAAATGCCGCCCGGCGAGACGCTGGCAGGCTTCGGCCGCACCGGCGCGACGCTCGCCATCCACCTTGCCATCCACGCCATCGACCGCATCGTCGCCGAGCTGACGCCGTTCTATGGCGCCGATTGCCCGGTAGCGGTCGTCTTCCGTGCCTCCTGGCCGGACGAGCGCGTGCTGACCGGCACGCTGGCGACGATCGAGGCGCAACTGGCCGCCGATCCGATGGAGCGCACGGCCATCATCTTCGTCGGCCGCTCGCTGGCAGCGGAAAACTTTGGCGAGAGCTCACTTTACGACGCCCACTACCAGCGGCGTTTTCGCGGACGGGACGGACTGTGAACGACGGCACCGGAAACAACAGCGGAAACACCACGATCGAACAGGCTTTGGCCCGGCTGAACTTCAAGCCGCGCCAGCTTGAGCCGGGCCATGTCTGGCTGGCCGGCGCCGGCCCTGGCGACCCCGGCTGCCTGACGCTGGAAGTGCTGGCCGCACTTGGGCAGTGCGATGCCCTCGTCTACGACGCACTGGTCTCTCCCGATATCGTGGCAGTGGCGTCGGGCGCCGAGCTTTTTTACGCCGGCAAGCGTGGCGGCCAACCGTCGATGAAGCAGGACGACATCACCGCTTTGCTGGTGCGGCTGGCGCGAGAAGGCCGCCGCGTCGTCAGGCTGAAAGGCGGCGACCCTTATATTTTCGGCCGCGGCGGCGAAGAGGCGCTGGCGCTGGCGCGCGAAAACATCCCGTTCCGCGTGCTGTCCGGCCTGACTTCGGGCCTCAGCGCGCTTGCCGGAGCCGGCATCCCGGCCACCATGCGCGGCATCAACAAGGCGGTGATCCTGGCGACCGGCCACGCCGCCGGTACCGACGACGACCTCGACTGGGCGGCAATCGCCCGCACCGGTCAGCCGCTCGTCGTCTATATGGGCATGGCCAATCTGCCGCTGATATCAGCCTCACTGCTTGGCGGCGGCCAGCCGCCTTCGACGCCTGCTGCAGTGATCGTCGCCGCGACGACGCCGCAGGAGCGCATCGTCGTCGCCACCCTTGCCACCATCGCCGATGAGGCGGCCGCCGCCGGGTTGAGCGCGCCGGCGCTGATCGTCGTCGGCGGCATCGTCGCGATGCGCGCGGCATTGGCGGGCGAGCCATGACCCGCGCGATCATCATCGGCGCGCCGCGCTCAGGCTCGGGCAAGACCAGCGTCACCATTGGTATCTTGCGCGCGCTCGCCCGGCGCGGCCTCAAGGTGCGCGGCGCCAAATCCGGCCCCGATTATATCGACCCAGGTTTCCACACCGCCGCGACAGGCCTTTCCGGCGTCAATCTCGACAGCTGGGCGATGCCGCCTGCTTTGCTCAACGCGCTGGCCGGCGACGCAACTGAAGACGCCGATTTCATCTTCCTGGAAAGCGCCATGGGCCTGTTCGACGGGATTCCGGCTGCTCCGGGCCGCACCGGCTCGGCGGCCGATCTCGCACGGCTCTACGGCCTGCCGGTGCTGCTGGTGCTCGACGTTTCCGGACAGTCGACCACGGCGGCAGCCGTCGCCAAGGGGTTTGCCAGCTATGACCCTGATGTACGCATGGCCGGCGTCGTGCTCAACCGGCTGGGCAGCGAGCGCCACCGCCGTCTCTGCAGCGACGCGATCGAGGCGGTCGGCCTGCCGGTGGTCGGCGCGATCCTGCGCGATCCTTCGCTCAACCTGCCGGAGCGGCATCTCGGCCTCGTCCAGGCCGGCGAATATCAGAATTTATTGGCGCATCTCGACCGGTTGGCCGACATGGTCGAACGCTCGCTCGACCTCGACGCCATCATGGCGCTGGCGGCGCCCTTCGCGCCCACTCCCGGCAGTGTCGATGACGCGCTGCCACCGCCCGGACAACGCATCGCACTGGCAGAGGATGCCGCCTTCACCTTCCTCTATCCGCATGTCGCCGCGCATTGGCGCAAGGCCGGGGCTGAGATCATCCGCTTCTCGCCGCTTGCCGACGAAGCGCCCGGCGAAAATTGCGATGTCTGCTGGCTGCCTGGCGGCTATCCCGAGCTTCACGCCGGCCGCCTCGCGGCGGCTGCGACGTTCAGGGCCGGCATCGAGGCGTTTGCGGCAACACGGCCGGTGCATGGCGAGTGCGGCGGCTTCATGGTGCTCGGCAAAGCGCTGGAGGACGCATCGGGCGAGACGCACGCGATGCTCGGCCTGCTCGGCCACTCGACCAGCTTTGCCAAGCGAAAGATGAACCTCGGCTACCGCGAGGCGCGGTTGCGCGCCGATTGTCCGCTGGGAGCCCAAGGCGCGCTGATCCGCGGCCACGAATTCCACTATGCGCAGATGATTGCCACCGGCAGTGACGAACCGCTGGCCGACCTCGCTGACGGCCAAGGCAATCCGCTCGGCGCCTCCGGTTACCGGCGCGGCCATGTCAGCGGCACATTCTTCCATGCCATTGCGAGAGGCGAATGACACTCTCGACTCGGCAAATCCTCGATGACATCGCACTCTGCGTCGTCTTCTTCACCCGGCTGCCGCTGCCGGTCGTCGATTTTCGGGACCGCAGCCTTGCTCCCGCGATCTGGGCAGCGCCGGTTGCCGGCCTTGCCGTCGCGCTGATCGGCGCCCTGGTTTACGCGGTCGGAACCTGGCTCGGCCTTGCCGCCGGCCCGGCAGCGGCCCTTGCCCTTGCCGCGACCTTGCTCGCCACCGGCTGCATGCATGAAGACGGGCTTTCCGATGTCGCCGACGGCTTTGGCGGCGGCAGGACACGCGAGAAAAAACTGGAGATCATGCGCGACAGCCGCATCGGCGCCTACGGCGCCTGCGCGCTCGCCCTGTCGCTGCTTATCCGCTGGAGCGTGCTTTCGGAATTCGCAGGCCCGGCCCAGATGTTCTGGGCTCTGATTGTCGCGCATGCCGCCTCGCGCGGTTTGTTCGGCGCTTTCATGCATCTTTTGCCGGCGGCGCGCAGCGACGGCCTCTCGGCCGATGCAGGCACCGTGTCGGCCGAAACCGCCATTGCCGGCGCCGTGCTCGGCGCCGTCGCGCTGCTGGCGCTAGGGTTCGGTGGCGCGGTCGCCGCATTCATCCTGCTCGGCCTTTTGTTTGCCGCCTTCCGCGAGCTGTGCCGCAACCAGATCGGCGGCCAGACCGGCGATACGGTCGGCGCGCTGCAGCAGCTTGGCGAGATCGCAATCCTGCTCGTCGCTTCCGTTTGGCTTTCCTGACTCTGTTTCGGAGATTTTTCCCCCATGCCTTTCAAATCACTCGATGAATTGCGCGCGGCCTGCCTCGATCTGCCTGCCGGCAGCGAGGCCGCGGCAGATGCTGTCGCCCGCCGCCAGGACACGCTGACCAAGCCGCAAGGCAGCCTTGGCCGATTGGAAGCAATAGCCGCATGGCTGGCCCGCTGGCAGGGCCGCGACATGCCGCAGCTCGATCGCGTAAAAGTCCTGGTTTTTGCCGGCAACCACGGCGTCACCGCACAGGGGGTGTCTGCCTTCCCGTCGGAAGTCACTGTGCAGATGGTGGCGAATTTCGCAGGCGGCGGCGCCGCCATCAACCAGCTTGCCCGCATCGCCGGTGCGGAGCTCGACGTCATTCCGCTCGACCTCGATTATCCGACCGGCGATTTCACGCAAGTGCCGGCAATGGACGGCGAAGCCTTCCTCGCCGCCGTCTCGGCCGGCTACGGCGCGGTGACCAAAGACCTCGACCTCGTCTGTTTCGGCGAAATGGGTATCGGCAACACCACGCCGGCGGCAGCCATCTCGGCCGCCCTTTTTGGCGGCGGCGCGGAAAAATGGGCCGGGCGCGGCACCGGCGTCGACGATGCCGGCCTGGTGCGCAAGATCACTGCCATCGAAGCCGGCCTCAAGCGCCACGCCGAGGCCCTTGCCGACCCGCTGGGGATCGCGGCAGCCCTTGGCGGGCGCGAACTCGCCGCCATTTTCGGTGCGACGCTGGCCGCGCGCCATTCAGGCGTGCCGGTGCTGCTCGACGGCTTCGTCTGCACCGCCGCCGCCGCGCCCTTGGCAAGGTTGGACCCCGCCGGCCTCGCCCACACGCTTGCCGCCCATGTCTCGGCCGAATCCGGCCATCGCCGGCTGCTCGAGGCGCTCGGCCTGCCGCCGCTGCTCGACCTCGGCATGCGGCTCGGCGAAGGCTCCGGCGCCTGCCTCGCCGTCAACATCGTCCGCTCCGCGCTCGAATGCCATGCCCGCATGGCAAGCTTTGCCGAGGCCGGTGTTTCGGAGAAGTAATCTCGTCAAACTGATCAAGTCTTGACCGATTGCTCGATGGATCACGGCAGCATCGGGGAACCTGGCCGGCCCGAGCACGTTGTGGCCGGTCAGCCCGGGTTACGCATGCAACAGCTTTTCCAGGAATTCGGCCATCCGACATACGTCCCGTTCCCCGTTATTGCGGCGAGGCTTCTCTTGGCGTCGATCTTCGGTGCGGCGATCGGCTTCGAACGCGAATGGCGAAATCGGCCTGCCGGGCTTCGCACCCATATCCTGGTCTGCGTGGCGGCGGCTACCTTCGGTATTCTGACGATTGAAATTATTCACGCGCCGATGTTTCAGCAGGATTCCGTAAGGGTCGATCCGATTCGCGTTGTCGAAGCGGTCACCGCCGGCGTCGCGTTCCTTGCTGCCGGAACGATTTTGTTTTCGAAGGGCGAGGTTCACGGGCTGACGACCGGGGCTGGCATGTGGCTCTCCGGGGCAATCGGCGTGGCCTGCGGGCTCGGTCTGTGGCAAGTGGCGGCACTCGGCACGCTTTTGGTGCTGGTCGCGGCAGGCCTTCTCTATAGTTTTGCCCACAAGTCCGGTATTGGCGAGAACGCCGGACCAGAAAAGCCCAAGTCGGAAGAAGACGTGCCCAAGCGGCCCAGAGGCTGAGGCTGCAACTGGAACCGAACGCGAATTGGAAACCAACCGTCAGATTTGGAACCGCTATGTTCGCGACACTCTTTCAGGCAGCGAGAAAGCGAGTAATATCAACGGATTAAATGGTGGGTGCGACAGGGATCGAACCTGTGACCCGCTGATTAAGAGTCAGCTGCTCTACCAACTGAGCTACGCACCCACTCGCCGGTAAAACCAGCGTCGGCGGGCATATAGCCGCCGCCATCCGCCATGTCCAGCCCTGCCGGATTCATTTCCCGACAAATCGCTGAAGTGCCGCACATCGTCAGACGAACAGCTTGCCTTCCGCCACCTTGACGGCATGGCCGCCGATGCGGGCGGCGGCCAGTTTGCCGCCTTCGACATTCAGTTCGAGGCGGATGCGCGAAGGCCGCCCCATCTCCAGCCCTTGTTCGATCCAACGCTGGGAAACACCCTCTCTCGGACCGTCGAAATGCATGATCGCGCCGGCGAAGGCGGCGGCCGCCGAACCGGTCGCCGGATCTTCATAGGATGGATTGCCCGGCACGATCATGCGGACATGGAAGGCGCTGTCGTGGTTCACCGTCTCGCGGCAATAGACATACGGGCTGGCGAGGGCCCAATCGCTCTTGCGGGGCGCCAGTTCCGACCACGCCTGGTTGTCCAGCCTTATCCGGGCCGCCGCCTCCAGATCGGCGACCGGAATGGTCACGTAGGGCACGCCGGCCGACCAGAACGAGACGCGGTGGTTTTCGAAGCCGACTTCGTGCGGCCCCAGGCCAAGTGCCGCCCCGATCGCTTCCGGGTCGGCGGACAATTCCAGCCGCTCCGGCAGCTTGGCCAGGTCGAACTCGGCAAAGATGGCGCCATCGTGCTTGCTGACGGCGCAGCGCACCGGGCCGATGTTTTCCTCCAGCACGAAGATGCCGGCAGTGTCGCCATCGCCAGCCATTTCGGCAAGCGCAATCGCAGCGCCCACCGTCGGATGGCCGGCGAACGGCATCTCATGGTCGGGCGTGAAGATGCGGATGCGGGCGCGGTGCTTGGGATTGTCGGGCGGCAGCACGAAAACGGTTTCCGACAGGTTGAACTCGCTCGCGATAGCCTGCATCGCGGCAGTGTCCAGTCCCTTGCTGTCAAGCACGACGGCCAGCGGATTGCCGCCCAGCCGCTCGGTGGTGAACACGTCGTAAAGTAAGTAATTCCGGGTCAGCATTGTAGAAAGCCTTCTGCCTCAATCCCAACAGGGGCCCAAACATGGGCGAAATTTAATTTGATATTTGAACCATTCGGCCTGATCAGTGCACCGGTTGGGACATCACTGGTATTATAGGGGTCCGGCGTGGACCAGATTGTCAATCTGCCAAAGACGGAATCCACTTCCGACATAAAGACGGCACTCGGGCTCGACCGCCTGGGTCTGAAGAAGAAACGGCGTCGCGGCTGGCTTTATGGCCTGCTTGTGCTGGTCGTCGTCGCCGCAAGCCTGGCGGGGTACCAATGGTATGCCGCGTCTCCCGCCAAGATCGACTATACCACTGTGCCGGCCGCTGTCGCCGACCTCACGGTCGAAGTATCGGCGACCGGCACGCTGCAGCCGCTCACCCAGGTCGACATTTCGAGCGAACTGTCCGGCGTCGTCCGCTCGGTCGCGGTCAACGAGAACCAGCAGGTGAAGAAGGGCGATGTGCTGGCGGCGCTCGATACGGCCAAGCTGGAGGTGCAGATCGAGCGCGCCGAGGCTTCCGCCAAGGCGGCGGCTGCCAATGTCGAGACCGCCACCGTAACCCTCACCGAAAACGAAAGGGCGGTTGCGCGCGCGGCGGCGCTCACCAAGCGCGGCATGGCGACTGACCAGTCGCTTGAAGCGGCGACAGCGACGCGCGACCGCTCAAAGGCAGCGCTCGACAGCGCCAAAGCCAATCTGGCCATCGCCAATGCCGATCTCAAGGCGCAGCAGACGGACTTCGCCAAAAGCACCATCTATGCGCCCATCGACGGCATCGTTCTGACGCGCTCGGTCGATCCCGGCCAGACGGTTGCCTCCTCGCTGCAAGCGCCGGTGCTGTTCGTCATCGCCGCCGACCTGAGGAACATGGAGTTGAAGGCAGCGGTCGACGAGGCCGATATCGGCGCGGTCAAGCCCGGCCAGCATGCCCGCTTCACCGTCGACGCCTTTCCCGAGCGGCCGTTCGATGCCGAGATCCGCGACATCTCCTATGCTTCGGTCACCACCGACGGCGTCGTCACCTACGACGCGCGGTTCGAGGTCGACAACAACGAGCTTCTGTTGCGGCCCGGCATGACTGCCACCGTTTCGGTCGTCACCAGAGAGGCCAAGGGCGTGCTCACCGTGCCGTCGACAGCTTTCCGTTACCGTCCGGCGGCATCTGCTGCCCGAGCGTGGAGCCTGAGCGACCTGTTCACGGGCCGCATGGGCCGTCCACGCGGCAACCGCCAGCGCCAGGCGACGGCGCAGCCCACCGACGGCTCGCGCACGCTCTACGTCCTGGAGAATGGCCGGCCTCGGCCGGTCAACGTCAAAGTCGGCTCCACCGATGGCGAACTGACCGAGATCACCTCCGGTCTCGCAGAAGGTGCGCAAGTCATCACCGCAGCGCAGCAGCGGAGCTGAAATTATGTCAGGCTCGCTGCTCATCACCTTCGACAAGGTCTGGAAGAGCTATGGCCAGGGCGAGGCCACGGTCCATGCGCTGGCTGGCGTCGATCTTGCCATCCGCAGCGGCGAATCCGTCGCCATCATGGGTCCGTCCGGCTCGGGCAAATCGACGGCGATGAACATCATCGGCTGCCTCGACACGCCGACGGCCGGAACCTACAGCTTCATGGGCATCGATGCTGGCCGCCTCGACCGCAACCGCCGCGCCATGCTGCGCAATCTCTATGTCGGCTTCGTCTTCCAGGGCTACAATCTCCTGCCGCGCACCACCGCGGTGGAGAATGTCGAACTGCCGCTGATCTATCGCGGCGTCGCCGCCCGCGAGCGTCACGACCTCGCGATGAAGGCGCTGGCCGAGGTCGGCCTTGTCGGCCGCGAGCACCACACGCCGGCCGAGCTCTCCGGCGGCCAGCAGCAGCGCGTGGCGATCGCGCGCGCCATCGTCACCAGGCCGACCCTGCTCGTCGCCGACGAACCGACCGGCAATCTCGACACCGCCCGCACGCACGAGATCATGGAGCTGCTGACGCGGCTGAACACCGAGCTTGGCCTGACCATCGCCATGGTCACCCACGAGGCCGATGTCGCTGCTTATGCCGAGCGCACAATTCGCTTCCTCGACGGCCACGTCGCCTCCGATGCCATGAACCTTGAGGTGGTGTAACCATGATCTGGGAAACCGTCCGCCTCTCGCTGCTTTCGGTGCGCCGCAACGTGCTGCGCTCGTTTCTGACGCTGCTCGGCATCGTCATCGGCGTTGCGGCCGTCATCGCCATGCTCACCATCGGCTCGGGCACCACTGAAAAGGTAAAGGCCGACATTTCCAAGCTCGGCAGCAATTTGCTCGTTGTCCGTCCCGGCCGCCCGGCCGGGCCCGGCGGACCGGGAGGGCTCGACCAGGCCACACGTCCTCTCGGCAGCAAGGAACTTGCCGCGCTCGTCGCACATTTGAGCGGCGCCCGCGCCATCTCGCCGGCCTCGCAAAAGCAGGTCCGCGTCATCTTCGGCACCGAAAGCCTGACGTCGGGTGTCACCGGCACCGACAGCGCCTATCTCGATGCGCGCGACTGGAAGCTGATCTCGGGCCGATCGTTCAGCGATTCGGAAATCCGCTCGGGCACCGGCGTCTGCCTGATCGGCGAAACCGTGCGCCAGCAGTTCTTCGGCGCCGGCGACCCCGAAGACGAGATCATTCGCGTCAACCGCACCTCGTGCAAGATCATCGGCCTGCTCGAGCCGAAGGGCTATACCGGCTTCGGCCAGGACCAGGACAATGTCGTGCTGATGCCGCTCGCCGCCTACCAGCGCCGCATCGCCGGCAACCGCGACGTCGACTCGATCTACGTCGCCGCCGACGACAGGACGCCGACCACCGAGCTGCTGCCGCGCGTCGAGGACATTTTGCGCGATGCACGCCGCATCCCATCGGACCGCGAAGACGACTTCTCGATACGCGACATGACCCAGATCGCCGACGCCATGGCGAGCGCCACCACGACGATGACCGGCATGCTGGGCGCGGTCGCCGGCGTCAGCCTGTTGGTCGGCGGCATCGGCATCATGAACATCATGCTGGTGTCGGTCACCGAGCGCACCCGCGAGATCGGCATAAGGCTGGCCATCGGCGCGCATGAAAAGCACATCCTCATCCAGTTCCTGGTCGAGGCCACCGTGCTGTCGCTGCTCGGCGGCATCATCGGCATCCTGATCGGCCTGGCGCTGGCCGGCCTCGCCTCGCTGACGCTGGCGATCCCGTTTGCGCCAAGCCCGGCGGTGATCCTGCTCGCCGTCGGCTTCTCGGCGCTGATCGGCATGGTGTTCGGCTTCTTCCCGGCGCTGCGCGGCGCGCGGCTCGATCCGATCGACGCGCTGAGGCATGAATAGCACGACGCAGCGTGCGTCGCCTTCAGATGTCCCCAAAATTTTGGCGCGGCCGTCGCCCTGCCCCTGTCGCGGAACAGCCCGCGGTGCTAGCAATCGCCTTGGGGATATGGGGGAATAGTGGGATGAGGAAGAAAGAGCGAGTGGCTCTGGTGACGGTGATCATCGAGGCCGCATTGGCGGGCTTTTGGTGGTATTTGGCCAGCTATGGCATGGCCAACCCCGATCATGTCACCGCCGATTTCCAGCAGGTTGTCGGTCAGACGATGGGAACGACGATGGGTGCGCTGCTGGGTATCGGCGTCATGCTGTTTTTCGTCGCCGCCCGCAACGACCGTAAAACCATCGAAAACAAAATGCGTCATTAGAGCGACGTGCGTCCACTTGGACGCACAAGTACGCTCTAACACTTCGAAACAGCGACGTGCGTCCACTTGGACGCACAAAGTAGCTCTAACACTTTGAATCTGCGCATCGTGCTTTCCGAAAATCGATTCCAATTTTCGGCCCGATGCGTTAGTCCTTGCCGGCAAAATGCCACTCGATCAGTGGCTTCATGTGCGACATCAACCCGTCCGGCAGGTCATCGGCACTGCGGATGATGACAGGCCCGTCGATCTCAGGCTCTGCCTCGGTGGCGACAAAGGCGCTGATGCGCTGCGCGACCTCGTCGGCGGATGCAGTCTCGCGATAGCGGCGAAAGATCACCGTGCCGGTTGCCGTCGACAGGGCATAGTAACGCTTGCCGCGCATCGCGCCGGCAAGATCGAGGCCGGTTTCTTCCCGCACCTCGCGGATGATGTTGAAGTCGACATCGACAAGGCCGTCGCGGAAATCGGTTGGCTCGAACGAGCCGGCGGCGAAATAGACGCGCCCGGCATTGACGGTGTGCGACGCCATGCGGATCGCCACCAGCGCATTGTCGCCGGCGACCAGCATGGCATGGGCATAGGCGTGCTCGGCCCCCGCCACCTGGCGATTGCCGCGCCAAAGCATGAAGGTCGAGTAGCGCACCGCATGGCAGCGACCGACGAGGCTGTTGTCGCGATAGCGGAGCGCCGAAAGCAGCACCACGGTGCCGTCGAACAGCGCCGGGTTGGCTGCGGTCTCGCGCCGCCAATTCTCGGCGATCGCCTGCGCATTATCGCGTTCGAACGGATGCGGGCCGGGGTCGAGCCTGACATCGACGGCGTCGACCGGAAGGATGATGTTGCGTGGCAGGTCGAAGCTCAACGAAAACGATCCTCAGGTCATTTCAAGGGTGATCGCCACAGGACAGTGGTCCGACGCCTTCGGCCGGTCCCAGCCGCAACGCGGAAACCGGTCCACCTCCTGGCCTGCCGGAAAGATCGTGCGCCAGGGCTGGCCGTTGCGGATGATGTCGGGAACGGCGGTCGCGTTCCTGGCTGCCAGTGCCTTCGACAACAGGATGTAGTCGAGCTGGCATAGATGCCGCTCTTGCGGCCCCCGCGTATGGTACAAGGTCCAACGGTCCATCTCCGGGCGCCGCTCGACCGCATTCTCGCAAAAGCCGCCGGCGGTGAGCACGTTGAGGCAGGACTGGCTCTCGTCGATCACCTCGAAGCGGTAGCCGTCAAAGGCGTCGCCGGAGATCTTCACGCGCTGCCGATAGTCGTTCATGTCGCCGCAGATCGCCCAGTATTTGTCGGCGGCGTGATCCCCACCGAAACGCTCCTCGATGATCCGGCGCACCGCTTGCGCCTCGGCGATGCGCAGCGGCATCGTCGCCTGGCGCCCGTCGAGACCGTTGCGGGGCGCGCCCATCGACTTGAAATGCACCAGATAGAGCGTCAGCGGCACGCCACCGACGGTCAGGTCGATTTCCAGGCAGTCGCGCCTGAAGATGCGCTGGTTGGCCTGATGCCCGAACGCTGCCAGCTCCGGCGTGTGCAGGCCGAACTGCTCGAACGTGACATAGGCGTGGCTTGTCATGCGCACGAATTCGATCGGCTGGCCCTGCGCGGTCTCGTTGCGCATCATCACGGCGACATCGATGCCGCGCGAATCATTGCCGGCTGTGGTGTATTTCTGGCGGTAGCCATGCCCGACCATCTTGAACAGATAGCCGTATTCGAAAGCCTTCAGCGCCTCGATATTGTCGACCTCCTGCATGCAGATGATGTCGGCGCGGGTGGCTGCGATGGCCAGTGCCGTCAGCTGGCGCGTGTCGTCGGAGAGCGCGATCGCCCGCGCCTGTTCCAGCATTTTGTATTCGGCCTCGCTCTGGATATCGAAGAGCGCCAGCGTGCGATCTTCATGGAGCTGGTTGCGGTATCCGGAAAAATCGAACCTGTTCATCAGGTTTTCGACATTGAAGGTGGCGAGGCGCAGGGACATGGCGGTGACCTTTGCCCACAAGCGCAGCCGAAAACAAGGGGGCTGGGCGATGCCCATTCATGGTTGATGGAACGTTTCCGTTCATCTTCCGTTCAGACGCAAAGGTCCATGATTAAGGGTTAGTCTGAGTGGGGCCTGAATTTTCGGAGAGTGAAATGAAACCGCTCTTTTTGACTACCATTCGATCGGGCATGTTGACCTTGGGTCTTGTTTCCGGCCTCTCGGCGCCTTCCATGGCCGGGCCCATTCAGCCTGACGTCCCGCTCCCAACTGCTGCCGCGGCACGCGAAATCGTGCCGGTGCGCGAGAGCTGGGCTGGCGGCAATAATAACGTCTGGATGCGTGGCCGTAATTTCTCCCGGAACTGGAACCGTGGCAATTGGAACCGTGGCAACTGGAACGGTGGGCGGCACTGGCGCCGCAACTGGAACGGTGGGCGGCACTGGCGCCATAATCGTGGCCGGTACTACGGTGGCGGCCATTACGGCCGGTACTACGGTGGCGGCTATTACGGCCGTTACTACGACGACGACGACAACGGCGCCGCCGCGCTTCTCGGTTTGGGCCTTGGGTTCGGCCTTGGCAGCCTGTACCAGGGCTACTACAACCAAGGCTACTACAACCGGGGCTACTACAACAACGGTTACTATGCGCCGCGCCGCTATTATCGTGCCGGGCGGCTTTCCAGCGCTCACGTCCGGTGGTGCTACAATCGTTACCGGTCGTATCGCACCTGGGACAACACGTTCCAACCCTATAACGGCCCGCGCCAGCAATGCTGGTCGCCCTATAGCTGATCGACTGATGCATTCCAGGCGGCGCCGCCCCTCGCGGCGCCGTTTCCGTCTGGCTAAGCCTTCTTCTGAACTGTTCTTTGTCCGGCCAGGGCACCGCGAAATCGTTTCGCCACCGACGATAACGCTATGTTTATCAGGCGGGCCTAATTATCCTGCCGATCGCACCAGGGATTATGCGCGATGGCTGAAGACGAAAACAGGGACAAACGCAGGCAGCGCGTCTTCAAGGGCGCGACGATCCTGACCGGCATCACCAGGTCCGAGGTCACGTGCACGGTGCGCAACATGCATGACGGCGGCGCCGAATTGATGGTCTCGATCGACGCTCGCGTGCCCGACGAGTTCCTGCTCTATGTGCCGACCGACGGCATCGCCTACAAGGCAGTGGTCCGCTGGCGCCGCGAGGACCGCATCGGCGTGATGTTCACCGGCACGGAGCCAAAGCCCCCCTGGCACTACGGCTAAATCCCCTGAACCGCATTCTCCAACCACCCAGCCACACGGCCTTCATGTAAAAGCCGGCGGAGCGCTCCGCCGGCTTTTCCTGTGCAACGATAAAATTGCGGATTTCGGTCAGTTCTTGGCCTTGTCGACCAATTTGTTCTTCGAAATCTCCGCGCGCCCGCAGGGCGAAGCCCGAGGACGCGCAAGGAAACGAACGGGGATTTCGGTCAGTTCTTGGCCTTGTCGACCAGCTTGTTCTTCGAAATCCACGGCATCATCGCGCGCAGCTTGGCGCCGACTTCCTCGATCTGATGGCTGTCATTGTTGCGGCGGATGCCCTTGAAGCGCGACATGCCGGCGCGATACTCCTGCATCCATTCCGAGGTGAACTTGCCGGTCTGGATATCCTTCAGCACGCGCTTCATCTCGGCCTTGGTCTCGGCGGTGATGATGCGCGGGCCCGAAACATATTCGCCCCATTCGGCGGTGTTCGAGATCGAGTAGTTCATGTTGGCGATGCCGCCTTCATAGATCAGGTCGACGATCAGCTTGACCTCGTGCAGGCACTCGAAATAGGCCATTTCCGGTGCGTAGCCGGCTTCCACAAGCGTCTCGAAGCCAGCGCGGATCAGCTCGACCAGACCGCCGCACAGCACCACCTGCTCGCCAAACAGGTCGGTCTCGCATTCCTCGCGGAAATTGGTCTCGATGATGCCCGAACGGCCGCCGCCGACGCCGCAGGCATAGGACAGAGCGAGATCAAGCGCGTTGCCCGAAGGGTCCTGGTTGACCGCGACCAGGCACGGCACGCCGCCGCCCTTCTGGTATTCGCCGCGCACCGTGTGGCCGGGCCCCTTCGGCGCGATCATGACGACGTCGACCGAGGCCTTCGGCTCGATCAGGCCAAAGTGCACGTTGAGGCCGTGGGCAAAGGCGATCGCCGCGCCATCGCGGATGTTCGGCGCGATTTCGGACTTGTAGATGTCGGCCTGCAGCTCGTCCGGCGTCGCCATCATCATCAGGTCGGCCCATTTGGCGGCGTCCGCCACGCTCATCACCTTGAGCCCGTCGGCCTCGACTTTTTGGGCCGTCGCCGAGCCGGCCTTGAGGCCGATGGCGATTTCCCCAACGCCAGAATCCTTGAGATTGAGCGCATGCGCCCGGCCCTGGCTGCCATAGCCGATGATGGCGACCTTCTTGCCCTTGATCAGGTTGAGATCGGCGTCGCGATCGTAATAGACACGCATTTTTCTTCCTTCCCGTTTTTGAATTCAGAGCATAATGCCGAAAAGTGTGAAGCGGTTTTCGGACGACATCATGCTCTATCTCTTACGATTCAGAGCCGGATTCAGATTTCAGGTCGACTTGACCTGAAATCATCCGGCTCTAGGGGCCTTGCGGCCCGGTTTTTGCTCCGTAAAGAGCGAGAAACTGCTGCGTCGCCCGGACGGCATCGCCGCCAATCGCCGCATCAGTCAATTTTAGCCGGTCGCCGAGCAGCAGGCGGATCTGCACGTCGCGGGCGACCAGCCCGAAAAAGGTGCGGAATGCCTCTTCGGCATCCGAGAACTCGAGAAGCCCGGCCTGCCGGCCGGCCTCCAGCACCGGCTTCAGGCGCCGGGCCAGCGCGAAGCGCCCGTTCTCCAGCACGATGGCGCCAAGATCGTCGTTCCCCGACCCGGCACGGCCAATGGCGACGCGGTTCAGCGCGATCGATGTGTCGCTCGAAATCACCTTGAGCCAGTCCGAAGCGAAACGTGCGAGGCTCACCGTCAGCGAAGCAAGGTTAAGCCCCTTGCCGTCGACCGGCACCACCCGCACCTTGGAGGCCTGCCATTGAACAATTGCCGTCAACAGCCCGTCGCGATCGCCGAACCATTTGTAGAGCGTTTCCTTGGAACAGCTTGCCCGCCGCGCCACCGCGGTCATGGTCAACTGATCGCCCTCCTCGACCAGCAGGCGAAGTGCGGCGTCGAGCACGGCTTTCTGCCGCTCGGTCAGCGCTTCGCTGGTGTCGATGTCGACGCTTGCCTGCAACAAACTCTTTTCCTGCTCGATAACGGCGGCGGCCAGGACCGTACCGTACGTTACGGTTCGGCATCTCTATGACGTATTGTCGGACCCGGGGCAAGCCCTATCTCCGCTTTTTGACACTTCCAGGCCGGAACGGCCACCGCTCGAAACGGCGACCGCTCGTACGGCTTATCGCGGAGAGAAAAATGCTCGTCGGCCTGCTTGCATTGACTGTTGCCGCCGCTTTCGCGGGCGCCGCCATCTATATCAGCGTTGCCGAGCAACCGGCGCGGCTTCGCCTCGACGACCGTGCACTGCTGCAGGAATGGCAGCCTTCCTACAAGCGCGGCGCCGCTATGCAGGCGTCGATTGCCGTCGTCGCCTGTGTTCTTGGTGTCGTTGCCTGGTGGCAGACCGGCAGTCTCGCCTATCTCACGGGGGCGGTGCTGATCATCCTGCCATGGCCATGGACGCTGATCGTAATGATGCCGACAAACCGGTTGCTGGAGGCGATGGACGCGGCCGCCGTCAATCTGCAAGCGAGGGCGCTGATCGTCAAATGGGGCAATCTGCATCTGGGTCGCGTCATGCTTGGCGTGCTGGCGGCACTGGCATTCCTCCGGGGAAGTGTCTGACGTCGCTGCAAGCGACCTTCAGCGCCAGCCGGACCACATCACTCCGGCATCGCCGGATGACGCAGCCGCCCGAGCAGAGCCGACAAGGTTTCCAGGTCATCATTGGAGAGCCTGGCGCCGACCAGCTCGGCAATCGATCGCCCGTAGACGGCCCACATCCGGCGGCGCGTCTCGCGCCCCTTCCGCGTAATGCGGACAGTCTGTCCGCGACCGTCATCGGCAACCCTGAGCTTCTCGACCAGCCCGTCCGCTTCGAGCCGCGCCAGCAGCCGCGAGACGTTGTACTGCGCAAACAGCGTGCGCTCGATCAGCTGGAACGGCCGCAAGCCGCCCTCGCCGGCTTCGGCAAGCTCATGCAGCACGTCGTACCAGGCAAGCGGCGGCAAGCCGGCGTCCTTCAGCGCGTCTTCGGCTCTTTCCAGCAGCTGGCGCGAAACGCGCATCAGGCGCGCCCAGGCTTTGATGGCCGCCGGCGAAGGATTCTCCGTCATGATGCAGCATAGGCGATAGATGCAATTGCATCAAGCTTGCCAGTGGATGCAAATGCATCTATATAGATGCAACTGCATTTATATCGGAAGGCCCTGTCATGAAGCATGAAACTTCGGAGATCGCCGACATCCCGGAGACGGGCGGCCTGGTGACCGACAAGCTCGTTCTCGTCAGCCACCACCTTTGTCCCTATGTGCAGCGCGCGGCGATCTCGCTCGCCGAAAAGGACGTGCCGTTCGAACGCCTCACCATCGATCTCGCCAACAAACCGGCCTGGTTCAAGGCGATATCGCCGCTCGGCAAGGTACCGCTGCTGCGTGTGCCGCAGAATGGCGAGGAAGCCGTGATCTTCGAATCGGCGGTCATCCTCGAATTTCTCGAGGAAACGCTGGCCAACCCACTGCATCCTGCCGACCCGCTGGCCCGCGCCCGGCATCGCGCCTGGATCGAGTTCGGCTCGGCCATCCTCAACGCCATTGGTCGGTTCTATTCCGCTCCGACCGAGGCCGCCTTCCTTGCCGAAAGCGAAGCTCTGTCGGCAATGTTCGATCGTCTCGAAGCGGAACTGGCGGCTGGCCGGGCTGGGCCATGGTTTGCTGGCGAGCGCTTTTCACTGGTCGATGCAGTCTATGGGCCAGTCTTCCGCTATTTCGACGCCTTCGATCGGATCGGCGCGTTCGGCATCCTGAGCGGAAAGCCGCGTGTCGAGGCCTGGCGAAAGCGATTGCACGAACGCAAGTCGGTGATGGACGCCGTCACCCCGGACTATCCACAGCGCCTTCATGCATTTCTGCAAGCGAAGGGTTCGCACCTTTCGAAACTCATCCGCCGCAACCAGGCGGCCACCGCGCTTCCTTGATACCGATCCGCCTGAACGGATCGACCACGGTTCCAGCCACCATCGAGGCAAGGATGTTTGGCGCCGGCGGGATTTTTGCCACCGACGCCACCAGCCTGTCGCGGACGAACGGCATCACGGTCGAATCCGACTGGTAGAACGGCGTCAGCATCAGCGACAGCGCCTGAAACACCCGGACATGCCATCGCCGCGCCTGGACATAGACCTCCAGCGCAGTATCGACACGATCCGTTCCTATGAGCGCATAGTTGAGCGCTGCCGCGTCGAGCAGCGCCATGTTCGCCCCTTGCCCGAGCTGCGGGCTGGTCGAATGCGCCGCGTCGCCGATGATCGCCCATCGCCGTCCGGCCGGCACCTTGAGCGTGTGATGGCCGTAACGCGCCAGCGAAAGCTGATCGAAACTGTCGATCTGGCGCGTGAACGCGTCGCATTCGGGCCACAGCCGAACCAGCCTCGCCTTCCAGGTGTCGAGGCCTGTCGCCCTGACCTGCTCTGCATCCGCCGGCTTCAGGCTCCAGAAGAATGCCGCCATCTTCTCGACGCCCGGTTCCGGCCTGCCGATCGGCAGCACGCCGATCATCACGCTCGCTCTGTCGTAGCGCTGCAGCAGCGCGTGCTCGTCGAAACCGTCGCCGCGCCAGCCGAGTGACGCCCAGAACGCGCCATAGGCGAGCGGCCGCGGCTCCCCCGAATTCCCTACGCGCTGCCGCAATTTGGAGCGCGAACCGCTGGCATCGACGACCAGATCGAACGGCCCTATCCTTCGCCCGTTGCCGCAGATCAGCGTTGCCCGTTCGCCGGTTTCCAGCGTCTCGAGCTCGACGCCGGTTTCGATGGCGATCGCCTGGCGCCGGACGGCGCGGAAAAGCACGCCGAACAAGGCCGCCCGGTGCACCGCCAACCCGAAACGACTGCGGCGCTGCGCAGCATAGCGGACGTCGAGCACGGTGCGGCCGGTTTTCGCGTCGGCGCCATGCAGGCGGTCGATGCGGCTGCCCAGCGCCAGGATGTCGTCGAGCACACCAAGATCGGCAAGCACCGTCAGCCCGGTCGGCTGCAGGATCAGCCCGGACCCGACCGGCTTTGGCTCGTCGAAGCGCTCGAAGATGGTGACCCGATGCCCGGCACGTTTCAGATAGAGCGCCGCGGCCAGTCCGGCCGGGCCGGCGCCGGCAATCGCGATGTCCAGAGAAATGCCCATTGCCGCCGAATCGTCTCGCCCAGGCCGGACCATCCTTCAGCGCTATCGGCAAATAAAGCCGTCGCTCTGGTATCTCCTGGTATCGATGCGTCAGGTCTCGGCAGCGTCGAAAGCGTTCCGCGCGGCGCGCACCGCGCCATGATTGAGCTCGGCCCATTGGAGCAGCTGATGCAGGGGCCCGAACATCGAGCGTCCGAGATCGGTCAGACTGTATTCGACGCTCGGCGGTTTGGTCGGGAAGACTTCGCGATGGACATAGCCGTCGCGCTGCAGATCGTGCAGCGTCTGGGTGAGCATGCGCTGTGAAATGTCGGGCACCAGCCGCCGCAATTCGCCGAACCGGTACGGCTTTTCGGCCAGCGCCATCATCAGCAGCGAACTCCATTTGTTGCTGATGCCCTGGATCACGTCGCGCACCGGACAGTCGGCAAGGTTGCCCCCGCCGCTGCACGCTTTGTAAATCTCGAGCTTCGACTTCAGACTGACGACCTTGCTGTCCATCGCTGGTTCCCTGCGCCTGCCTACCTCCCGCAAAACTGCCTTCTTTACGAGGATCGGTCAATTCCTCTTTTAGTGCTGGTCTCTTTTTGAGACTTATACAAGCACCCGCCGCTCCGGCGCAACGACAGGACTTCCCATGACCGATACCCTTCTCGTCACCGGCGCCTCCGGCCAGCTTGGCCGCGGCGTCGTCGATCATCTGCTGGACACGCTCAAGGTTCCGCCCGCACGCATCATCGCCGCCACCCGCAATCCGGAAAACCTCGCCGAGCTGACGGCGCGCGGCGTCATCATCAGGCAAGCCGATTTCGATGACACCGCGTCGCTTGTCGAAGCATTCAAGGGCGCCGACAGGATCCTGATCGTCTCGACCGGCGAGATCGACCTTGGGGGCAAGCGCCTCAAGCAGCACGAAAATGCCGTCGCAGCCGCGCGGCAGGCCGGCGTTTCGCATCTGCTCTACACCTCGATGCCCAATCCTGAGCCGGGATCGCCAGTGCTGTTTGCGGGCGATCACTACGGTACCGAGCAGGCGATCAAGGCGAGCGGCATCCCCTACACGATTTTTCGCAACGGCTGGTATCAGGAGAACCTGTTCATGTCGCTGCCGCACGCCATTGCCTCGGGACACTGGTATACATCCGCAGCTGACGGCCGCATCGCCCATGGCGCTCGCGACGACATGGCCGCGGCGATCGCTGCCGGTCTTGCCTCGGGCGCCACCGAAAGCACGACATACACGCTGACCGGTCCGCAGGCCCATACCGTCGCCGAGATCGCGGCCCTGGTGACCGACGTCACCGGCAAGCCGATCGAGGTCGTCCAGCTTTCGGACGAGGCGTTGACCGAGGGCCTGAAGGCTGCCGGCGTTCCCGAGGGCTTTGCCCCAATCGTCACGTCCTTCGACACCAACACGCGCTCCGGCCGCATCGACATGGTGACCGACGCGATCGAGACGCTTTCAGGCAGGAAGCCGCAATCGCTGAAGCAGTTTCTTGAAGCGAACAAGGCAGCGCTGGCCGGCTGAAGTCGGCCGTGGTCAGGGCATGTCGAGATTCAGGTCAGGCCGAGTCGAGAATGGTGGGTTCCGAGAACCGGAGCGGAGCGTACTTTCGGGTACGTGAGCACCGGAAGCGCAGGAACCCGCCGTTCGCAGGCCGGCCTCACCTGAATATCGGCATGCCCTAAATCGCCACCTGCGTTCCGATCTCGACCACACGTCCGGTCGGGATCTGGAAATACTCCGTCGCATCGGCTGCCGTGCGCGCCAGGCCGATGAACAGCTTGTCCTGCCACACCGGCATGCCGGAATTGGGTGACGCCTTGAGCGAGCGCCGCGACAGGAAGAAGGACGTCGTCATGATGTCGAACTTCCAGCCCTGCTTGCGGCAGATCGCCAGCGCACGCGGGATGTTGGGCTGTTCCATGTAGCCGAAGGTCAGTGTCACCCGCATGAACAGATCGTTGATCGTTTCCATCTTGACCCGGTCGCTGTCGGGCACGACAGGCTGCTGCGCCGTCACCACCGAGAGGATGACGTTCTGTTCGTGCAGCACCTTGTAGTGCTTCAGGCTGTGCATCAGCGCGGTCGGCGCGCTGACCGGATCGCTGGTCAGGAACACGGCCGTGCCGGACACCAGCTGTGGCTTCTTCTTCAACAAATTGGCGGCAAGGAAATCGAGCGGAATCTCGTTCCTGCGCGTCTTGTCGAACAGATAGCGGCTGCCGCGTATCCAGGTCCCCATGATCAGCCCCATGATGCAGGCCACGGCGATTGAAACCCATCCGCCGTCCATGAATTTCACGATGTTTGCCAAGAAGAAGCCGGTGTCTATCGTGCCAAACAGCAGCGCCAGCGCCGCAGCGAGAGCGGTCTGCCATTTCCATTGCCACCGCATCACCACGAACAGCAAGATCGTCGTCATCAGCATCTCGCCTGTCACCGAAATTCCATAGGCGGAAGCCAGCGAACTCGAGCTGCCAAAGCCGACGACCAGCAGCATCACGCCGAGCGCGAGAATGAGGTTCACGCGTGGCATGTAAATCTGGCCAAGCTGCATCTCGGAAGTATGCTGAACTTCGATTCTGGGCAGAAGATTGAGCTGCACCGCTTGCCGGGTCAGCGAAAACGCCCCGGAGATAACGGCTTGACTGGCGATGACAGTCGCTGCTGTTGCGAGCCCGACCATCGGTATCAGTGCCCAATCCGGCAGCATCTGGAAGAACGGATTGTCGGGCACGCCGCCATGGGCAAGAACGAAAGCGCCTTGCCCAAAATAGCTGAGCAGCAGGCAGGGAAAGACGATCCAGAACCAGGCCAGCACGATTGGACGGCGACCGAAATGTCCGAGATCGACGTAAAGCGCTTCGGCACCGGTAACCGCCAGAAAAACCGCGCCGACGGTGAGAAACGCGCCCGCTTTGGCCTCGGCAAGGTAGGCGACGGCATAGTAGGGGTTGATTGCCAAAAGCACCGACGGATCGTCGCTAATGTGCACCAATCCGGCAATGCCGATCGCCAGAAACCAGAGCGCCGTCACCGGCCCGAAAACCGTGGCCACCCTGCCGGTCCCGAAACGCTGCACGGCAAACAGGACGGCAAGAATCACCAATGTAATGGGAACCACATATGGATCGAACGCCGGGGTCACGACGCTCAGCCCTTCCACCGCTGAAAGCACCGAAATGGCCGGCGTTATGATCGCGTCGCCGAAAAACAGTGCGGCTCCGCATAGACCGATGACAAGAATGATGCCGGAGCCAGCCGGATAGGCTTTCCGGGCCAGCGCCATAAGCGACAGGGTACCGCCCTCACCCTTGTTATCCGCCCGAAGCACGAAGGCGACATACTTTATGGTCACGATAATCGTCAGTGCCCAGACGATCAGCGACAGAATGCCCAGAACGGCACTGCGCGGATCGGTGCCCGACGAAGCATGCAATGCTTCGCGAAGCGCATAAATAGGGCTGGTGCCGATATCGCCATAGACCACGCCGAGAGCGCCCAGCATCAGGACCTTGGTGCTGTGCTTTTCGACCTCAGGATGGCTGGATTGTTCGACTGGTTCTGCCTCACTACCACTGTTGGTAAGGGCCATGGACGACACTCCGATAAGCGCGCGGTGCTCTACGCTTGCTGCGATGCAATATCAAGTGCCCCAACGTGATGGCTGCCATGTCCGCAAAGCGAGGCTTCCATCTCTACCACCCACAAGCCTTCAGAAATCTTTTGACCGTACCGGCCATGCCATACTCCAACGCATCGGCTGTCAACCCATGTCCGATCGACACTTCGGCCAATGTCGGGATGCGTTTTGCCAATGCCGGCAGGTTGTTCACCACCAGATCGTGGCCGGCATTGACCTGAAGCCCGGCGGCAAGTGCTGCATCCGCGGTTTTTCCCACTCTTTCCAGCTCATTCGCCGCTTTTGCCGAATCGGAATGAAAGCTGCCATATGGACCCGTGTAGAGCTCGATCCGGTCGGCGCCGGTGTCGCGCGCGGCGTTCATGCCTGACGGATCCGGGTCGGAAAACAACGACACGCGAACGCCCCCTTTCTTCAGCCGTTTGACGATCGGTGTCAGGAACGCCGCCTCGGCGGCAAAGTTCCAGCCATGGTCGGAGGTGGCCTGGGCAGGGTCGTCGGGCACCAGCGTCACCTGCTCCGGCTGGTGCTTTTCCACAAGCGCCAGGAAATCCTCGCTCGGATAGCCCTCGATGTTGAACTCTGCCTTGGGGAATTCGTCGTCGATCAGCGCTCTGATCTGCGGCAGGTCGGAATGCCTGGTGTGCCGCTCGTCGGGCCGCGGATGCACGGTCAGGCCATGCGCGCCCGCGGCCAGCGCCAGGCGCCCGAGCCCGATGAGGCTTGGCCACGGCAGGTCGCGCCGGTTGCGCAGCATGGCGATGGCATTGAGATTGATGGAGAGTTTTGCAGGCATGGCTTCTCGGGTCCGGACATAATCGCGGCCATCTATACCGCCTTTGGCGGGAACAGACAGGGGGTTTCCGGTGTTCCAGAGGGACGTATAATATCCAGCAAGAGGAAGACCCGTGAATTATCTTGAAGACGTGCCGGCGGTTCGCCGCATCGACACCGACCGCGACGACCTGTTCGCCATCGACGTCGTCGGCCGTGTCACGGCGGCCGATGCGGAAAACCTGTTCGGATTGCTGGAGGCGGCCTACGCGCTGCATCCGAAAATAGACGTGCTGGTGCGCCTGATCGACCATGAAGGCGTCGATTGGGCCGATGTGTCGGACGAAACGCTTGAACAGGGCACGGCCCATGCCGTGGAGCATGTCGGCCGCTGCGCTGCGCTCGGCGAGCCGAACTGGGTACCCAACGCACAGAGCGTGCTGCCTGCTTCCTCGCCTGTCGAGCTCAGGCATTTCGAGGCAAAGGACGAAGCATCCGCCTGGGAATGGCTCGGCGCCAGACCGCTGGCCCCACGCTGACGCAGGTCGACCCCGTGCCAGTCCCAGATTCCTGGTCCATGGGGCAACTCGACCGGCCTATCTGACAATCGTCAGCCGTTCCGACGCGCGCGTGATTGCCGTGTAGAGCCAGCGCTGGCGGGTTTCCTTGAACGCCCAGCTTTCGTCGAAAAGCACGATCTCGTTCCACTGCGAGCCTTGCGCCTTGTGCACGGTCAGCGCGTAGCCATAGTCGAAATCGTCGAAGCGTTTTTTCTGCTGCCAGGGAATGTCGGCGTCCGGGTCCTCGAACGCCGCCTTGAGCAGCTTGATCTTGGCGACGCCGCGGTCGGGATCGTCCTCCTCCGGTGAGACCAGCAGATTGATGCCGGGTTTCACCGTCTCGCGCGACGAGGTCATCACCTTCCACAGCGAGCCGTTGAGCAGTCCCTTGGCTGGGTCGTTGCGCAGGCAGACGAGCTTGTCGCCGGCCTGCGGATAGTCGGCATTGAACCCCTTCAGCTCGCGCAGCCGCTGATTATAGCGACGCCGCGTCCTGTTGGTGCCGACCAGCACCTGGTCCGCCTTCAGCACCAGTTCCTGGGTGACATCCTCCTTGCCGATCACCTGCGCCGCGCCATAGTCGCCGCGCATGAACTCGCGGCCCTCGCGCACGTCGAGCGCCAGCCGGATGATCGGGTTGTCGCGTGCCTGCCGGTGGATCTCGGTGAGCAGAATATCCGGCTCATGCTCGGTGAAGAAGCCGCCGCCCGAGATCGGCGGCAACTGGCCGGGATCGCCGAGAACCAGGATCGGCGTGCCGAAACTCAAGAGGTCGCGGCCAAGCTGCTCGTCTACCATCGAACATTCGTCGATGACGACGAGCTTGGCCCGCGAGATCGGGCTTTGCCGGTTGAGCGAAAAGGTCGGCGACATCGAAGCCTTGCCGGTCACCTCGTCCGCCACCGATTCCTCGCCCTTCGGCCGGTAGATCAGCGAATGAATGGTGCGGGCATTGACCGCGCCCTTGGAACGCAGCACCTGCGCCGCCTTGCCGGTGAAGGCGGCGAACTGCACCTGGCCGTCGACATGCTCGGCGAAATAGCGCGCCAGCGTCGTCTTGCCGGTGCCGGCGTAGCCGAACAGCCGGAACAGCTGCGGCTTTCCGGTCTTGAGCCAGGTGGCGACCGCCTTCAGCGCATCGTCCTGTTGAGGAGAGAATTCCATCAGCGCGAGAGACCGGATTCGCGAGGGAAAGACAAGGCGCAACGATATCGGCGGCGGACCGCACCGCTTCCAATGGCGCAAGTCAGGCAGAAGACGGAACCTAAAGAGAACGAAGTCGAGCCGCCACGACCTTGTGGTGAAAACCTGACGCTTAGTACCCGATACAGACTTCGGTTTTAGGTGGAAAGCGGAAGCTGGCCGACAGAGCGGCGAAAGTCTGCTTGGTGCTGCCACGAGCTGCCCTTAATCCGAAGGTAGCTCGTGACGTTTCATCATGCCCTCTCCGCGATTTTGGGGTAGATTGAAGACCTTAGCGTTCTGGTCGCCACGAACCCGGGAGAGGGCCATGGACATTGGCGCGTGGCTGCGCGATCTGGGGCTGGGACAGTACGAACAGGCGTTCCGCGAGAACGACATCGATGGCGGCGTCCTAGCCGACCTCACCGCCGATGATCTGAGCGGACTTGGCGTCGTCTCGATCGGCCACCGCCGCAAGTTGCTCGCCGCCATCGCCGCCGTGCGCGCGGGCTCGCCTCCAGCCATGTCCCCATCCATCCAGCCACAGAGCACGATCTCCGGGACAGTGGCCCTGCCGTCCCCTGAGGCGGAGCGGCGCCAACTTAGTGTGATGTTCGTCGACCTCGTCGGCTCCACGGCGCTCGCCGCGCACCTGGACCCCGAGGACATGCGCGAGGTGATCGGGACCTACCACCGCCGCATTGCCGAGACGGTTGGTCGCTTCGGCGGCTTCGTCGCGAAGTACATGGGCGATGGAGTCCTGGTCTATTTCGGCTGGCCCCAGGCCGACGAGGCCGATGCCGAGCGCGCAGTACGCGCCGCCTTGGCCACGCTGGAAGCGGTTGGCCAGATTGCGCCCGCCGATGAGCGGTTGTCCGCACGCGTCGGCATCGCCAGTGGCCTCGCCGTCGTGGGCGACCTGCTGGGGGCCGGGGCCGCACAGGAGCAGGCTGTAATCGGCGAGACCCCGAACGTTGCCGCGCGGCTACAATCCCTTGCTGATCCTGGATGCGCAGTGATCGACGCAGAAACACGGCGGCGCATCGGCGGCCTGTTCGAGTGCCGCGAGCTTGGTTCGGTTCACCTCAAAGGGCTAACCGGCCCTGTCCGCACCTGGCAGGTGCTTGGCGAGGCCATGGTTCAGAGCCGCTTCGACGCGATGCATCCGGCCGCCCTCACGCCGCTGGTCGGGCGCGATGACGAGCTCGATCTGCTGCTGCGCCGCTGGCGGCAGGCGAAGGGCGGCGAAGGGCAGGTCGTGCTCATCGCCGGCGAGCCCGGCATCGGCAAGTCCCGCCTGATCGCTGCGCTTGAGGAGCACGTAGCTGGAAAGGTGCATCTCAAACTCAAGTACTTCTGCTCGCCCCATCACCGTGAGAGCGCCCTCCAACCGATCATCGCACGCTGGAAGAACGAGGTAGGCTTCGTGGACGGCGAGCCTGCGGAGGCTCGGCTCGTCAAGCTGGAAACCCTGCTACACCCACTCGCCGCCTCGCATGAGCTGGCGCTCATTGCCGAGATGCTCGGCGTGCCGGGTGGCGAGCGGTACCCGCCACTGGCTCTCAGCCCGGAGCGCAAGAAGGAGCAGACCTTCGGGGCACTGCTTCACATCCTCGATGAACGGGCCCGCCGATCCCCCGTGCTGATGCTGTTCGAGGACGTGCATTGGGCCGATCCAAGCTCGCTGGAGCTGTTGGACAGGTTGATCATGCGCTTGGCCTCGCTGCCAGTGCTGGTGGTCATCTCCTTCCGGCCGGAGTTTGAGGCGCCCTGGGTCGGTCTGGCGGGCGTGACCTTGATGGCGCTGAGCCGTCTCAGTCCGCGTCAAGCCGCGACGCTCGCCTCTCAGGTGGTCGTGGGCCAAGCATTACCGGCCGGAATGCTGGATCGGATCGTGGCGCAGACCGACGGTGTGCCCCTGTTCATCGAGGAATTGACCAAAGCCGTGCTGGAGAGTGCCAGCCAGCCCGATGCTGCTGTCTCGGCGCTTCCGATCCCGAGCACTTTGCAGGCTTCACTGACCGCTCGGCTGGATCGGCTGCCGGCCGCCAAGCAGGTGGCGCAGATCGGCGCGGCACTCGGCCGGGAGTTCAACCATGAGCTGCTGGCCGCCGTGGCGGGACTACCCGAGGCAGCGTTGGCGCAGGGACTGGACGAGCTCGTCAATTCTGGTCTCGCGTTCCGGCGCGGCACGCCGCCCGAGGCGACCTACACGTTCAAGCACGCGCTCGTGCAGGACACCGCCTACGTGAGCCTCCTGCGTGGCACACGCCAGAAGTTGCACGCCCGGATCGCCCAGGTACTGGAAGAGCGCTGGCCGGAGGTGGTCGAAACCCAACCTGAGCTGCTGGCCCATCACTTTACCCAGGCGGAACTGACCGAGCGGGCTGCGGACTACTGGCAGCGGGCCGGGGAACGCACCTTCCGGCGCTCGGCCGTTGCGGAAGCCATCGGCCATCTCACCCGGAGCATTGACCTCGTGCGGACCTTGCCCGAGAGCCGCGCCCGGGCAGAGCGCGAACTTCATCTTCAGACTATGCTTGGTCAGGCGTGCATTGCCCGGTACGGCCACGCAGCACCTGAGACCGCCTCCGCTTTCGCCCGGGCGCAGGAGTTGGTAGAGGCCGTAGGCGACGCATCACAACAGTTTCCTGTGCTGTATGGGTTCTGGGCTGTCCAATTCGTACGCATGGCGCTTCCCGAGCAGCAGAAGCTGGCCAGGCAAATTCTCGCCTTGGCCGAGCTGCACCCAGACCCGGAGCGGCTGTGCTTGGCGCACCGAATGTGCGGCGCGACAGATGAGGTGGGGGGCGAGCTGCTCGCCGCCCGCGAGCACCTCGAGTGTGCCGTTGCGCTGTACGACCCGGAACGGCATGGTTCGACGGCCTTTGTTTTTGGCCAGGACCTTGGCGTGTCCGCGCTCGCCCACCTGACCTGGGTGCTGTGGCTGCTGGGCTACCCGGATCAGGCATCCCGCCGACAAGCCGAGGGATTGGCCGTAGCCCACCGGGTCGGCCATAAGAACACCCTCGGGTTTGCCCTGATGTACAGCGCGTTGGTGGGGGCTTTCGGCCGCGACGACAGCGCGGCCGCGGGGCATGCGGCGGCGTTGCTGGAGCTGGCCCGGGAACACAAGTTGGATCTATGGGCCGCCAGCGCGACGGTGGTCCAGGGCTGGGCCATGGCTCGTCACGGTCAGGAGGCCGCCGGGATAGAAGCGATCCAGCGCGGGCTTGCGGATTGGGGGAAGAGCGGCGCGGCGTGGATGCGTCCGTTCTTCCTGGGCCTGCTGGCCGAGGCTTGTGCCCTCTCGGGGGACATGCAACGGGGGCTCGGTGCACTGGATGAGGCTCTGGCAGTGGTCGAGGGGACAGGGGAGCGTTGGCCGGAGGCCGAACTGTATTGCTTGCGCGGGCAGCTTCTGGCAGCCCTACCGGACGGAAGACCAGATGAGGCGAGCGCCGCATTTGAGCACGCGATCGAAATCGCCCGGCGTCAATCCGCGAAGTCCTGGGAGTTGCGTGCGGCCACCGGTCTTGCCCGGCTGTGGCGCGACCAAGGCAAGCCTGCCGATGCCCACACCCTGCTCGTGCCCGTGAATGAGTGGTTCTCCGAGGGCTTCGAGACCCCCGACCTGAGAGAAGCCAAGGCGTTTCTCGACACCCTGAGGTGACTCAAGTCAGCTCGATGTCACTAGGGGTGGAGGCAATATGACTAAATGCCCGCATCGGGCTCAAACCTGTTAAGAGGGGTCGAAACCGGAATTTCGGCTCCGGTGCCAAGCGTCAGATTTTCACCACGTGGATGGAATCTAACACTTGATGCCCACGTTTGACGGCGGCGATGATTTTGTCGGGGTCGGCGGTCCAAGTGAACGGTTTGGGTTGCTGATTGTGTTCTGCGAGGTAGCGGTTGATGGCAGCCCGGAGGTCGACGACAGAGTGGAAGACGCCGCGCTTGAGGCGCCGCTTCCGGTGAAGGATATTCCTGTGCGCATGCGCCAGACTCGCATGCGCTTTCGCCAAAGGGAATCCAAGCCGGACTCTTATGTTAGGCCGATACCACTAGCCGGTCGGGCCGCCACGACCTTCGGTCGGGCTGGGATCGTTCTCGAGCAGGATCGGCTTGCCGTGCGGCGTTGCATGCGCGGCGCGTTCCCAGGCGGCAGCGAGCGCATCGACGTCGCTTTTGCCGGCAACGCCTTTTGCCGACAGCAAATTTTCCAGCACCGCCAGCCAGTGCTCGTAATAATCGTGGCCATCTCTTGCGGCACCAGGCTGCTTGACCTCGGCGGACAAGGCGTCCGCCCATTCGCTCCAGGAGAACAGGCCGTTATCGTGCAGCGCGACCGTCATGGCGAAGGCTTCCGCCTGCCATGGCTCGGCGAATACCGGCGCCTCGACGCCGGCCGGCAGCGTGGCGGTGGCTGACTTCGCCTCACGCCGGTTCAAGATAGCTCTCCCAGGCATCGATCGACACGGTCAGCGTCGGGTCGGCGCCCTCGCCCCAGATCTCGGCGCCGTCGAAAACCACCGTATAGACCCATTGCGGGTTTTCGCCCTGGCCGTGCGCATTCGTATCAGGGAAGACAAAACCGTCGCGCACCGCCTCGACGGCGCCTTGCTTGCCGCGGGCGTAGCGCGGCAGCCTTGTGTGGCCGGTCGGATGGAAATTCTTCGTGCGCACCAGATCGCCTGCCTTGAACCGGGCCGGCGTGGCGATCGGCCGGTCGCATGGGCCGCCCTTGGCCAACACCGCCGGCACGTTTTCGGCCTTCAGCACCCGCTTTGGCGTCGCGGCAGGGTCGACCGCCTTGCCCGCGGCCAGATCGCGGTCACTGACAAAACCATGCCGCTTCAGCAAGGTTTCGAGCGCCTTGACCCAGATCTCATAATAGCTCGAGCCATAATAGTCGGCGGGATGCAGCAATTCCCGCGCATGCCGGCTCTCGTCGATGGTCCAGGCGCCCATGGCGCCCGCGCACAAGGTCACGCCAAGCGCCCGCCTTTCCCAGTCGGCATGGAAACAGGGTTCGTCCTTTTCGGGCGCGACCGGCCCGAACCCCATCTGCCCGCCAAGATCCTGCGGCCCGTTCATGCCGGCTCCCGCGCCAGTCCGGTGCCGATCATCGCGTCGCGCGTCACCAAATCCGCCAGCCGCTCCTCGCTCCAGCTGTCGGTGCCCTTCGGCCGCATCGGCACGACCAGATAACGCAGCTCGGCGGTCGAATCCCACACCCGGATCTTTGTCGTTGCCGGCAAGGTCAGCCCGAATTCCTCGAGCACGCCGCGCGGATCGATTACCGCGCGCGAACGATAGGGCGGCGCCTTGTACCAGACCGGCGGCAGGCCGAGCACCGACCACGGGTAGCAGGAGCACAGCGTGCAGACGACGAGGTTGTGCGTGTCCGCGGTATTGAACACGGCCTGCATGTGCTCGCCCTGCCGGCCGGTGTAGCCGAGCGAACCGATCGCCGCCGTCGCGTCGCGTTTCAGCAAAACGGCAAAGTCCGGCTCGACCCACGCCTTCGCCACCACCTTGGCGCCGTTGCGCGGGCCGATTTTTGTCTCATAGGTGTCGACGATCACGTCGATCGCGGCTGGATCGATCAGCCCTTTCTGGGTGAGGATCGTCTCCAGCGCGCGCACCCGGGCGGCAAAAGGATCAAGCTCGTTGTCGTGATTATGATCGTGGGACATGGCCGTAAATTACGGCTGCATGCGTTCCACCGCAAGCGCCACGGCTTGGGCCAGCCCGTCGGCTTCTATTCGGCCGCCGCCTTGTGCGGCTCGCCCTGCAACACTTCTCCGTTTTCGAACAACGACGGCTGGTCGACGGCTTCGACCGGTGGCTGCTCGTCCCGGCGCTTCGGCCACAGCCCGACAAGCCAGCCCGAAAAATGCTCCATGTAGACATAGATGACCGGCGTGACGAACAGCGTCAGCGCTTGCGAAGCAACGAGGCCGCCGACCACCGCCACGCCGAGCGGCTGGCGCAATTCGGCGCTGGCGCCGGTGCCGAGCGCGATCGGGATCGTGCCCATCAATGCCGCCAGCGTCGTCATCATGATCGGCCGGAAACGCATCAGGCAGGCCTTGTGAATGGACTCGAGCGGCAACATCCCCTCGCGCCTGAGTTCGAGCGCGACGTCGATCATCATGATGCCGTTCTTCTTGACGATGCCGATCAGCATCAGGATACCGATGACCGCAATCACCGACAGGTCCATCCCCGCAAGCCGCACTGCAACAAGCGCGCCGAGCACCGCCGACGGCAGTCCAGTCAGGATGGTGAGCGGATGGATAAAACTCTCGTAGAGGATGCCGAGGACGATATAGATGGTCAGGATCGCGCCGGCGATCAGCAGGCCCTGGTTCGCAAGCGAATCCTGAAAAGTTTTCGCCGTGCCCGAAAAAGTGGTCGAGATCGTCGCCGGCATGCCGATCTTCTCCTTCAGCGCATCGATGCGGCTCACGCTGTCGCCGAGCGCGACGCCCTGCGGCAGGTTGTAGGAAATGGTCACCGCCGGAAGCTGGCCGAGCTGATTGACGGTCAAGGCGCCGGCGGTCCGATCGACGCGGGCAAAGGCGCCGAGCGGCACCAGGCTGCCGCTGGCCGTCCTTACCTTGATCGCCAGCATCCTTTCTGGCGACCACTCGATCCTCGGGTCGAGCTCCATGATCACCTCGTAGCTGTCGGCCGAACCGAAGATAGTCGAGACCTGCTCGGTGCCGAAACCGCCATAGAGGCTGGAGCGCAACGTATCGGTGTCGACGCCGAGCGTCGCCGCCTTGTCGCGGTCGACCACCAGCGACGCCTGCAGGGCGTTGTTCTGCAAGTCATTGGTGACGTCGGTGAAGGCGCTACGGTCGGCGGCCATCACGTCGGTGAGCTTCTGCGCCCAGTTGTCCGCCGCGCCGATGTCGAGGCCCTGCACGACGAGTTGATAGGCGCTGGCCGAAGCGCGCGCGCCGAGCCGCAGGTTCTGCACCGGCTGCATGAAGGTCTCGATGCCGGGGACATTGGCCAGCTGCCGCCGCAGATCCGAGAGCACCTTGTCGATATCGGGGCGCTGGTCCTTGTCCTTCAATTGCACATAGAGCCGGCCCTGGTTGAGTGCGTTGTCGCCGCTGCCCACCGACCACCCAACATGCGAGACATAGGGTGAATGGTAAAGACATCAGCCACTTGCCCCTGCAGCTTCACCATGGCGTCGAACGAGATGTCCTGGCGCGCGGTGGTCGTCACCGAAATCTGGCCGATATCCTCCTGCGGAAAGAAGCCCTTCGGCGAGGTCTGGATCAGCCAGGCCGACAGTGCGGCCGTCCCAATGAAGACGAGAAGAACCAGGAACCTGTGCCGCAGGCAAACTGTCAGCAGCCAGTCATAACCCCGCATGAAGAAATTGTGCCTGTGACCTTCGCCCTGCGCTGCTTCGCGCTCAGCCCTCGAAACCGACAAGAGCCGCGAGCACAGCATCGGCGTCAGCGTCAGCGACACGAACATCGAGGCTAGGATGGCGACCGTCACCACCACCGCGAATTCGTTGAAGATGCGCCCGATCACGCCGCCCATCAAAAGCACGGGGATGAACACCGCGACCAGCGAGATCGAGATCGAAATAATGGTGAAGCCGATTTCGCGCGCACCCTTGAGTGCCGCGTCGAAGGCCGAGAGTCCCTCCTCCTCCATGTGGCGAAAAATGTTCTCCAGCATGACGATCGCGTCGTCGACGACAAGGCCGACCGCCAGCGTCAGCCCCATCAGCGAGATGTTGTCGATGGAAAAGCCGAACAGGAACATGGCGCCGAGCGTGGCGATCAGCGAGATCGGCACCGCCACCGCCGGGATGATCGTCGCCGTTACCCGGCGCAGGAACAGGAAGATCACCATCACCACCAGCGCGATGGTGAGCAGCAGCGTGAACTGCACGTCGTCGACCGCCTCGCGGATCGACGTCGAGCGGTCGTTGAGCAACCGGATGCTGGCCGCCGCCGGCATCTGATCCTGGAAGGACGGCAGCATCGCCTTGACCCGGTCGACAACGTCGACGGTGTTGGCATCGGGCTGACGCTGCACCGCCATAATGATCGCGCGGGTGCCGTCGTACCAGCTTGCCGTCGTCGTGGTCTCGACCGAATCGATGACGCGGGTCACCTCGCCGAGCCGCACCGGACGGCCGTTCCTGGTGGCAATGATGATGTTGGAAAATCCCGCCGCGTTGTTCAACTGCGTGTTGGCGGTGATCGTCAGCTGCTGCTTGTCGTTCTGCAGCACGCCGAGTGGCGTGTTGCTGTTGGCCGAGGCGATCGCCGTCTGCAGCTGGTCGATCGAGATACCGCGTGCAGCGAGCGCCGTCGGATCGATCTGGACGCGCACCGCGTATTTCTGCTGGCCGAAGATCGAGACCTGCGCCACGCCTTCGATCGTCGACAGCGACGGCGAGATCACATTCTCGGCAAAGGCATCGAGATCGGTCAGCGGAACCGTGTCGCTGACCAGCGACATCAGCAGGATCGGCGCATCGGCCGGATTGACCTTGCGATAGCTCGGCGGCTGGTCATCTCGGGCGGCAATTGCCGCTGCGTTCGCGCGATCGCCGCCTGCACGTCGGCCGCGGCCGCATCGATATCGCGGTTGAGCACGAACTGGATGGCGATCGAGGTCGAGCCGAGCGCGTTGGTGGTCGAGATCGAATCGATGCCGGCGATGGTGGTGAACTGCTTGATCAGCGGCGTTGCCACCGAGGTCGCCATGGTTTCCGGCGAGGCGCCGGGCAGCGAGGCCGAGACATTGACCACCGGAAACTCGGCGCTCGGCAGAGCGGCCACCGGCAGGAACTTGTAAGCGAACAGCCCGCCCAGCACGAGCGCAAACGACATGAGCAGGGTGGCGACAGGTCTGCGGATGCAGAATTCGGAGATCATGGCCGCGTCCCGCCCGCCTTGCCAGCCTCGGCAACCCTGGGAGGCGCCCGATCAACGGCATCGCCTTCGCGGACCGGCGCGCCGTCCTTCAGCTTTGCCTGGCCCTCGACGACGACATTTTCGCCGCTTTTCAGCCCCTCGCCGATGGCGCTGTTGTCGCCTTCGGTCAGTGCGATCTGCACGGGCCGCACCTCCACCGTGTTGTCGGGCTTGATCACATAGACGAACGGCCCCTTCTGGCTTGGCTGGACCGCAACCGTGGGAACCGAGGTCATTTGCGGCATGATGCCGGCATCGAGCACGACATTGACATACTGGCCCGGCCACAGCGAAAGATCGGGGTTGGGCACGCTGGCCCGCGCTGCGATCGTGCCGGAGGCGGTGTCGACGCTGGAATCGACGAAATCGAGGGTCCCCTTGCCAATCGGTGTCGGGTCGCCGTCCCTGGTCAGCGTGACTGCGCCTTGCCCTGGCGCCGCCAGCGCCTTGTGCAAAAGGGCAAGATCGCTTTCCGGAAGATTGAAGTTCACCCGCAGCGGGTCCATCTGGGTGATGGTCACCAGCGGGGTCGACGTGCTGCTGCCGCTGTTGGTGGTGACGAGATCGCCGATAGCGACGTTGACCGAACCCAGCCTGCCGGAAATCGGCGCCGTGATCGTGGCAAAGCCGAGTTGGACCTCGTCCGCTTCGATCGTCGCCCTGTCGGCATCGACCGTGGCCGCAGCGGACTTCTGCGCGGCGATCGCCTGGTCATAGGTCTGCTGCGTGCCGGCCTGCCTGGCGACAAGAGCCTTGGCACGCTCAAGATCGGCCGTCGCACTGGCAAGCAGCGCCTGGTCGTTGGCGAGCGTCGCCTGGTCACGAGCCAGTTGCGCCTTCAGCGCGCGGTCGTCCAGCGAGAACAGAAGGTCGCCGGCCTTCACCATCTGCCCGTCCTTGACAGCGATCGATGTGATCTGGCTCGAGGTCCGCGCATTCACGCTGACCACGGCGGGCGAGGATACAAAGCCGATGGCGTAGCGCCGGATCGGGAAGTCGGCCGTCGAAGCGGTGGCGGCAACCACCGCGGTCGCACGTGCGGCATTCGCGGCGGCCGCCGGTTTGTCAGGCGCCGCCTGACCCGCTGACAGCATCTGCCGGAACTTGTCCGTTGCCGCGGGCGAAAGATAGAGCCCAGCCGTGACAAGGCAGACGACCGCAAGCATCGCAAGCACGATCTTTCCACGCATCGTCAAAGACCTTCCATCCGACACGCCGTGGTTCGGTGGTCATGTCTGGTATAACTCGCAGCCTCGTGCTGCGGTTTCACCAAATAGATAGAGGGCGCCGAGGGCAAAAAAGGGCCAAAACCCGGGATTACGAAGATTTAATGTGCAGTGCACAATAAAGCGGCAGCTACCGCAGCATCGGCCACAGTGTCGCTGCCAGCAGCACGCCCATGGCGATGTTGAACCATTTCAGCCGCACCGGGTCCGAGAGAAAACCGCGCAGCGCCGTGCCGAAACCTGCCCACACCGAAACGCTCGGCAGGTTGACGACGGTGAAGGCTATCGAAACCAGCGCCACCGATAGAAACGGATGCTCCGGAACGGCATAGACGGCCATGGCGGTGATCGCCATCACCCACGCCTTGGGATTGACCCACTGGAACGCTGCCGCATCGATGAAGCGCATCGGTCGCGCCTTGGTCTCGCCCTTGCTGCTGAGCGAACGCGACATGGCGATCTTCCAGGCGAGATAGAGCAGATAAGCACTGCCAGCGATCTTCAATGCGGTGTCGAGAACCGGAAACGCGATCAGAACCGCGCCAAGACCGAAGCCGACGGCAAGCAACAGCACGAGGAAGCCGATGCTGATGCCCAGCATGTGCGGAATGGTTTTGGCAAAACCGAAATTCACGCCGGAAGCCAGAAGCATGAAGTTGTTCGGGCCCGGCGTGATCGAAGTCACGAAGGCATAGACCAGCAGGGCAAGGAAGGCATCGATGGTCATTGGCTTCTCCCAGGCAGGTCAGCAATATTGTCCTTTTACCTCAGACGCACAAAGGCCACCTCTCGGCGGCAGCCGGGCCAGAAGGTCAGGATCAAGCAGAATAAATACAGGCGGTGCCAGAGCACTGGGCCCAAAGCGCCGGATGATCACATCCCCTGCGGGCCGCGATTCATCGCCGCCACGCCGGTGCGGCAGATTTCGACCAGGCCGAGCGGTTTCATGATGGCGATGAACTGGTCGATCTTGGAGCCTTTGCCGGTGATCTCGAAGATGAAATGCTCGGTGTTGGCGTCGATGACGCTGGCGCGGAAGGCATCGGCCAGCCTCAGCGCCTCGACGCGGCCCTCGCCGGTGCCGGCCACTTTCACCAGCGCGAGTTCCCGCTCCAGCGGCCGTTCCTGGCCGAGTTCGTGCGAGCGCACGGTGAGGTCGACGACACGGTGCACCGGCACGATGCGCTCGAGCTGGTGCTTGATCTGCTCCAGCACATGCGGCGTGCCGCGCGTCACGATGGTGATGCGCGACAGATGCTTCTCGTGCTCGGTTTCGGAAACGGTCAGGCTCTCGATATTGTAGCCGCGTCCGGAAAACAGGCCGATGACCCGGGCAAGCACGCCCGGCTCATTGTCGACCAGCACGGAAAGCGTGTGGATCTCCGGTCTTTCCGTCTCCTTGGCGATGAAGTAGGCGGAACCGGTGGGTTGAAGGTGCTGTGCGTTCATGACATGAATCTCGATTTCAAACTTTGAGCTGTTTTTCTGTTTCCACACGGCTTCCGACAGCCCTGCCTCGGCTCGGACGACAGGGGTTACACCAGTTCCCTGCCCTTGGCGTCGATGGCATTGGCCACCGCCTCGTCGGTCGCCTCGTCCGGCAGCAGCATCTCGTTATGCGCCTTGCCCGACGGGATCATCGGGAAGCAGTTGGCAAGCGTGGCGACCCGACAGTCGAAGATCACCGGCTTCTTCACCGAGATCATCTCCTTGATGGCGTCGTCCAGTTCGTCCGGCTTCTCGCAGCGGATGCCATGGCCGCCATAGGCTTCGGCGAGCTTGACGAAATCCGGCATCGCTTCGGTGTAGGAATGCGACAGCCGGTTGCCGTGCAGAAGCTGCTGCCACTGCCGCACCATGCCCATGTACTGATTGTTGAGGATGAAGATCTTGATCGGCGCCTCGTGCTGCACCGCGGCGCTCATCTCCTGCATCGTCATCTGCACCGAGGCGTCACCGGCAATGTCGATGACCAGCGCATCCGGGTGCGCAATCTGCACGCCGAGCGCCGCCGGCAGGCCGTAGCCCATCGTGCCGAGCCCGCCGGAGGTCATCCAGCGGTTCGGCTTCTCGAAATGATAGTGCTGCGCCGCCCACATCTGGTGCTGGCCGACCTCGGTGGTGATGTAGGTGTCCATGTCCTTGGTCAGCGCATAGAGCCGTTGGACGGCATATTGCGGCATGATAACGTCGTGGTTCATCTTGTAGGCAAGCGAATCCCGCGCCCGCCATTTCGCGATCTGCTCCCACCACGGGTGCAGCGCCTTCTTGTCGGCCCTGGCGGTGGCCCGCCACAGCCGCACCAGATCCTCCAGAACCCGGCCGACATCGCCGATAATGGGCACATCGGTGTGGACGTTCTTGTTGATCGACGACGGATCGATGTCGATATGGATCTTTTTCGAATTCGGCGAGAACGCGCTGAGCCGGCCGGTGATGCGGTCGTCGAAGCGCGCGCCGATGCAGACCATGACGTCGCAATCATGCATCGCCATGTTTGCTTCATAGGTGCCGTGCATGCCGAGCATGCCCATCCAGTTCTTGCCCGAAGCCGGATAGGCGCCAAGGCCCATCAGCGTCGAGGTTATCGGGAAGCCGGTCAGGTCGACCAGTTCGCGCAGCAAATGGCTGGCTTCCGGGCCGGAATTGATGACACCGCCGCCGGTATAGAGGATCGGCCTTTTCGCGTTGGCCATCAGCTCGACCGCCGCCTTGATCTTATCCAGGTCGCCCTGGACCTTGGGCTGATAGCTCGTGCGCGGCGCCGTCTGCGGCGGCACATAGGTGCCCTTGGCGAACTGCACGTCCTTCGGGATATCGACGACGACCGGACCGGGGCGTCCTGTTGTCGCGACGTGAAAGGCCTCATGGATGATCGCCGCGAGCTCGTTGACATCCTTCACCAGCCAATTGTGCTTGGTGCAGGGCCGCGTGATGCCGATCGTGTCGCACTCCTGGAACGCATCCGAGCCGATCAGCGAGGTCGGCACCTGACCGGTCAGGCAGACCAGCGGGATCGAATCCATCAGCGCATCCTGCAGCGGCGTGACCGCGTTGGTGGCGCCCGGCCCCGATGTCACCAGCATGACGCCGGCCTTGCCGGTCGACCGCGCATAGCCCTCCGCCGCATGACCGGCACCCTGCTCGTGACGGACGAGGATGTGCTCGACCTCGTCCTGTTGGAAGATTTCATCATAGATCGGGAGAACTGCGCCGCCCGGATAGCCGAAGACATGCTTGACGCCGTTGTCCTTCAGCGCCTGCACCACCATTTCGGCTCCGGTCATTTCGCGCCGTTCGTTCTGTCCACTGCTCATCGGTCTGGTCCCGTATTGTCCGCCATCGGGCGATTGCTGGTCGTTTAGTCGTGTTTCGGGCAATAAAAAAGGCCCCCGAGGGAGCCTGTGTCTTGCGCATGGGGGGTTTTCGCCCGGCGGTTACACCGCCTTGCCCACACGCTTTCCTACTACGAGAATGAGTGCCGTTTTCATGGTGGCGGACAATAGAATTGGTTTTGCGCCGCTGTCAACGGCGAATATGAAAGACGCCAGACGGTTCGGGCCAGGCAGCCCGGTTGCACCCATCGCCTCGAACCACCGTTCCGCATGATCGCCGGCAGGATCAGTGTCCGCGATCATCCAGATAAGCCATTGAAACCGCGCCAAACTATTTGACGACGTGACGCGGCACGCCGTTTGCCGCGATACTCCGGTCGACCGGCCTGGGAGGGGCCAGCAAGCCGCGATGACGACCAGCACTTCACGGGAGGAAGTTTGATGCTCGACAAGGCCCCAGCCAAGAAACTATCCGACGTGCTCGACCAATTCAGCGCAGCGCTCGCCGCCGGCGACATCGACCGCTCGGTCGGGTGCTTTCAGGAAGACTGCTACTGGCGCGACCTGGTGACCTTCACCTGGAACATCAAGACCATGGAAGGTCGCGACCAGGTCCGCGATATGCTGATGAGCCAGTTGGCGACGATAAAGCCATCGAACTGGGCGCTTGCGAAAGGCGAAGACGCCACGGAGAGCGATGGGCTGCTCGAAGGCTGGATCAGTTTCGAAACGGAGGTTGCGCGCGGCTTCGGCCATATCAGGCTGAGGAACGGCAAGATCTGGACGCTGCTCACCACCATGGTCGAGCTGAAGGACCACGAGGAACCCGCCGGCTTCGCCCGGCCGATGGGTGCCAAGCACGGTCACGGCAAAAACCGGCCAACCTGGAAGGAGGAGCGCGAGAAGGAAGCCGCCGAACTCGGCTTTGTCAATCAGCCCAACACGCTGATCATCGGCGGCGGCCAGGGCGGCATCGCGCTCGGTGCCCGGCTGAGGCAGCTCGGCGTGCCGACCATTATCGTCGAGAAGAACGAGCGTGCCGGCGATTCATGGCGCAAGCGTTACAAGTCGCTCTGCCTGCACGATCCGGTCTGGTATGACCATCTGCCCTATATCGACTTTCCTCGGAACTGGCCGGTCTTCTCGCCCAAGGACAAGATCGGCGACTGGCTGGAAATGTACACCAAGGTCATGGAGCTGAACTATTGGTCCTCCACGCAGGCCAAGAGCGCCACCTATGACGATCAGAAGAAGGAATGGACGGTCGTCGTCCGTCGCAACGGCAAGGACATCACGCTGAAGCCGAAGCAGCTGGTGCTGGCCACCGGCATGTCGGGCCGGCCCAACATCCCGCAGTTCAAAGGCATGGAGAATTTCAAGGGCGATCAGCACCATTCCTCGAAACATCCCGGTCCAGACAGCTACGCTGGCAAGAAAGTCGTCGTCATCGGGTCGAACAATTCCGCGCATGATATCTGCGCCGCACTCTGGGAAGCCGGCGTCGACGTCACCATGGTGCAGCGATCGACCACGCACATCGTCAGATCCGACACGCTGATGGATATCGGGCTCGGAGCCCTCTATTCGGAGCAGGCCGTGCAAAACGGCATGACCACGGCCAAGGCCGATCTCATCTTCGCCTCGCTGCCCTACAAGATCCTGCACGAATTCCAGATCCCGCTCTACGAGAAGATGAAGGAGCGTGATGCCGCCTTCTACGAGGGCCTGGAAAGAGCTGGCTTCATGCTCGACTGGGGCGACGACGGTTCGGGCCTGTTCATGAAATATCTCAGGCGCGGTTCCGGCTACTATATCGATATCGGCGCCTCCCAGCTGATCATCGACGGCGCCATCAAGCTGAAGAGCGGCGTCGACGTGACCGAGATCAAGGAACATTCGGTCCTGCTCAGCGACGGCACCGAGCTGCCGGCCGATGTCGTCGTCTATGCCACCGGCTACGGTTCGATGAACGGCTGGGCGGCAGAGCTGATCTCGAAAGAGGTCGCCGACAAAGTCGGGAAATGCTGGGGGCTCGGCTCGAACACCACCAAGGATCCCGGTCCCTGGGAGGGCGAGCAGCGCAACATGTGGAAGCCGACGCAACAGGAAGCGCTCTGGTTCCACGGCGGCAATCTGCACCAGTCACGCCACTATTCGCAGTTCCTGTCGCTGCAGTTGAAAGCGCGGCACGAGGGCATCGCGACGCCGGTCTACGGGCTGCAGCAGGTCCATCACACAGGATAGACGATCGAGGCTGTCGCCGGGACTCGCCGCCGGTCGGTTCAATTTTCGCGACCGGCTTAATCGTCCCTACACCATCCGACCTCATCCCCCCTTAACCGCGTCGGCGTAAGGTCGATCGCCTTGGGGAAAATGGAAAAGGGAAATGGGGAACAGCCTGTCCATGTTCGTCGACCGCGACGCCTCCGTTGGAGAGCCGACATTGCAGGAGCGCCGCAAGGCGGAGCAGAGCGACAAGCGCGTTCTGGGCAATGTCGTCCAGTGCGACGGCGCGCGCGCCACCATCAGCGCCCATGCCGCCGACATCCTAGGCACGGTCACCGGCCATTGGAGCGTCGGCAAGATGATCTCCATCAACCTTGGCAACACGCGAACCGTCGGGCTGGTCTACGCGGTCGGCAAGTCGGATCGCGCCTGGCACGATGAGGGCCAGAACCCGATCGAGGTCAGTATCGAGCTCATCGGCGAGGTGCGCGACGGCGCCGAGCCCGGCGCCAAACCGGTTTTCGACCGCGGTATCACCACCTATCCACATATCGGCGCCATTGCCCACCGCATCCGCAGCCGCGACCTGCAGGCGGTCTATGACCTGGCCGGGCGTCACTCGATCACCATCGGCACGCTGTCACAGGATGAGGAGATCGACGCCAACATCGCTATCGACGACACGCTGGCGCGCCATTTCGCCATTGTCGGCACCACCGGCGTCGGCAAATCCACCGCCGTCTCGCTGCTTTTGCGCAAGTCGATCGCCGCTCGACCCGACCTGCGCGTTCTCATCCTCGATCCGCACAACGAGTTCGCCGCGTCCTTGCCAGAGCACTGCGTCAGGGTCGATTCGGCGACGCTGGACCTGCCCTTCTGGATGTTCAAGCTCGAGGAGTTTGCCGAAGTGCTGTTTCGCGGTCGAGAGATCGTGCCGGAAGAGGTGGACGCCTTGCGCGATCTTATTCCCGCGGCCAAAAACCTTTATCGCAACCCGAATTCGGGCACGTATCTCAGGCGCGGCAGCGATGCGCTGACCGCGGACACGCCGGTGCCCTATCGCATTGTCGATCTCATCAAGCAGATCGACGAGCGCATGGGACTGCTGGAAAGCAAGAACGACCGCCCCACCCTCAAATCGCTGAAGACGCGCATCGAATCGGCAGCCTCCGATCCGCGCTACCGCTTCATGTTCAACTCGCGGCTGATCGAGGACACCATCCACGAGACGATCGGCAACATCTTCCGCGTGCCGCATCACGGCCGCCCGGTGACCTGCTTCGAGATGGCAGGCATGCCTTCGGAAGTGGTCAATTCCGTCTGCTCGGTGCTGGCGCGTCTGGCCTTCGACCTGGCGCTGTGGAGCGAAGGCCGGCTGCGGCTGCTTTTGCTGTGCGAGGAAGCGCACCGCTACATGCCGGCCGATCCGCGCCTTGGTTTCGCGCCGACCCGGCACGCGCTGTCGCGCATCGCCAAGGAAGGCCGCAAATATGGTTGTTATCTCGGCATCGTCACACAGCGCCCGGGCGAACTCGACCCCACCATCCTGTCGCAGTGCTCGACCTTTTTTGCGATGCGGCTCGCCAACGAGCAGGACCAGGCGATCATCCGCTCGGCGATCGCCGATTCCTCGGCCTCGACACTGGCGTTCCTGTCTTCGATGGGCCAGCGCGAAGCCATCGCCTTTGGTGAAGGCGTGGCGACGACCATGCGAATGAAATTCGAAAAACTGTCCGATGGCCTGATCCCGGGCACAGCCAAGCGCGAGGAAGCCTTGCCGTCCGAGCTTGGCCATGATGTCGATCTGGTGGCGATCGTCGAAAGGCTTCGCAACGTTCCAAAACCGCAGCAGGCGATGGTCTTCGCCGAAGTCGTGGATTCGAGCCGGCAGGCCGGCGATCCCGACTATCGCAAGCCGCCCGCCCCGACTGTCGCACGCGCCCAGCCGGACGACGATTTCGACATGCGTTATGGCCTGAAACCCGCAACCTTCGGCCTGCGCTCGCAGAACGATTGAGCCGGGCGGCTTTAGCCTGTGAGGCTAAGGCGCTTCCAAAGTTAAAACTATGTCACCCTAGGAAACCAGGGCAAATCCCGGAAGGGAATTCATCAGGCCGGATCGAATGACGTGGCTTTCGAGAACCCGGCGCGGAGTGGACATTTGAGTCCATGAGCACCGGAAGTCGAGAAAGCTGCGTCAGTCGGCCGGCCTCATGAATTCTTCTCCGGGATTTCAGGCGCAGACGCGGTTGCGGCCTTGCCTCTTGGCTTCGTAGAGCTGGCGGTCGGCGCGGCGATAGAACTCTTCGGCGGTTTCCTTGCGGTCCCAGATGGCAAGGCCGACGCTGGTGGTGATCTTCAGCCGGACATTGCCCGATAGTATCGACATGTTGGCGATCGCCTTGCGGATGCGCTCGGCGAACCTGGACAGCAGTTCGGCATCCATGTTGGGCGTGACCACCGCGAACTCCTCACCACCCAGGCGCGCCACCACGTCGTGATAGCGTGTCATGTCCTTGAGACAACTGGCGACCGCCCGCAACACCTGGTCACCGACATCATGGCCGTGGGTGTCGTTGACCTGCTTGAAATGGTCGAGATCAAGGATCATCAGCCCGACCGGCTTGTCGATGCGACGGAATTCCTCGAGATATTCCTTCAGTGCATCGTCGAAATAACGCCGGTTCTGCATGCCGGTCAGGCCGTCGGTCAGCGCCGCATGCTCCAGCGTTTCCGAACGGGCGCTGAGCGAAACCGTCATGGCGCGCAGCTTGCCTTCTTCCGTCGCCTGCTTGCGGATCAGCGGGTAGATGAAGAAAATCCCGAAGAACAGGGCAGTCGCCAAAAGGACGCCGGTCCCAAACAACAGCTTGTTGAGATAAGTGGTCTTCTCAATCGCGGCAGGCGTAGTGATCTCCGCCGCGAGCGCCTGCAGAAGCCCATAGGCGTGAAGCGTCACCAGGCCGGCGGCCAGGATTACGAAGATGAAGACGAAAAAGGCTGATTCCGCCTTGTGAAAACGCATCTGCTCCCCGTTGCAAAACCCTAAAGACGTTATGGCATCGACGGCCTTACGGAGGGTTAATTAGGACAACTTCAACGGGAGGTCTTCCCTTAAAGTCAACTTTTCAGGTTGCACTCGAAAAGGTATCCAAGATCGTGGATTCCACACGATCACCAGGGCGCAATCTCAGCCATTCCGGACCCAACTGATGCCTGAACCAGGTCGCCTGGCGCTTGGCATACTGTCGCGTCGCGATCTTCGCGCGCTCGATCGCTTCGGGAAAACTCAGCTCGCCGGCCATTGCGGCCTGGAGTTCGCGAACGCCGATGGCTTTCATCGCAGGCAAGTCGGGATCGAGGCCAAGATCGGTGATCTGCGTGACCTCGTCGAGGGCGCCCTTCTCCAGCATGCGGTCGAACCGCGCCTCGATCCGCTCCACCAGCTCCGCTCGGTCCGGCTCGATCACAAGGAAGCGCGTGCTGGCTCTGTCGATCAGTGGACGGCCGCGCGCCGCCTGCCATTCCAGGATGGAACGGCCCGATGCGTCGAGCACCTCCAGCGCCCGCACGATGCGCTGGCCGTCGGTCGGCTTCAGCATCATGCCGGCTGCAGAATCCCTGCGCAGCAGGATACGGTGCAGCTTGGCTGCGCCCTGCTCCTGGAGTTCGTAGCGCCAGCGATCACGGATCGACTGCGGAATGTCGGGCATTTCCGAAATGCCCTCCGCAAGCGCCCGGAAATAAAGCCCGGTGCCGCCGACGAAAATCACCGGCCGTTCGAAGAACGTGCCGACCGGACGTTCGACGAACGCGCCGTCGTCGATGAGATTCATCACGTCGCGCAGCCAGGCGCCAGTGGAATAGGCGGTGGAGGGATGGACATGTCCGTAGAGGAAATGCGAGACGCGAGCGAGTTCGGCAGCAGTCGGCCGCGCCGTCAGCACGTCGAGCACCGAATAGACCTGCATCGAATCGGTGTTGACGATGACTCCGCCCTTGCGCTCGGCGAGGGCGAGCGCAAGGGCGGACTTGCCGCTGGCGGTCGGCCCGGCTATCAGGATCGCGTTCTTAACGCGGCCCTCGCTCGCCTGCCCGCCGGAATTTTTTATGCCGCTGATCGCCACGCTTGTATCCCATCCCGCCGGTCGCGCATTGTCGCCGGCGCTTGCGAATATGGCGTCGCGGTCGGTCGGCGCAAGCACTGTTCGCTGGCTGGCCGAAGGCATCGCCTGTGAATTCGCCCTGCCCGAGACGGCCGAAGCCGCTGAAACGACCGCCAGCCTGCGCGCCGTGCTTGCACCCGAACCGGTTGACGTGATCGTTCAGCGGCCCGAGGGCAGGCGAAAGAAAATCCTTATCGCCGATATGGATTCGACTGTTATCGACCAGGAGTGCATCGACGAACTCGCCGACGAGATCGGCGTCAAGGATTACGTCGCCGCCATCACGGCGCGATCGATGAATGGCGAGATCGCTTTCGAGCCGGCCTTGCGCGAGCGGGTGGCGCTGCTGAAAGGCCTCGACACTGCCGTGGTCGACCGCATCATCGCCAATCGCCTGACGCTGGCTTCCGGTGGCCGCGCGCTTGTCCAGACCATGCGGGCCAACGGCGCTTGGACTGCACTCGTGTCGGGTGGCTTCAACGTCTTCACCTCACGCATCGGCGGCATGCTCGGCTTTCAGGAGAATCGCGCCAACCGCCTGATCGAGCAGGATGGCCGCTTCACCGGGCTGGTCGCCGAGCCGATCCTGGGGCGCGCCGCCAAGGCCGATGCGCTGCTCGAGATTTCGGCGCGCCTCGGGCTGACGACCGCCGACGCCATTGCTGTCGGCGATGGCGCCAACGACCTCGACATGATCCGCCTTGCCGGCACCGGTGTCGCGCTTCATGCCAAGCATGTCGTGGCGGCGGAGGCAAAATTCCGCATCGACCATGGCGACCTGACCGCGCTTCTCTATCTGCAGGGCTACCGGCGGGAGGAGTTTGTGGAGTGACGCCAATCCGCACCGAGCGCCTGATCCTGCGCAACTGGGAGGATCGCGACCGCGACCTCTTCTACCGCATCAACTCCGACGAGCGCGTCATGGAGTTCTTTCCGTTTCGCCGCGACCGCGCGCAGGCCGACGCCAAGATGGACGAGTTCCGCGCCTGGATTGCCGAGGATGGCTACGGTTTCGCTGCCGCCGAGATAATTGAAACGCGCCAATGCATCGGCTTCGTCGGCCTCCTCGACACCGATCATTTGCCGTTCCTTCCGGCCGGCACCGTCGAGATCGGCTGGCGGCTGGCGCCCGAATTCTGGGGCCATGGCTATGTCACCGAGGCAGCCGAAGCCTGGCTCGCCTATGGCTTCGAAACGCTTGGCCTCAAGGAAATCGTTTCTTTCGCCGTCAGGGATAACAGCCGGTCCACTGCCGTCATGGAACGCCTGGGCATGACCGCCGACCCGACCAGCGATTTCGACCACCCCGGCATTCCGGACAGCCACGCCAGGCTCAAGCGGCATGTGTTCTACAGGCTGACAGCCAAGGATTGGCAGAAAAATCGGCGCTGATCAGTGCCGACCCTGATCAGCGCTTGTCAAACGGAAGCTCGTCGCCGGGCTGCGGCGCTTTTGCGCCGACCCGATCGAGCACTTTCGCGAAATCGTCGCCCGATGCATCACCAGCCCGTCGGCGCAGGAAATCAGCCGCTGTCTCCATGGCTCCAACCTTTTGCGACACGGCCGACGCGATCCACTGGTTCAGCGACACACCATCAGCACGCGCCTCCGGGACTCAGTCCATCCGGATCGTCACAAACCGCAATTCGCCGCTCTTCGACGCCAGCATCAGCAGCGCATTCTTGCGTCCCTGCTCCTTCAACGCAGCAATCCGGTCCATGACATCCTTGGGCGTGGCGACCGATTCCTGCGCGATCTCGGTGATCACCTCGCCGGCCTGGATGCCGCGTTCGGCAGCGGCTGAATCCTTGGCGACTTCAGTGATGACGACGCCGGAGACTTCGGCGGCAATACCGAATTTCGTCCGCGTCTCGTCGTTGAGGTCGCCAACGGTCATGCCGAGCACGGACGCCGTCGAAACGGCAGGCGCCTCGTCGCCGGTGTCCTTGTCGGTATTGCCGTTCTCGCCGCTGGCAAGCTTTTCGCCATCTTCGAGCCGGCCAAGCGTCACCTTCACGGTCTGCTCGACGCCCTTGCGCACGATGACCACGTCGACAGCCTTGCCGACCGTGCTCTCCGCGACGACGCGTGGCAGGTCGCGCATTTCATTGACGTCCCTGCCGTCGAACTTGATGATGACGTCGCCCGCCAGAATGGTGCCGTTGTCGACAGGCCCGCCCTTGATGACGCCGGCGACCAGCGCGCCCTTGGCGGTCGCCATGCCGAGGCTCTCGGCAATGTCGTCCGTCACCGGCTGGATGCGCACACCGAGCCAGCCGCGCCGCGTCTCGCCGAACTGACGGAGCTGGTCGACGACTCCCAACGCCAGCTGCGAGGGGATGGAAAAGCCGATGCCGATCGAGCCGCCGGACGGCGATATGATCGCCGTGTTGATGCCGATCACCTCGCCGGCGCTGTTGAACAGCGGCCCGCCGGAATTGCCGCGGTTGATCGCGGCATCGGTCTGGATGAAATCGTCATAGGGGCCGGAATTGATGTCGCGGTTGCGGGCCGAGACGATGCCGACCGTCACGGTGCCGCCGAGGCCGAACGGATTGCCGATCGCCATCACCCAGTCACCGACGCGCATCTTGCTGGAATCGCCGAATTTCACCGCCGTCAGCTTGTGCCCTTTCGGATCGACCTTCAGCACCGCCACGTCGGTCTTGGTGTCGGTGCCGACCAGCGTCGCCTTCAGCGTCACGCCGTCGGAGAAATTCACCTCGATGTCGTCGGCATCGGCGATTACGTGGTTATTCGTCACCACGATGCCCTGCTCGGCGTCGACCACGAAGCCTGAGCCCAGCGACTGCACCTTTTGCGAGGGGTTGCCCTGTTCGCCGGGACGGTTCTTGAAGAAATCGTCGAAGAAGTCCTGGAAGGGCGAGCCCTCTGGAAGCTGCGGCATCGGCACCGCGCCGGGGCCTTCCGTGCCCTTGACCCTCTGCGAGGTCGATATATTGACCACGGCGCCGAGCAGGCCCTGCGCCAGATCGGCGACCGAAGCCGGGCCGTCGTCGGCGGCCGCGGGCGCCACCAGCGACGGGACGGTAGCGACGCCGATAAGAAGTGCTGCAGCACCCGCGGTGAATGTCCGCCTCGCCGCGCGCAAAAAGCTGTTGGATGTCATCGAGAAGTCTCCCGGTGTCTCTGAGAAGAAAAGCGCTCGCCGAAAACGCTGCGTCGAGCCATGTTGGCAAGAAATACGGCACGTTTGCGGCTATGGCTATCGGCGGAGGATAAATCCTCCGTTATCCCGAAATCATCGTCATCCACCACGCACCAGCCAGACGAGCCCGACACCAACGGCGATTGCAATCAGCCCGGCGACCCGCAGCGTATTTTCCGGCATCGACAGAACCTCGCCGGCAAGTTTCTTGGCGAGACCGGGAAAGCCGCCATAGACCAGGCCCTCGACACTACAGCGCCGCGCGTCCTTTGGACGCGCAAAGGACGCTGTAGCACTTTGATTTGGCGCATGATCCTTTCCGAAAATCGATTCCGATTTTCGGGGTCATGCGCGAGAACCAGGCCTATTGCCGCCAGAAAGTCCTGCACCGGCCGTTACTGACCGGTGCCTGGCTGCGCTGTCGGTGCAGCGGGTGCACGGGGCACAGCTGCTGGCCCAGGCGCTGCCGGTGCAGCCGGCGCTGCCGGCGTGTCCGCGCCGGCGGGATTGCGGAAGAAACGGAAGAAGTCCGAATTCGGCGACAGCACCATCGTCGTCCCGGTACTGTTCAGCGCCGTGCCGTAGGCATTCATCGACCGGTAAAAGTCGAAGAAGGCTGGATCGCGCTGGTAGGCGTTCGCGAAGGTGGCGCTGCGTTGAGCTTCACCTTCACCGCGCAGGATTTCAGACTCTCTCCGTGCCTCGGCGACGATCTCCACCACTTCGCGGTCGGCGCGCGCCCTGATGCGCTGCGCCGCCTCGTTGCCGCGCGCCCGCAGCCGCTCGGCTTCGGCCAGACGCTCAGCCTTCATGCGGTCATATGTCTGTTGCGAGACTTCCGCCGTCAAATCGGTCCGGCGAATGCGGACATCCTCGATCTGCAGGCCGAGCGACGTGGCGTCGGGCCTCAGCTGATCGCGCACTTCGCGCATCATCACGGCTCGCTCTTCCGAGAGCGCCGCCTCGAAATCGCGCAGACCGTAGACACGGCGCAAGGCGGCGTCGAGACGCGTCCTCAAGCGTGCCTCGGCCAGCTCGATCTGGCCGGACACCGCGGAGCGAAACACGCGCGGATCCGAGATCCGATAGGCGATGAAGGCGTCGACCTCATAAAACTTGCCGCCCGAAACCTGGACGCGGATGTTGTCGAGGTCGAAGCGCAGCACCCTGTTTTCGATCAACTGCACGCTGTCGGCATCGAAGAAGGCGAACGGCGCCTTGAAATAGATGCCCGGCTGGCTCTTGACGTCGACGATCTCGCCGAACCTGAGCACCAGTGCCTGCTGGCGCGCATTGACAACGAAGACCGACGAATAGAGCAGGAACAGGACGACCGCGGCGATGACGGCGATGATGGGAAGACGGTTGGCCATCACTGGTTTCCTCCCAGCACCGGCGCCCGGGGCCGCGCCCGCGCCCGGGGGGGGGAAAGCGGGCCGGGGGGGGATGGTGAACCCCCCCGGGCGGGGGGGTTTT
>NZ_JBVVQV010000004.1:0-40358 GCF_055811235.1 Mesorhizobium sp. WSM4810 | reverse complement strand
GGCGATGCCGGCGTTGATGGTACGCGGTTTGGCCATCACTGTTTTCCTCCCCCCCCCGGCGCGGGCGCCGGCGCCGGCGCCTTCTGCTGCAATGCCGGCAGCGGCAGATAGGGAACGACCCCTGGTCCGCTGCCTTGCTCGATAATGACCTTGCTGGAATCCTTCAGAACCCTCTCCATCGTTTCCAGATAAAGCCGCTGGCGCGTCACATCCGGCGCCTTGGCGTATTCGTCATAGACCGAGATGAAGCGCTGCGCCTCGCCTTCGGCCTCCTGCACGACCCGGTTCTTGTAGCCGGCCGCCTCCTCGCGGATCTGTGCGGCCTCGCCGCGCGCCTGGCCGAGCTTCTGGTTGGAATACTGGTTGGCCTGCTCGACGAACTTGTCCTCGTCCTGTTCGGCGCGCTGCACCTCGTCAAAGGCGTCGGCCACTTCGCGCGGCGGTGCGGCATCCTCGATCGAAATCGCGTTGACGTTCAGGCCGGCCTTGTAGCCGTCCAGCGTCGTCTGGATGATTTCGCGCACGGACGCTGCAATGCCCTCGCGATCGTCGCGGAAGATGTCCTGCGCCGGCCGCCGACCGACCGCTTCGCGCATGGCGCTTTCGGCGACCTGGCGCAGCATGCCGTCGGGATCGGACACGTCGAACAGATAGGCCCTCGGATCGGAGACTTGATAGGCCACCGAGAACTGGACGTTGACGATGTTCTGGTCGCCCGAAAGCATCAGCCCTGAACCGTTGCCGGAGGCCGTGCCGCCGCCGATGTTGACGAGTTGTTCGGCAATGACGGCCGTCTCGACCGTCTCGATGGGCCACCAATGGAAATGCAGGCCGGGCTGGGAGAACTCTGCCTTTGGCACGCCGAATCTGAGTTCGACCGCAACCTCGTCGGGCTGCACGGTATAGACCGCCTTGAACGCCCACAGCGCTAAAAGCGCCGCCGCGATCAATCCGAACACGGCTGGGCTGGCGCCAGCGCCACCCGGCAAAGCACGCCGCAACCTGTCCTGGCCGCGCCGGATGATATCTTCGAGATCGGGAGGCGAGCCCTGCGGACCACTAGGCCCCTTTGGTCCCTGCCCCCAGGGTCCTGGATTGTTGCCGCCGCCCCATGGGCCGCCGCCTCCGCCGCTTTTGTCATTCCAGGGCATAAATGTCCTTTCGCTCCCTCACGCGCCGGCCTGACGACGCAAAATCCGGTGTTGTTCTTCTATAGGGATGCGACGGCGCGCTTTCAACGCGATCGGTCGTCGTCACCGTCCGTTTTGGACCGTCGCGACCCTTTACCGTCTTTCAATGCACGTCGCGGCGTCGCTCGTAAACCGAATAGCGTGTCGCATGACTATCCTTTTCACCGGCCGGAACGTCCTGCGACCGGCCGATGCGCCACAAATCCGGGTCGATCGGCGGGAAATGCGCGTCGCCGTCGACCGCGGCAAGGACATGGGTGACATGCAGGCGGTCGGCCAGCGGCAGCGCCTGGGCATAGATCTCGCCGCCGCCGATGACGCAGATTTCGTCGGCGCCGGCCATGCAGCGCCCGCGCACCTTCGCCAGGCGGATCGCCTCGTCGAGCGAATGCACGACTTCGACGCCCTCGGCGCGCCAGGCCTTGTCGCGGGTCACCACGATATTGAGCCTGCCCGGCAGAGGCCGGCCGATGCCTTCATAGGTCTTGCGACCCATGATGACAGGTTTGCCCATCGTGTCGGCCTTGAACCGCTTGAGATCGCTGGAAAGCCGCCACGGCAAACCGCCATCGCGCCCGATCACACCGTTTTCGGCGATGGCGACATAGATCGCGACGTCCATCAGCCGCCGCTCCCGCCCGAAGGTACCAGCAGCATTATGTCGATGTCGTGCTCAGGGTAGAAATTCTCTGCCGTCATCTCGAAACGCGTCGGCCCGACTTTCCTGACGTTTTCGCCACAGAACGAGACCAGGTTCTTCGGATCGCCCTTGTCGACGGTCAGCTTGAACTTACCGATCGAGCCAGTCGCCCAGTTGCCGCCAGTGGTCAGGACATAGGCGATGCGGTTTTCGAAATATCTCGGCGTGCCGTCGGGAGTGCCCTTCGCCGCCTTGCGAATCGCATTCTCGAACGTGCCGTCCATGCAGTAACGGGTCTTGTAGGCGGCGTATTGGCCCTGGAACTGGCCGTCATAGAAGAAGCTGACCGAGGAGGTGCCGCCGACGCTGGGCTTGTAGCGATGGGCGACGCGGACTGCCTTGTTGGCTGGAAAGGTCGAGCGCCACCAATAAGTCGAGCGCAATTGCCAGAACGGCACATAGACGGTTTTCATGCCAGACCCGTCGTCGGCGGTGTCCTCGATGATGAGGCCGCGGTCGACCCAGTCGTCGGCAACCGCTTGCGGCAGCTTCGCCAATGCCGCCCTGGCCGCATCGCCGAACGGGTAGAACGGCACGTTCTGCGACTCGAGATCGGCACTGATGTCGATGCCGAGCGCAAATGCCTTCTGCTCGAGCTGCGGCTTTGCCGCCACGCCGTCTATGGTCACCTCGAAGCCGAGGAAATTATCGCTCTGGCCGTCGGGAATTGCCGGCATCTCGTTCGGATCGCCTTCGATGTCAGGCATCGGAAAGGCGACGATCGCATCGACATCCTTGTCGGTGTTGTTGCGGAAGACATAGTCGACCGTCACCTTTTCCGGCGAGATGTAGAGGTCCTCGCTTTCCATGGCGACCGCGTCGCTGCGCGACAGGATCAGGCCGCCCGTCCCCAATTCGGCGATCGAATCATTGGCGAACACGGGCGTGGCCGAAAGCGCCAGCGCGGCGGTCAGGACATAACGGAACATGGAAGCTCCCTGGGCGAGATGCCGATGAGTCTATCGCATCGGCCCGAAAATCGGAATCGATTTTCGGAAAGCACGATGCGAGGATTTGAGGTGCTAAGCGCGGAAGGGCTTTGAAACTCCACATTGAAACGGCTAGAGCGACGTGCGTCCAGTTGGACGCACAAAGTACGCTCTATGAAACAAAAACTGCCGCACAGGAGCGCGACGGGTCAATCAAGCGGTCACGGAGCGCGGGGCGGGGTCAGTGACGGAGGGCTTCCCAAATGACCAACCCGAGCATCAGAACAAACATCGCAGCGATCCCACGTTTTAGAATTGGAGTGAGCCCGTATTTCTCGTACGCCCGCCGCAAACGTTCGCTGCTTTCCAAGGGGTGTAATGGATCGACGCGGAAGTCCTCTTTGAATTGGAGTTCAATTCTTTTTTGCAACTCAGTTTGCTCTCTTTTCCACATTGGTGCTCCCCAGACCAGCTCAACCCAATAGCACACTCTCTGCCGCTGCCATCTACCCGCCATCACCACCCCTTGGGAAGAGATGTCCATAAAAACACAAGCCTTGCGGCCATAACGCCCCCGTCTACCCTCTCGACTTTTCAGCGCTCGCCGAATTTTCATCGCGGTGCTCATGCCGCCACCTGCAGAAGCACGACGTTCGAAACGCCCGTGCAGTAGTCGCCCCATGCCCGCATGATTTTGGTGCGCTCCTCAAGCATTTCGGCGCGGTCGTAGGACTGCTGGGGTCTTTGTGCCGACGACGTGCGCAAGTGCCCACATGCCATGCCCGTCTGCCATCCCCACCCTCCGGGCCTGTCTGGACAGCGACGCTCCGATCGGGCAGGAGTTCGCCCATGCGCAAGCTTCTCGTCATCGGCATCGGCGCCGGCAATCCCGACCACATGACCGTGCAGGCGGTCGACGGCCTGAACCGCGCCGACGTGCTGTTCATTCCCGACAAGGGCGCCAGAAAGAACGATCTCGCAGAACTGCGCCGCCAGATCTGCGACCGGTTCGTCACCAATCCAGACTCGCGCCGGGTCGAATTCGACGTGCCGGTGCGGGCCGAGCCAACGCCCTCCTATCGCTCGACCGTCGATGACTGGCACGAGGCGATCGCCGCGATCTATGAAAGCCTGATCCGCGACGAGCTTTCGCAAGATGGCTGCGGTGCGTTCCTGATCTGGGGCGATCCCTCGCTCTACGACAGCGCGCTACGCATCCTGGAGCGGGTGCGCATGAGAGGCAATGTCGCGTTCGAGCTCGAGGTGATCCCCGGCATCACTGCCGTCCAGGCGCTCGCCGCCAGCCACAAGATGGCGCTGAACCGCATCGGCGATGCGGTTCAGATCACCACCGGCCGCCGGCTCACCGAGGAAGGCTTGCCCGACAATGCCGGCAGCACTGTCGTCATGCTGGACGGCAAATGCGCCTTCAACACGCTGGACGACAACGACCTCCTTATCCACTGGGGCGCTTATCTCGGCACGCCCGACGAGATCCTCATTTCCGGCCGCCTTGGCGACGTCGGCGACGAGATCGTCAGGACTCGCGACGAGGCGCGTCGGAAAAAAGGCTGGATCATGGACACTTATCTGCTGCGCAAGCCCGGCGAGCCGGAGGAGTAGGCTCCGCCAATACAGGTTCCATCGACCTCACCCGGCATCGATCTCCGCCTGTAAAGCTTCCAAATGCGCCGCTGCCGCGGAAGCCGCTGCCCGTTCGATGGCGCGAAAGCGGCTGACCACCGCAAGCCCCGCCGGAGTCAACTGCGCGCCGCCGCCCTTTTTGCCACCGGTCTGCGCCGCGACCAGCGGCTTGCCGAACACCCGGTTCATGTCTTCGACCAGATCCCAGGCGTGTTTGTAGGACATTTCCATGCCGCGCGCCGCCGCGGAGATCGAGCCGAAGGCGGCGATCTGCTCCAGAAGCTCGATCTTGCCCGGCCCGATGCGCCCTTCTGGATCGAGGTTTATCCGCAAGCTCAGCGACGGCATTTGCTCCTCCGCAGTCCCGCCATCCATCCTAGAAGCTCTCCGGCGCTACCGCTATTCCAAAATGATATAGCGACAATCATCCGCGGGTCATCCATCGGCCTCGAGTGGCAGGCCGGCACTCATATTCGCCGGGTCGAAGCTAACCGTCTTGACCACCGCGTAGACCTCTCGACCAAGCCGGAGTTTCAGCGTCTGTCGCGATTGCTCGGTGATCCGGGCAAGCACGGTTGCGCCATGGCAGTCGATGCCGATCTCGACCGCGGGGCCCTCGCCCGGCGCCATCGTCACGATCGTGCCCTGCAAGATGTTGAGCGCGCTGAGACCCGTCGGCTGTTCGGTGGCGATCATCACATCGCGGGCACGGATGCGAACGCGCATCGGCGCACCGACCGGCACTGCCAGAAGCGGCACGCGGATCTCGCCCGCCACCGAGCCGAGCACGGTCATGCCAAAGACATTGTCGTGGCGCAGCACCGCGGTATCCAGCACCGCGCCGCCCTCGCCGCGCTCCTCCGCCGGCAACAGGTCGAGCCGCTGCATGATCGCCCCGGTCGGGCCGCAAGCAGCGACTTTGCCTTGCGCCAGCACAACGACGTCGCTTGCCAGCCGCGCGACCTCCGAGACCGAATGGCTGACATAGACGATCGGGATTTTCGTCTCGTCGCGCAGCCGCTCGATGTAAGGCAGGATTTCTGCCTTGCGGGCCTCGTCAAGCGAAGCCAGCGGCTCGTCCATCAGCAACAGTTTCGGGCTGGCGAGCAGCGCCCGGCCGATCGCCACGCGCTGTTTTTCGCCGCCGGATAGCTTTGCCGGCCGCCGGTCGAGCAGAGCACCGATGCCGAGCAGGTCGACCACCGCTTTGATGTCCGCATAGCGTTCCGCCGTCGGCGTGAACCAGCGGCCGTAGCGCAGATTGCTGGCCACGCTCATATGCGGAAACAGCCGCGCGTCCTGGAACACCATGCCGATGCGGCGCTTGTGCTTGGGCACGAACCGACCCGCATCCGTATCGACCAGCACGCGGCCGTCGGCCTCGATCAGCCCCTTGTCCGGCCGGATCAGGCCCGCAATCATGTTGATCAGCGTCGTCTTGCCGGAGCCCGAGGGCCCAAACAGCGCGGTCAGCCGCCCGGCGCTCTCGAAGCGGGCGTCGACCTCGAAGTCGCCAAGCCGATGGCTGATGTCGACCACAACCGTCATTCGACATCCATCCGCCTGCCGACGCGCCGCGCCAGCACCTCCGATGCGACAAGTGCTGCCATCGAGATGATGATCGAGATCAGCGTCAGCCTGAGCGCACCGGCATCGCCGCCCGGCACCTGCGTAAACGTGTAGATCGCCGACGGCAGCGTCTGCGTCTGGTTGGGGATGTTGGAAACGAAAGTGATCGTTGCGCCGAATTCGCCCATCGCCTTGGCGAAAGACAGGATCGCGCCGGTAATCAGGCCGGGCAGGATCAGCGGCAGCGTGATCGTCCCGAATACCCAGAACGGATTGGCGCCAAGTGTCCCGGCCGCCGCCTCGATTCTGCGGTCGACCGCCTCGATCGACAGCCGGATCGCCCGCACCATCAGGGGAAAGCCCATGACAGCGCAGGCCAATGCGGCACCTGTCCAGCGAAAGGAGAAGACAATGCCGAAATGCTCGGCCAGAAACGCCCCGACCGGGCCGCGCCTGCCGAAGGAGAGCAGCAGCAGATAGCCGATAACCACCGGCGGCAGGATCAACGGCAGATGCACCAGCCCGTTGAGCAGCGTCTTGCCCCAGAATTGGCCACGGGCAAGCACAAGCGCGATCAATATGCCGGGCGGCAGGCTGGCGACCATCGCCACTGTCGCCACCTTGATCGACAGCCGGACCGCGTTCCATTCGTCGGGAGTGAGGTCCAGCAACCAATCCATCTTTTGGCGTGCCTCAGTTGCTCGGCGTGAGGACCGTAAAACCTTGCGCCTTGAAGAGCTCGCCTGCCTTGGCGGATTGCAGGCACTTTAGGAATGCCGACGCATGCTTGTCCTTCGAATCCGCGATCTGGGCAACCGGGTAGACGATCGGCGGGTGCGAATCCTGTGGGAAGGTGCCGATCACTTTGACGCCGGGCTCGGCATGCGCGTCGGTGGCGTAGACGAGGCCGAGCGCTGCCTCACCTGTGGAGACCAGCTTGAGCGCGGCACGCACGTTCTCGGCCTGCGCCAACTTGTCTTCGATCGAGGACCAGACGCCGAGCGATACAAGCGCCGCCTTGCCATATTTGCCGGCCGGCACCGCCTGGAAATCGCCCATGGCAAGCCTGCCGTCACCGATCAGCCCGGCAAGATCAAAACCCTTTTCGATCCTGGTTTCGACCGTCGAATCCTTCGGCGCCACCAGCACGATCTGGTTGCCGAGCAATTTCACCTCGGAACCCGGCTTGGTCAGCTTCTTGTCGGACAGATAGTTCATCCAGTCGCGATCGGCCGAGATGAAGACGTCGGCCGGCGCGCCGCCCTCGATCTGCTTGGCCAATGCGGAGCTTGCCGCATAGGAAATGGTCGCCGCCTCGCCGACATCGGCGGCGCAGGCGGTGTTCACTGCATCCAGTGCGTTCTTCATGCTTGCGGCGGCAAAGACGATCAGCCTGTCATCGGCATGGGCAACCGGCATGGCGGCGATCAATATCGCAAGACCGCCAATGGCGGCCGCCTTCAATCCGAAACCCTTGCGCACCAGCATGAAACTCTCCCGGAGCTTGAAATCCGATCGGCGCGACCCTGCCAGTCGATATATCCGCCTGAATATAACAAGGGAAGGCTTTTTGCCTGACTTAGCCCAATAGCCCGCCGACGGCACTGCGAGCAATTTGAGACAAAGCAAAAAGCCCGATGTTGCGGCTCACACCGCGATGGGCGCCTTGATCGTCGCATCGGCGAGGTAGTTTTCCAGCCGGAAATCTTCGAAGCGGAAGGCAAAAAAGTCCTTCACCTCCGGATTGATCCATAGCGTCGGCAGCGCCTTGGGCGTGCGCTGCAACTGTTCGCGCGCCTGCTCGAAATGGTTTGCATAAAGATGCGCATCGCCCAGCGTATGGACGAAATCGCCGGGCTTCAGCCCCGTGACCTGCGCCACCATCATGGTGAGCAGCGCATAGGAAGCGATGTTGAACGGCACGCCGAGAAAGATATCGGCGGAACGCTGGTAGAGCTGGCAGGAGAGCCTGCCTTCCGAGACATAGAACTGGAACAGGCAATGACAGGGTGGCAGCGCCATGGCTTCCACTTCGGCCGGGTTCCACGCCGAAACGATCAGCCGTCGGGAATTAGGATTCTTGCGTATCTCCTTCAAGAGATTGGCAATCTGGTCGATGGCGCCGCCATGGCCGTCCGGCCAGGAGCGCCATTGCTTGCCGTAGACCGGGCCGAGGTCGCCATTCTCGTCGGCCCATTCGTCCCAGATCGAGACGCCGTGGTCGTTGAGATATTTGATATTGGTGTCGCCGGCCAGGAACCACAGAAGTTCATGCACGATCGACTTCAGGTGAAGCTTCTTGGTGGTGGTGACCGGAAAGCCGCGCGCGAGGTCGAAGCGCATCTGGTAGCCGAACACCGAGCGCGTTCCGGTGCCGGTGCGGTCACCGCGATCGGCGCCGTTTTCCAGCACGTGCTTCAAGAGGTCGAGATATTGGCGCATCGGCGATTCGGGGGCTCGATTCGGGTTAGGCAATCATAACCGACTGGCTGCCGGCCGAATATGTCAAAACGGCACCAGAGTCGCTTTCTCTTACCGGTCGTTTGCGCCGCCCCTCATTGCCCTGCCGGGCAATTCTCCCCGTATAGTGACGGGGAGAAAGAGCTGCCCGCGTCAGCATCCGCAAATTGACATGCGATCCTTAGAGGCTGGCGAGCTTGCCCAGCTCCTTGGCAACCAGGTAATAAAAGGTCACCCGGCTCTTGGTGTTATCGGCCTCCATCGCATTGCAGGTCTTTTCGATGGCGGCGTCCGCCTTGCTGCCGTCGTCGACGCCAAGCTTTTTGGCAACCCAGCTGGCCTTGACGCGACCAAGTTCGTCGGGATCCGTGCAGGAGACCAGCGAGGAATCACGATTCCTGAGCGCAATGCCCAAATGCTTCACGATCTTGGCGACCGCGTCGGCATCCGCCGCGGCGTCGTACTTCTTCACGTCTGCGAGATAATCGGCCATCAAATTTTCCCCTCGTCGGCGCCACGAGATCCAGTCGATGAGGGTTGTGGCGCGCTGCCGCAAAATGTGCGCTAGTCGGTAACTCCTCACCGCCGCAAAGCTTCGGTTGAGAGCGTTGACAAGTCAAGCCTTTGGCGATGCTGTTTGAGACAGCGGACAAAGCATCATTGAGGCCTTTCATTTTTCACGATCGGTCCCTATATCTGTTTCGTCGGCTCGACCGACTATGGCGATAAACAGGCGATGAAATAAGCCGTTCGGACCCGGGGGCGGTACCCGGCGCCTCCACCAAAAACCGCTCTGCGAAGAGCGGCTTTTGCTGGGGGCGAAATAGGATCGACGAAGGTGTAAAGATCGTACTTTTGCCCGGCATTGTACCACCGTTATCGGGCTGAACTTATAGTTGCCAACGACAACTATGCGGAAGCACGTCTCGCCGCGTAAGCGGTGCGACAGCTTCAAATCAAGCCCTAGTGGTTCGCACTTCTAGGCGGGGTTCGGAGGTACCTGGCAACAGAAACCTCCACTTCTCCTGCTTCGATTCCAACTTTCCCTCCGATCCCCATCTCACCTCGATACTGTGACGGCAGCAGGCTTGCTGGCCGCGCGGCCGCGCCCAGACGCGAAAAAGGCCGGGACTGACCCGGCCTTTTTCATTGCTCTCACTGGAAAGCATCTATTCTGCCGGCGCTTCGACAACCTGCCGTCCGCGGCCGAGCGTCACCTTGGCCAGCGTGAACGAGATCACCGCGCAAAGCATGATGCCGGCCACCATAGGCAGCGGCGTGCCGTCGAAGAACACCCCGGCGATGCCCATGGCGACCGCGCCGATGGCGAAGTGCAGGGTGCCCATCAGTGCCGAGGCCGTGCCGGCGATCGCGCCATGCTCCTCCAGGGCCAGCACCGAAGTCGCAGGGATCACCAGGCCGAGGAACCCGTAGCCGACGAACAGCAGCGCCGCCATGACGTCGAGCCGATCGACGCCGGACGCCATCACCGCGAACAGCACCACCATCGTCGTCGCATAGCCGACCACCGCGACCCGCACCACCGGCCTCAGCCCGAACCTTTCGGACAGCGTTCCCGTCAATTGCGACATGCCGATGAAGGCGACCGCGTTGATCGAGAAGAACACGCTGTAGACCGATGGCGACAGCCCGTAGTGTTCTATCAGGATGAAGGAGGAGCTCGACAGATAGACGAAGAAGCTCGCCAGCCCGAAGCCGCCGATGGCCGCCAGGCCAAGGAAGTTGCGGTCGCCGATCAGGAAGCGATAGGCCGACAGCGCGGTGCCGAACGAACTGCCTGCACGCGCCTCGACCGGCCGCGTCTCCTTCAGCGAGGTCGCCAGCAGGATGGTGGCGAGCACCGCCCCACCGGTCACCGTCCAGAACACGGCACGCCAGCCGAAATTCTCGATAATGACGCTGCCGGTCAGCGGCGCCAGGATCGGCGACACCGAAAACACCAGCATCAGGAGCGACATCAGCTTGGCAGCTTCGGTGCCGGTGTGCAGGTCACGCACGATGGCGCGCGGCACCGCCATGCCTGCACTGGCGCCGAGCCCTTGCAGGAAACGGAAGGCGATCAGCCATTCGACCGAGGGCGCCAGCGCCGAGCCGATGCCGCCGACCATGAACAGGGCGAGGCCGCCATAGAGCGGCAGCTTGCGCCCGACCATGTCGGAGATCGGTCCGACGACGATCTGGCCAAAACCCATGGACAGAAAGAAGATCAGCAAGCTCATCTGCACGGCTGCGGTGCTGGCCTGCAGATCTGCGCCGATCGAAGGCAGCGCCGGAAGATACATGTCGATGGCGAACGGACCGATGGCCGACAACAGGCCGAGCACAACCGCGATGCGGAGGAATTGGGGATTCATGATAGCGGGCTTCTTTCAATCTGGTTTGCCGACCGGCGTGTAATCCTGGGACGTCCCATCCCGTGGAATTCCTGCAGGGGGAATTCCTCTAAATCTAAGTCCATAAATTTAGACACTCTTGTCTAATTCGTCAATCACCTATATATAGTTTTCATGAAGCACGACGTTTCTCCTGACAGCATCCCGCCACGCGGCCATGAGGCAAAGCGCGCCTCGATTATGGACGCTGCCGGCGAGGTGTTCTGCCGCGAAAGCTTCGCCGGCGCCAATATCGACATGATTGCCGCCGAGGCCGGCGTGTCGCGCCAGACGATCTACAATCACCATGGCGACAAGGAGAAACTCTTCGTCGCCATCGTCCGCGACCTCACCGAGCGCTGCAATGCCGGCATCTTCGCCACCATTTCAACCTTTCCCGACCAGCCGAAGGATCTCGAGGCCGATCTGATCGCCTTCGCCGTGCGCATGACCCGCAACTGTATCTGCAGCCGCGACGGAAAGTTCCTGCGCAAGCTGATCCAGACCGAGGGCGAGCGCTATCCCGAGCTGTTTGGCGAATGGCGCGAACTGGGACCGGGCAGGACATGGCCGGCGATCGCCGCCCGTTTCGCCCGCCTCGCCCATGCCGGTTTCCTCGACATCGAGGACCCCGATGTCGCGGCGCGCCAGTTCCAGGCCCTCGCCAATGCCGAATTGCAGACGACCTTCATGCTCGGCGGCACGCCGACCGATGATGAAGTGCTGCAATCCGCGACACATGGCGTGCGCACCTTCCTGCGCGCCTTCGCCAAGCGGCAGCCGGCGGCCGATGCGCAAAAGCACAGCGCGCTCGCTGGCGCCTAAGCGATAAAATCTGAGGCATGCCCTCTCGCATCTGTGCTGCCGGCATCTATATCCGGTTTACGCCGCGCTCAAGCTTGATTACAGCTATGCGGACGATTCAACGGAACCCGACAGCGACATGGCCGACGACCACATTCGCTACGACATTCTGGCCCAGGAGGCACTGCGCGGCGTCATGCGCAAGGTCCTGGCCGAAGTCGCGCGCACCGGCCTCCCCGGCAACCATCATTTCTTCATCACTTTCCTGACCGGCGCCCCCGGCGTGCGCGTGTCTTCCCGCTTGCGCGAGCGCTATCCCGAACAGATGACCATCGTCATCCAGTTCCAGTATTGGGACCTGAAGGTGACCGACACCGGCTTCGAGGTCGGGCTGTCTTTCTCCGACGTGCCGGAAAAGCTGGAAATCCCGTTCTCGGCCGTGCGCGGCTTTTACGACCCGTCCGTCAATTTCGAGCTCGAATTCGACGTGAAGACGGAAACCTCGGCAGAAGGGGAATTGACCGGCAAGCCCGCTTCCGAACCGCTGGCCGTCGTCGCCGAGAAAAAGCCTGAGAAGAAGAAGACCGCTGAGGCCGAAAAGAAGCCGGCCGCAGCCGACGCCGCCGCCAAGGGCGCCGAAGTGGTGTCGCTCGACGCCTTCCGCAAGAAGTGATCCGACGGGCCGCGCGACATGGCCGACATCGTCAACCTCCGCCAGGCCCGCAAGCAGAAGGCACGAGCCGAGCAGGAGCGCCTGGCCGAACAGAACCGGGCGCTGCACGGCCGCTCCAAGGCCGACCGGGAGCGTGACCGTTCGATCGCCGACAAGGCAGAAAGATTTGTCGCCGGCCATCGCCGCGAAACCTCGGGCGATGCGGATTGTCCTGAAGTCAGACCGAAAAATGCGGCGGGGTTTTCGGACAAGTCCGATGCCTGAAGTGAAATGAGTCAGGTCCGGTGAGCCCGGTCGAGAAACGCTCGGTGACCATTCGCGGCCATCGCACCAGCTATTCGCTCGAAAAGCCGTTTTTCGACGATCTCGTCGCCATCGCCGCCGCACGCAAACTGACTCTCGCCGCCCTCGTCGCCGAAATCGACGAGGCCCGGCCGCGCGATGCCAACCTGTCCTCGGCGCTCAGGCTCTACGTCCTGGATTGGGCGAAGCGAGGGATGAAACCGGTCTAGCCCGGATGGTTAGCTAGGGGCTATCCGCCGCCCAGCGACTTCAGCAGATTGTCGATCGACGAGGGTTCAAGCGTGGGTTTTGGCGCGGGTCCTGATGGCGGCGGGTTGTCATTGGCCGGCGGCTGACGCGCCCGCTCGATTTTCTGCGCCTGCTCGGCGGCGGCCCTGCGCTCGGCGTCGAGCCTTGCCTTTTGTTCCGCAGCGATCCGCCTCGCCTCTTCCGCCCGCCTCGCCTCTTCCGCTTTCCGGCGTCGCTGTTCCTCGGCCTTCGCCGCCTCGTCCGCCGCTTTTTGCGCCGCCTTGGCTCTCACTTCGGCATCCGCCTTAGCCTTGGCCTCGGCTTCAGCCTTGGCTTTAACCTCCTCTTCAGCCTTCGCCTGCGCCTCGGCTTCGGCTTTAGCCTCGGCTTCAGCCCTCGCCTGCGCATCAGCCTTGGCTTTCGCCTCCGCATCGGCTTGAGCTCTTGCCTCGGCTTCGGCTTTCGCCCTGGCATCCGCCTCGGCTTTCAGCCGCGCCGCCTCCTGCTGCCTGCGCAATTCTTCGGCTGCCCTGTCGCGCTCGGCTTGCAGGGCCGCGTAGTAACGCACCTCGCGCCGCAACCGCTGCTTTTCAAGCAGCGCCGCCTGCATCGCCTCGACCCGCTGCTGCTCCTTTTCCAGCGCGCGCTGGGTCAGGAACTGCGCCAGCGGCTCACTGTCGAATCGCCGCTTCGCGGCGCCGAACGGTCCGTCGACGCTGAAATTCACGGTCGGGTCGGAGCCGACCAGCGCTTCGTCGCCGGGCCGATAAATGATCGAGCCACTGGCAGCGACCTTGCTGGCCTTCAGGTCCGCCGTGATGTCGGCCGACAGCGTCGCCGCCGGATTTTCAAGATTGACCGGCGGCGCCCTCAGCGTGCCACCGGCGATTGTGAAGGCGATGTCGGCATCCCCAGCCGGAAAACTGCCATCCGCGGCGATCTGCGGCGCGAAGCCGGCGGTCTTGGCCGCGTCGATATCGCGCCCAATGGCGTCGGCCTTGGCGATGACGGCGCCAAAGGCGTCGGGATTGACGCCGGCAATGGTCAAGCCTTTCAGCGCCGCCGTGCCGGAACCGGACAGCGCCGCAACCATCGCATCGACCGATTTGCCACTGGTCGAGAGCGCCGCCGAGAAATCGCCGGTTCCGCTGATGCCAGTCTCTGGCAGCACGGTGGCCAGATCGGCGCCGGCAAGTTTCAGCTGGCCGGAGAAAAACCCGGTGCCGTCATTGTTCTTCAGCTCGAACAGTCCGGAAAGCGCGCCGCCGGCGAACTTTGCCTTGAGGTCCGAAACGCGGATGCCTTCGTGGTCGAGCTTCAGCGAAAGCGCCGCGTCATAGGCCGTGGCCAACGGGCCGGCGACCAGCGACGCCGTGGTCAACTCGAGTTCGGCGGTGAACGGCAGGATGGGTTTCTGGCTGAATGGGGCGGCCGGCCAAGCCTTGCCGGAGCCCAGAAAGGCCTGGTCGCCAAACACTGCCACCGCCATCGGGTCGAGATCCAGATCATCGAGCGCCAGCGCGCCGGCAAGATGCGGCAGCCCGTCGGCGACGCCGACATTGAGGTCGCCGGAAACCGCAGCCTCGTTGATGGCGCCGCTGAGGCTGGACAGCACCAGACGGCCGTTGCCGAAGTCGGCGTCGGCCGCAAGCCAAGTCGACATGCCTGTCCCCAGGCCCGGCAGTCCGACGCCTGTCGTCATCAGCCACGGCTCGATATCGGCGGCTTCCAGGCTGATCTTGCCCTTGGCGGTGGCGCCTTGTGGCGCGCTGGCGATCGTCCCGTCGAAACCGGCTTTGAAATCGTCGCCGGTCAGGTTGAAGCTCGTCGCCATGCCGCCGCCAAGCGTGCCTTTCGCCGAAACATCAGTGGTCGCCTCGCCAAGCATGCCGAGCGGCAGCGCCGGCAGGCCGTAAAGCGCCAGAAGCGCGGTGGCATCGGTATTCCTGGCGTTGAAGGTCAACGACACCGGCGCCTCGAGAAGCCGATCGGCCAGTCCTTTGCCGGACAGCGATGCTGAAAACGCCGAGCCGCCTGCCCTGCCTTGCGCGCTGACCGCCAGTCCCGTCGTGCCGTCGCCATTGGCGGCGGCACTTGTCACCAGATCGATGCGCGCATTCTGCAACAGCTCGGGATAGGCGGCGACACGCCCCGCCAGCCCTTTCAGCACGGCATTGTCGGGATAGTGCTTCGCCGCGACATCGACCAACGGCTTGAGATCGACGGCGACCACCGAGGCATCGAGCTTGCCGGTCGGGCTCGCTGGGAAATCCTTGATCCGGCCGGTGGCGCTGATCGAGGCGCCGGCAAGTCCGCCGACCGAGAGCCGGTCGATTTCAAGCAGCCCGTCGCGCAGCCTGAGCGCCGTATCGACCGTATCGGCGGTCAGTCCGCCGGCGCTGACCGGCCCGGCCTTGATCTGGAAATCGAGGTCGCGGTCGGAAAATCGGTTGGCGCCCTTGTCGCTGATGAAGATCGAGGCGAAGGCGGCGAGCCCGTCGACGTCGAGCTCGCCACCGTCGAGCCGCATCAGCACCGACGGCCTGGCGTCTTCGCCCTGGCTGGAATCGATGCGGCCGGAAAATTTCGCCTTGCCGAGAACGAGTTCGAGGTCGCTGAAGGCCTGGCGGTTCCCGGACAGGTCGACCTTGGCCTTGAAGCCGGCGGCCGGAAGCCGGCGGATCGCCTCGTCGACATCCTTCGACACCCAGGCGGCGAAGCCGGAAGGCTGCCCCACGGCCAGAAGCAGCGAACCGCTGAAGCCGAACTGATCCTCGAGACTGAGCATGCCGTTTGCTTCCAGCCTGGCACGGCCCGGGAGCGTCGCGCCCAGCGACTTCACCGACCAGCCGGCATCGGCCGGCTCGGCGGAAAGGCGCACGTCACGAACCGTCGTGTCGCCGGCCACTACCGCCGGCAGCTTCACCTCGACGGTGCCCGGTATGGTCGGCTTGGGCAGGGCGAGCAGCGCCTGCTCCAACGCCGCGACGCGCTCTGACAGCGTCAGTCCGGTCGCGGCGCCGACGGCTTCATCGAACTGCACCTGAGCGCCATCGGCCTCGATTGAAAAGCGAGGGTTCGGCCCAAGGTCGACGGCAGCCTTGCCGTCGGCGGTGTAGGGATTGTCGAGTGGCCCGGTCTCGAAGCGGAATTCGTCGACGCCAAGCTTCCGGTGGTCGAGCGAGAACTTGCCGTTCAGCCTGAACCCCGGTTCCGGCTTGCCGGCGCTGGCCTTCTCACCGTCGGTGCCGTCAAGCTGTGGCAAACGCTTGTCGGCGCCATTCCTGTCAGAGCTTGTGACCCTGAACTGGCCCGAATAGATCGCGGCCCCGTCGACAATGCCGGCATTGCCATCCGCTTCGATGACCAGCGGATAGGCGTCTGGGTCGGCCTTGAGCCTGAGCCGCAATTGTCCGTCGCCACTGGCCTTGCCGGTGGAGACGACGACCGTGCTGCGCAGGCCGTCGAGCCGCAGCGAACCATCCATCCGCCAGGGTCCGGCCAGCGATCTGGCAGAGATTGTCGAATTGATCTCGGAAAGACGATGGCTGCGGCCGCCGGCGGCATGGCGCAGCGCGATCTCTCCGTCGGTCACCGTCAGCTTCTCGATCGAGATCTGGCTGGGATCGTAGGGCGAGGACGGGCGTATCGCCCAGTCGACCGTGCCGTCGGCGGCAATGTCGATCGTCGCCTTCGGCCGCACCAGCCGCATGTCGAAGATCAGCACCTCGCCGCTCAGGAAGGGCGCCAGTTCGGCATCCATCGAAAAGGTCTCGACGGTCATTGCCGGCCGGCCGCCGGGGCCGCCGGCGACAGTGACATTCGAGAAGGTCACCGAGGGAAACGGCAGCAATTTCGCCGTTGCATCGCCCTGAACGGTGACCTTGCGGCCCAGAATGGCGCTCGCCTCGCGCTCGAAATCGGCCCGGTAGCCCGTCCAGTCGATAAAATACGGCACCACCAGCGCCGCACACAGCACCAGCACGAAAAAGCCACCGAAGATCACGAACAAGCGTGCGAGCATCAACCCCCAAGCAGTTGATTGAAAATCAGCCGCACTCTACCCGCATCAGCGTGTCGATAAAGAGGCAAATCGATCGCCCCAAAAGCAAAAGACTTTAGTCGGCCGGCAGTATCTTCCCAGGGTTCATAATGTTCTGCGGATCGAGCGCCTGCTTGATCGTGCGCATGATGTCGACGCTGTGGCCGAGTTCATGGCGCAGGAAGCCGATCTTGCCTTGTCCGATGCCGTGCTCGCCGGTGCAGGTTCCATCCATGCCGATCGCCCGCATGTTCAGCCGCGCGACAAACTCTTCCGTCTGCTCGATTTCCTTCGGATCGTCCGCGTCCATCAGCACCAGCACATGGAAATTGCCGTCACCGGCATGGCCGACGATCGGCGCGATCAGCCCCATCTCGGCGATGTCGGCCTCGGTTTGCGTAACGCATTCGGCAAAGCGCGAGATCGGCACGCAAACGTCGGTCGACAGCCCCTTGGCGCCCGGCCGCAGCGTCAGCGACGACCAATAGGCGTCGTGCCTGGCCTTCCACAGCTTCGTCCGTTCCTCGGCGACGCTGGTCCACAGGAATGGTCCGCCGCCATAGTCTTCGGCGATCGTGCCGAAGGTTTCGGCCTGCTCGGCAACGCCGGCATCACTGCCATGGAATTCGACGAACAGGCACGGGCTTTCGGGATAGTCGAGTTTCGAATAGCTCTTCATCGCCCGCATCTGCAGCGCATTGACCAGTTCGATGCGCGCCACCGGAATGCCCATCTGGATTGTCGCGATCACCGCATTGCAGGCCGCCTCGACGCTGGGAAACGGACAGACGCCGCCGGAAATCGCCTGCGGAATGCCCTGCAGCTTAAGTGTCAGCTGGGTGATGATGCCGAGCGTGCCTTCGGAGCCGATCAGGAGCCGCGTCAGATCGTAGCCGGCCGAGCTCTTTTTTGCGCGCTTGCCGGTCGTCACCGTCTCGCCGTCGGCCATCACCGCCGTCAGCGACAATACATTCTCGCGCATCGTGCCGTAACGCACCGCATTGGTGCCCGACGCCCGCGTCGCCGCCATGCCGCCGAGCGATGCATTGGCGCCCGGATCGATCGGAAAGAACAGGCCGGTGTCGCGCAGGTGCCGGTTGAGATCCTCGCGCGTCACACCGGGCTCAACCGTGCAATCGAGATCCTGCGGGTTGACCGCGAGGATGCGGTTCATCCGCGACGTATCGACAGAAATGCCGCCGCCCGGCGCGTTGGTGTGGCCCTCCAGCGAAGAGCCGACGCCGAAGGCGATCACCGGCACGCGGTGCGCGGCGCAGGCCGAGACGATCTCCTGCACCTCCGGTGTCGTATCTGGAAACGCCACGCCATCCGGCGCCTGGGTTGGAATGTAGGTGGTGGTATGCGCGTGCTGGGTGCGGATCGCCTGGCCGGTCTGGAACCGTTCGCCGAGCCGCTGTTTGAGGATGCCGAGCACCGCGGCAATGCCTTCTTCGTTGCGCTCGACCGGATTGAGGTCGCTCAGAGCCATCTATTCCTCCGCGAATGGACCAGCGTCCACCCTTGTTATGGACTTATGGATGCCTATCGCATCGGCCCGAAAATCGAAATCGATTTTCGGAAAGCACGATGCGAAGATTCAATGTGCTAGAGCGTACTTTGTGCGTCCAATTGGACGCACGTCGCTCTAGTCTCCCCGACCACGTCCTGTCCAGCCAGAAGGAAGTTTTCGATGTCCACCGCCGCCCCCTTCGCCTCTGCTCCCATGGCCATCGAAAAAGACTGGATCGACTATAACGGCCATCTCAACATGGCCTATTACAACGTGCTGTTCGACCGCTGTTCCGACCAAGCGTTCGAAATGATGGGGATGGGGCTGGATTACGCGAAGCAGCGCCGGCTGACCATCTACACGGCGGAAGTCCATGTCTGCTATGTCAGGGAGCTGCATCTCGACCACGAGGTCGATGTCTCGTTCCAGTTGCTCGACCATGACGACAAGCGGCTGAGAGCCTACCAGGAAATCCGCCATGTCGACGGCTGGCTCGCTGCCACGTCCGAATCATTGTCGCTGCATGTCGACATGTCCGGACCGAAGGTGGCGCCCTTCCCGGCCGATGTCCTGGCCAAGGTCGAAGTCATGCGCGCCGCTCATGCGGCGTTGCCGATGCCTGAGCGCGCCGGCCGTTCGATCGGTATTCGTCGCAAGACGCTTGAGCCGCAGTCAGACCGCCGTTAACCTTACCAGGGTTTTAACGTGAACAAGCCGAATTGAGGCGTTGAACGACTCAGTACGACGGTCGAAGACGAGTTGCGATACGGGCGGCGGGGGCTGAAGCGGTTCGGGGAACGTGCATGAAAACCGACATCAAGGTCGAGGCGGACAGGCTGGCGGCCGACCCACGCATCAGCGACTACGATTTCTGGCGATCGCTGAAGAACCTCAACTACGAAATTTTTTCCATCGCCAACAACAACGAGCCGATCCCTTTCGCCATGATCCGCTGGCGCGCCATCCTGAAGCAAGCACGGATGAAGCGCGGCCACGCCTGATCGGTGCGGAAAGAAATGGTCTCGTCCTCCGGTCGCATTTTTCGGGGGCGTTTGCGCCACCCCTCATCCGGCTGCCGCCACCTTCTCCCCGTATAGAGACGGGGAGAAGGGAGCTTGCCGCAGCCTCGGCGCTCTTTCAGCAACGCCCGCAAATTGGCGAAACCATTGATGACAGCGTCCTTCTCCCCGTCACTATACGGGGAGAAGTGCCCGGCAGGGCGATGAGGGGCGGCGCGACTTTTTCCAGTTAAGCTGATGTATTGACGAACACTGCCGCCAGCGGCGAACGCGCCACCACCGGCGACGACTGGATGATTGCGGTGTTGGTCATCGCAAACGGAATGATGCGGTCGATCACCCGTTCGAGTTCGGCCACCGAGCCGACATGCGCCAGCGCAATGAAACAGTCCTCGCCGGTCACCCGATCGCACTGGGCGATTTCCGGCAAGTCGCGGATGATCTCGGCGACCGCAGCCAACTGCCCGGGCACCGGCCTGATCCGCAGCCATGCCGACAGCTTCATGCCGAGCGCGGCCGGGTTGATCCGCACAGTATAGGCCTCGATCACACCGCTCTCCTGCAGCCGCTTGATGCGCTCGGCCACGCTCGGCGCCGACAGGCCGACCGAGCGCGCCAGTTCAGCAGTGCTGGTGCGCGCATCCTTTTCCAGCAGGCGCAGGATTTTCAGATCCGCCGCATCCAGATTAGCATTTTCGTTTCGAATGCGTTTCAGGAAAAACTCCTTTGTTCAGGAGAATAAACGATCTCTTTGATTGGCCATTGCCCATATAAACAGGTAAATCTTCCTGCGATAATGATCATATGGATGATCAAGCGCAAGCCCCAGCTGCTATCCCAGCCCTCGGCGGCCCTGTCTTTGGCAGCCTGGCGACATCGCTGCCGCCGCATGTCTGGTTCGGCGTCAGCGCTGTGTTTCATTATCTCGGGCCGGCTTTCGCCGTGCTGCTTTTCCCGCATGTCGGCGTGCTCGGCATGGCCTGGCTGCGCATCGTCACGGCCGCCCTTGTCTTTGCGCCGCTGACTCGGCCGTGGACGGTCTTCGCCCGCGCCGACCGGCCGACACGACTGCTGCTTCTCGCCTTCGGCGCCTGCCTCGGCGTGATGAATTGCTCCTTCTACCTGGCGCTCGACCGCCTGCCGATCTCGCTGGTCGCGGCGATCGAATTCGTCGGCACCATCGGCGTTGCGCTGATCGGCGTCAGAAGTCCGCGCAATTTCGCAGCGCTTGCCGTTGCCGTTATCGGCACCTTGCTGCTGATCGACGTCAAATGGTCAAGCGACCCGGTCGGCCTGTTCTGGGCCTTCCTCAACGGCGCGCTGTTCGTCGGCTACATCATGCTTGGCCATCGCGTTGCCCGCGCCGGCGCTGGCGACGGCATCGCCGGCCTGGGAGCCGCCATGGCGGTCGCCTGCCTCATCGTGCTGCCGATCGGCTTCACCGATGCGCTGCCGGCTTTCACGGCGCCGCCACTGCTCATCGCCGCCATCGGCGTCGGCATCTGCTCCTCGGTCATCCCCTATATCTGCGACCAGCTTGCCATGTCGCGGCTGCCGCGATCGAGCTTCGCGCTGATGCTGTCGTTGCTGCCGGTCACCGCCACGCTGATCGGCGTCATTGTGCTCCGCCAGATACCCAGCCTTACCGATTGCATCGGCATCGCGCTGGTGGTGGCCGGCGTCGCTTTTCACAAACCGGCAAATGCCTGATCAGGCAAGCTTCTCCTTGAGAAAGGCGATCGTCCGGCCCCAGGCGAGGTCCGCCGCGTTCTTGTCGTAGCGAGCCGCCGAGGTGTCATTGTTGAAGGCATGATTGGCGCCTTCATAGACATGGATCGTGTACTCGACTTCGGCTGCATCGAGCTCCTTCCTGAAGGCGTCGATACCGGCATTGATGCGGGTGTCGAGCCCGGCATAGTGCAGCAGCAGCGCCGCCTTAATCTTCGGCACATCCTCGGCCTTCGGCTGCATGCCGTAATAGGCGACAGCGGCAGCCAGATCCGGCGCATTGGCAGCCAGTGTGTTCACCGTGGCGCCGCCCCAGCAGAAGCCGACCGCGCCGACCTTGCCGTTGCCATCCTCGCGGCCCCTGAGGAAAGCGACCGTTGCGACCGCATTGTCAGTGGTTTGCGCCGGATCGAGCTTGGAAGACTGCTCGCGCGCCTTGTCTTCGTCGGCCGGCGTGCCGCCGAGCGGCGACAGGAAATCCGGGGCCAGCGCAACGAAGCCTTCCAGCGCCACGCGCCGCGTCACATCGCGTATATGCGGGTTGAGCCCCCTGTTCTCATGCACGACGATGACGGTGCCGAGCTTGCCGGACTGGCCGGCCGGCTTGACCAGATAGCCCTTCATCTCGCCACCGCTGCCGGGATAGCTGATGTCCTCGCCCGTCACGCGTGAATCGTCCCCGGCAACAATCGCCGCCCGGGCTGAATTCGCCGCCAGCAGCGGTGCGATTGCGGCGGCGGCCGCACCTGATCCGGCAAGCCTGGTCAACTGTTCCATGAAGCCCCGCCGGTCGAGCGTCAGATGCGTGTATTCGTCATACGCGTCGATCATCGCCTGAGTAATGGCGGGTCTGGTGACAGCGGGGCTGGCAGGGCTCGGTTTTGTCATGGCGCTCTCCTCGGCTTCGGGAACATGTCCGCCGCGCAAGATAGGGTAGAAGCCCGCACGGTCCAGTCACGGATCAGTGAGGCCCAGCATGCAGTGCTCCACGACGTCGGTGGGTTAAATATACCCATTTGTAGGTTCCGGCGCTGGACAGAGAACAAAACGGAGACACTTCTGGCCTTTCGCTGCCGAATCACTACATTCGGGGGAGATGTCCGGCTTTTCGGAAGATATGCCTTTTTTTGATGAACCGAACGCGCGGCCCGTGACCCCGTCGGGCATTGCTGCGCGCGCCATGGCTGCCCGCAGCGGCCATGCCAATGCGCCCGATTATCTGAACGGGCTCAACCCCGAGCAGCGGCTGGCGGTGGAAACCACCGAGGGTCCGGTTCTGGTGCTGGCCGGCGCCGGCACCGGCAAGACGCGCGTCCTGACCACCCGCATCGCTCACATCCTCGCCACCGGCAAGGCCTTCCCGTCGCAGATCCTCGCCGTCACCTTCACCAACAAGGCGGCGCGCGAGATGAAGCAGCGCATCGGCCTGCTGATCGGCGAAGGCCATGTCGAAGGCATGCCGTGGCTCGGCACCTTCCACTCGATTGGAGTGAAGCTGCTGCGCCGCCACGCCGAACTTGCCGGGCTCAGATCCGACTTCACCATTCTCGACACCGACGACGTCGTGCGCCTGATCAAGCAGCTCATCCAGGCCGAAGGACTGGACGACAAACGCTGGCCGGCCAAGCAGTTCGCCCAGATGATCGACGGCTGGAAGAACAAGGGGCTTGGCCCCGCCGAGATTGCCGAGGGCGACGCCCGCGCCTTCGCCAACGGCAAGGGCCGTGAGCTCTATAAGGCCTATCAGGAGCGGCTGAAGACGCTGAACGCCTGCGACTTCGGCGATCTTCTGTGCCACCCGATCCGCATTTTTCGCGCCAATCCGGACGTGCTGAAGGAATACCACAAGCGCTTCAAGTACATTCTCGTCGACGAGTACCAGGACACCAACACCGCCCAATACATGTGGCTGCGCCTGCTGGCCCAGCGGCCGGGTGCTGGGCGAGCTCCAACATCAACGGATTTGCGAACGGCCGAAGGCCGCAAGCCCGATCGGGCGTCCGAGCCGTTGCGAGTCCCCTCCCGCGACGCCGAAGGCGCGCAAAAAAGGGGGGTCGGGCCCGCGCCGGCAGGCGCGGAACAGCCCGTGAGCGAAAACAAAGTAAACATCTGCTGCGTCGGCGACGACGATCAATCCATCTACGGCTGGCGCGGGGCCGAGGTCGACAACATCCTGCGCTTCGACAAGGATTTCCCCGGCGCCACCATCATCCGGCTGGAACGCAACTACCGCTCCACCGCGCACATCCTCGGCACCGCCTCCCACCTCATCGCCCACAATGAAAGCCGCTTCGGCAAGACGCTGTTCACCGAAAAAATCGCCGAGGACAATGAGAAGGTGCATGTCCATGCCGCCTGGGATTCCGAGGAAGAGGCCCGCGCCGTTGGCGAAACCATCGAGGCCTACCAACGGCAGAAGCACAATCTCAACGACATGGCCATTCTTGTCCGCGCGTCCTTCCAGATGCGCGAGTTCGAGGACCGCTTCGTCACCCTCGGCCTCAACTATCGCGTCATCGGCGGCCCGCGCTTTTACGAGCGCCTCGAAATCCGCGATGCGCTGGCCTTCTTCCGCGTCGTCGCGCAAGGGGCAGACGACCTCGCCTTCGAGCGCATCGTCAACGTGCCGAAGCGCGGGCTGGGCGAAGCCACCATCCGCCAGATTCACGACACCGCCAGGGCGCTGCGCATCCCGATGCTGGAGGCTGCAGAAAAACTCGCTGAGAGCGACGAGCTGAAGCCAAAGCCGCGCGCAGCGTTGCGCGAGGTTGCCGCCAATTTCGAGCGCTGGCAAAAGGCGCTGGAGACCACGCCGCACACCGAGCTGGCCGAGACCATCCTGGAGGAGAGCGGCTACACCGACATGTGGAAGAACGACCGCTCGGTAGAAGCGCCCGGCCGGCTGGAAAACCTCAAGGAACTGATCCGCTCCATGGAGGAGTACGAATCGCTGCGCTCCTTCCTCGAACATGTAGCGCTGGTGATGGACGCCGAGCAGAACGCCGAGCTCGACGCCGTCAACATCATGACGCTGCATTCGGCCAAGGGCCTCGAATTCGAGACGGTTTTTCTGCCCGGCTGGGAGGAAGGACTGTTCCCGCATCAGCGCGCGCTCGACGAGGGCGGCCGCTCCGGGCTGGAGGAAGAGCGGCGGCTGGCCTATGTCGGGCTGACCCGCGCCAAGAAGAACCTGCATTTGTGGTTCGTCTCCAACCGCCGCATCCACGGCCTGTGGCAATCGACGATCCCGTCGCGCTTCCTCGACGAATTGCCGGAAGCCCATGTCGAGGTCGCCGAGAGCGGCAGCTCCTATGGCGGCTACGGCAATGCCTATGGCGGCGGCTCTTTCGCCTCCGGGCGGGGCGGCCAGGCGGCAGGACGGCAGAATCCTTACGGCGCGTCGCGCTTCGACAATGTCGGCGCAGAAAAATCCGGCGCCTTCTCCAGCACCTATGCAACGCCGGGCTGGCAGCGCGCGCAGCAGAACCGCACCGAGGCGACCGACCGCAACTGGGGCTCGCGCTCCGGCCACCAGGTCGAGCGCATCGGCTATGGCGAGACCGACAGTGGCTATGGTGCCGGCCGCACCTCGATCAAGGGCCGCACCATCGACGGCGAGCTGGTCGCCAAATCCGTCGCCGACACGCCATCCCCCTTCAATGTCGGCGACCGCGTCTTCCACCAGAAATTCGGCAACGGCAACATTTCGGCCATCGACGGCAACAAGCTGACCATCGACTTCGACAAGGCCGGCCAGAAACGCGTGCTGGACGGGTTTGTCACCGGGGTGTGAATATCCCCCTCACCGATACCGCGCCTGGTTCCATTTGTGGCCGAGCAGCGACAGGATGATGATCAGCCCATTGAAGAACTGGACATAGAAGCCGCTCAGGCCTGCCGCGACGACGCCGGTCTGGATGAACGACACGGTGACCGCGCCGATGGCGCCGCCGACCACGGTGCCGACGCCGCCCCAGGTCGGCGTGCCGCCAACGAACACCGACGCCAGCACCGGCAGCAAATAGCCGTCGCCGGCGGTCGGCCACCAGGTGAAGTTGATCATCACCGAGAAGGTGCCAGCGATCGCCGCCCCGATGCCGACGAAGACGAACACTTTCACCCGCACGCGCTTGACGTCGATGCCCATCTGCTGGGCGCTGTCGGGATTGTCGCCGACCACCTTCACCTGCGCGCCGAAGCGATGCCTGTTGTAGAGCAGCGCCGACAGCACAACGAAGCCGATGGCCCAGAAGATCTGCACCGGGATGCCGTAGAGCTGGCTGGAGAAGATCTTGTAGGCCCAGCTGTCGGCAAGGCTGGTCAGCGCCGTCGACCTGCCTTCGTTGATGATCTGGATCAGGCCGCGCAGCAGGAAATTCATGCCGAGCGTGGCGATCAGCGACGACAGCCCGCCATAGACGACCAGCGACCCGACCAGGAAGCCGAGCAACGTGCCCGTTGCAATGGCGGCGGCGATGCCGAGAAACGGGTCGTAGCCGGCTTGCACCACCAGCGCGAAGACCCATGAGGCAAAACCCATCGTCGCCGGAAACGACAGGTCGATCTCGCCGCAGGTGACGACGAAGACCAGCGGCACCACCACGAACAGCGCTACCGGCAGCGTGGTGAGCACGGAACTGTAGAGATACCAGGTGGTGAAGACGGTCGGGTTGGCGATCATGAACACCGTCATCATCACCACGAACACGGCAAGCGTGCCGAGTGCGGCGCGGTTGTCGAGGATGAAGCCGCGCATCCAGTGATCGGATGGGTGTTTCCACTCTTTCCGGGGATTGCCGGGACGGGAGATGCCTGCGGACGGCTCGTGCAGATCGGGCTCCATCGTCTTGCTCATCGTGCTCTCTGCTCCGGGTCGCCGGCGTCGTGCAGTCCCGGCAATCCACCCGGATGCGCGACGTCTTCCATGAAGTTGATGAGGTCTTCGGCCGACTTGACCTGGCTGCGGTCGGCGGTGAGCGCGACCTTGCCGCGGTCCAGCACGACGAAACGATCGGCGATGTCGAAGACGTGGTGGATGTTGTGGCCGATGAACAGGATCGACCGTCCGCTCGCCCGCACCTGGCGCACGAAATGGAAGACCTTGGCGGTCTCGGTCAGCGACAGCGCCGTCGTCGGCTCGTCGAGGATGATCAGGTCGGCCTGCTTGTAGATTGCCCGGGCGATCGCCACGCCCTGGCGTTCGCCGCCGGAAAGCTGGCCGACGATCGATTGCGGCGTGAACACTTTCGAGGTGAAGCCGATCTCGCGCATCAGCCGGCTCGCCTCCTCGATTTCCTTGTTGACCTTCAGCCAGCCGAGAAAGCCGGTGAGTTCGCGGCCCATGAAGATGTTGCGCACGATCGTCTGCTGCACGGCCAGCGCCCGGTCCTGGAATACCGTCTCGATGCCGGCGTCGCGCGAGCGCGCGGCGCTCCAGCCGGTCACCGGCTGGCCGCGGATGAGGATCTCGCCGCTGGTCGGTTTGACCACGCCGGAGAGGATCTTGATCAGCGTCGACTTGCCGGCGCCGTTGTCGCCGATCAGGCCGACCACCTCGCCGCGGTCGACTCTGAGATTGACCCCGCCCAGCGCATAGACCTGGCCATAGGACTTGCTGATGTCGCGCAGCTCTATAAGGCGTTCTGCCATGGCGATCCTCACTTGGTTCCGGCTGCGGTCGGAAGACCGGCAGCCGTGTCAAAAGGTCAGCGCAGCGCCTGCTTGGCGAGTTCGGCGACGATCTCGTAATTGTCAGGCGTGACGAAGCCGGCGCCGGTGTCGACATCCATTGGCGCCAGGCCCAGCACCACCTGCTGGCAGAGGCTGAGGATCGGCAGATAACCCTGCAGGAACGGCTGCTGGTCGGCCGTCAGCTGGACCCAGCCGCCCTTGAAGCCCTCGACGATCTGCGGGCTGGTGTCGAAGCCGAAATTGAAGATATCGCCAGCCTTCCTGCCCGCCGCCTGCATGTAGGTCGGGACGTTGCCCAGCATCTGTCCGCCGGGATAGCCAACCGCCTTGACATCGGGATTGTTTAGGAGTGCTGCGGTAATCACCGGAATGGCCAGATTAGGGTCGGAAGCCCATTCGCCGCTCGGCGGCGAGGAGAGCTGGATGACCTCGACGCCCGCCTCTTTCAGGGCGGCGACCGTGCCGCGCTCGCGCGCGCCGCGGCTCTCGTTCTCGAACGGGCCGATCATGATCGCCTTGTCGCCGGCCTTGAGCCCGGCCAGCTTGAACGCCTCGGCGCCGAGCGCGCGGCCCTGCTCTTCCTGCTGGGCGCCGACATAGCCGCCGCCGAACGCTGCCGTGACCTTCGGCACCGGCACGTTCTGGTACATCATCCTGATGCCGTCCTTGTGCGCCTGTTCGGCCAGCGGCATGATCGAAGCATCGCCTGGGTGGCCCATCATGGCGATGCCGCCGGGCTTGACCGCGACGGCCTCGCGCAATTGCTGCACCATCTTCTCGACATCCCACTGGGAGAAGATGTAGTCGACCTTCGGCCCAAGATCGGCCTCGGCCTGCTTGGCGCCATTGTAGACGATGGTGCCGAAGGCGTCGCCCTCGGCACCGCCGACGAAGAAGCGGATGTGGACGTCCTTGCACCACTGGGCATCGAGCGCCTGGGCAGGCAAGGTGGAGATTGCGGCGGCGAGCGCCGTGGCGGCCGCCATGACGGTCGAGCGCAGAACTGTCCTTCTCATCGTGATGCTCATGCACTTATCCTCCCTTTGTTCCCTCGCAAGCCGAGGGGTCTTCGACGAATGCTTCGGCTTCTCGCCGCAATGCTTCGCTGGCCGGCTCCCTGTTTGATGCATGTCGTTGTCGCAAAACCGCTGCACACCTTGGGTCAGGCCCGAGGGCATGCTTTTGCGCGACATGCATTAGCCTCACGCCGGGTTCGGCAGATACGTCGCACCTCCCCGGCATTGCTTGAGGTAGTCCAGCGCCCGAACTTGCCCTGTAATCTCAAGGTCGCCGCGATAGACCGGGTCGTGCCAGCCTTCGATGTCGATGGCGCCCCTGTATCCGGCCAGCCGCAATTCGCTGATCACCCGCGTCCAGTCGCTGTCGCCGAAGCCAGGCGTGCGCATTTGCACGAACGGCAGCCGGCCGAACACGCCATGCTCGCGGATCACGTCCCAGCGCACCGTCGCGTCCTTGCCGTGGACATGAAAAATGCGCGGCGCCCATTTGCGGATCTGCGGGATCGGATCGATCAGGTAGACGAGCTGGTGGCAGGGCTCCCATTCCAGGCCGAGATTGTCATCGGGCAATTCATTGAACATCAGCTCCCAGGCGTCCGGATTATGGGCGATGTTCCAGTCTCCATCGGCCCAGTTGCCGTCCATCGCGCAATTCTCGAAGGCGATGCGCACGCCCTTGTCGGCGGCGCGCCGGGCCAGTGGTCCCCAGACCTCGCGGAAGCGCGGCAGGCTGTCGGGCAGCGGCTTGCCGCGGAGGCGGCCGGTGAAGCCGCTGACCATCGCGGTGCCGAACAGATGCGCATGGTCGATGGCCGTTTCCCAGGCATCAAGCACGCCGCGATCGACATCGCCGCTTTCCAGCGGATTGCCGAAGACGCCGAGCGAGGAGACGACGACGTCGGCGTCGCCGATCGCCTCGCGGATCTGGCCGGCCAGCCGTGGAATATCCTTGCCGCCCAGCGTCTGCCAGAAGAAGGGCTGGATGCTTTCGAAGCCGAGCGGCAGGATCGCCTTGATATAGGCGGCCGGGTCATCGAGATTGGCCCGCACCATGGTGCCGATCCTGATGTCGAGAAGCGGGTTTGGCATAGTCACCCTTCCTGTGCGATCGCGACCCGGCGCCCGGTTTCGGCGCTTTCGATCGCGGCAAAGACCATGGCCAGGCTCTTGATGTTGTCGGCGCCGCGCGTCTCCGGCTCGCTGCCGGTTTCGACGGCGCGAACAAAATCCTGGATGATGCCGAGATGGCCGCCGATGCGGTCATTGGGATCGAGCGGCGGCACGGCGAGCGGCTCTGTGCGATCGAACAGGCCTTCACGGATAGGCTGCGCGACTTCCGCCCTCAGCCCATCCTCACCGTCCCAGACCAGGCTGCCGTGCTCGGCGACGATGCGCCATGTGCTCTCCCAACTGGTGCGGAACCCGTCGGCGCACCAGGAGCCGGCATAGGTGAACAGCTTGCCGCGGCCGAGCTCGAAGATTGCGGTGGCCGACGATCCCTGCCGGTACCAGGAATTGACCGGCTCCCATTCCTGGCAGTAGACGCTGGCCGGCGCGCCGCCGACCATGTAGCGGGCGGCGTCGAAAGTATGGATCGCCATGTCGAGCAGCAGGACATGGCGCATCTCCTCGCGAAACCCGCCGAAATGCGGCGCGACGAAGAATTCGGCGTGGATGCTGGTTGGCGCACCGATGGCGCCGGAATCGAGAAAACGCCTGATGCGCCTGACGTTGGCGACATAGCGGCGGTTCTGGACGACGGCGTGCACGCGCCTGGCGCGTCGGGCTGCCTCGACGATGGCGCGCGCTTTCTCCGGGCTGTCAGCCAGCGGCTTCTCCGTCAGGAGGTGACAGTGATGCGCAAAGGCCGAAAGCGCGACATCGCGCCGAGCCGCCGGAACCACGACGTCGAACACAGCGTCGGGCTTGGTCTGGTCGAGCACGGCGTCAAGATTGGTCCCGGCAATGGCGCCGGCAAGCTCGTATTCGCGCGCCCTTGCCTTCGCCCTGTCGGCGTCGAGGTCGACAAGGCCGACAATAGCCAACCCGTCGATCTGCCTCGCCGCATCGAGCCAGTGCTTGCTCATCGCTCCGCAGCCGACCAGGACGACATTCATCATCCAGCGCTCCTCCTCCGCTCGGCCCCTCCAGACCGATCGTCACGGCATTCACGGCATGACCGTAAACGTTTTTCCGTAAACGTTTACGAGAACACACCGGAAGGCGTAGAATGTCAATTGGCCGCTCGCGAAAATCACCTAGATCACCTTGGCCTGAAGAGCGGCCGATGATAGCCAGGCAAGGGGGAGAACTGTCCTTTGGCGTCCAGCATCCACGACCTTGCGCGTCACCTGAACATTTCGATCGGCACCGTGTCGCGCGCGCTCAACGGCCGTGCCGACGTCAATGCCGACACCCGCCAGCGCGTGCTCGATGCGGCGGCAAAGCTGAACTATTCGCCGAACCAGTCCGGCCGCAGCCTGCGTCGCGGCGCCACCCACTCGATCGCCTTCATGCTGCAGCCGCACCCGGGCGACCAGCAATATGGCGAGCCGTTCTTCATTCCATTCCTGACCGGGCTGCAGGCGAAACTCGCCGAAAGCGGGCTCGATCTGATCGTGGTGATGGGCGCGCCGGGCGACTACCAGCAGGAGCGCCTGCGCCGGGTGGTCGAGACGCGCCGGGCCGACGCCGTGGTGCTGGCCTATACGCGTCGCGAGGACGAGCGCATCGATTACCTGACCAGGGTCGGATTCCCGTTCGCGACGCTCGGCCGCAGCCGCTCCGGCGGCAAGACCTATCCGTCGCTCGACCTCGATTTCGAAAAAGCCGGGGCCGACGCGGTCGACCGCCTGGTGGCGCGCGGCCATCGCCGCATCGCCGCCATTCGCCCGTCCCTCAACCTCAATTTCGGCTATCTGTTCCTGGCCGGCTATCGCAAGGCCTTGCGGCGGCACGGCATCGAGGTCGACCCCGGGCTGATCGCGAAAGGCTTCATCAATGAAGCCGGCGGCGACGCGGTGACGCCGCAGGTCATGCGCTCCAAGGACCCGCCGACCGCCATCATCTTCAACAATGACGCGATGGCACTCGGCGGCTGCAAGGCGCTGGCCGAGATGGGCATCAAGCCGGGCCACGACATTGCGGTGATCGTCATCGTCGACACGCCGCTCTGCCGCTATTTTTCACCGGCACTGACCGCCTTCCGCCCTCGCCTGGAGCCGATGGGACGGCGGCTTGCCGAAATGTTGCTGGCGTCGATCCCGGCCTTCGCCGGCCCCGAAGGCGCGCGGATCATCCGTGAGGTCTGGCCGCTGGAACTGATCGCGCGCGACAGCGATTGATGATGGCCAGCCTTCCCTCCAGCCACGTCGATCGCCTAGGATGAGTCAGGCGCAGCAGGGGAGAATCCATGGGCAAGGGACGGGTCGAGGCATTTTCCGATGGCGTCATGGCCATCATCATTACCATCATGGTGCTGGAATTGAAGGTGCCGCATAGCGCGGATTTTTCCGCGCTGGCACCGCTATGGCCCACCTTTCTCAGCTACGTGCTGTCCTTCATCTATGTCGGCATCTACTGGAACAATCTGCACAACATGTTCCACACCGTGCAGCGGGTCGATGGCCGCGTGCTGTGGGCGAATTTGCATCTGCTGTTCTGGCTGTCGCTGATGCCCGTGACCACGGCCTTCATGGGTGAAAACCATTTCGCGCCGGTGCCTGTGGCCGTTTACGGTGTTGTCCTGGCGCTTTGCGCGGCCGCCTACTTCATTCTGGTCGTCCTCCTGCACCGGCTGCATGGCAACGACACTGCCTTCGCCAGAGCGGCAGGCACCGATCGCAAGGAAAAGATCTCGGTGGTCCTCTACATCGCCGCCATTCCACTGACGTCAGTCAATCAATGGATCAGCGTCGCGCTCTATGTGCTGGTTGCCATGATCTGGTTCGTGCCGGACAAGCGTTTCGAAAGGCAGATCGAAAAATAGGTCCGCCCTATCCCCGCATCGCCTTCAGCTTTTCCGCCACCGAGGCCGCAAGGTCGGCATAGCGCTCCTCCAGCCGCTCGGCCGCCTTGATCACCGAAAAATCATGGCCGAATTTTTCCAGCGCCATGCGCAGCTTCTCGACGAACTCCGCCTGCTTTTCGAGCGCCGAAAACAGCGTTCTCACTTGCGCTTCGCTGATGTCGGGATTGGCAAGCATTTGCGGCACCTCACGGCTCATCTGGTCGCCGGTGGCGGTCTGTTCTTTCAGGATCTCGATCCAGTCGGTCAATCGGTAATCTCCTTCTTACGCGGACAGCATGCGCAGCGCCTGCCGATGTGGTCAACCCAAGGACGCCCAAACGGGCTTGCGCGAGCCTGTCGCCGCGTTAAGTTCGGCGCAACCTGAACGAGGACACGATCGATGACCACCGACGCCGAAATCCAGAGCGCTTTGCCTGCCCTTGGCTCCGGCAACGTTGCCGTCATCACCGGCGGCGCCAGCGGCATCGGCCTTGCCGCGGCCAGGCGGCTGGCGGCAATGGGCCTGAAAATCGTGCTTGCCGACATCGGCGGCGCGCGGCTCGACGAGGCTGCCGGCGCCGTTGCAACGATTGCCGGCGACAGCGCGGTAATCGCGGTCGCCACCGACGTCTCGAAAGCCGACGAAGTCGACCGGCTGGCCGAAAAGGCATTCGATGCCTTCGGCGGCGTGTCGCTGTTGATGAACAATGCCGGCGTCGGCAACAATCCCGGCAAACCCTGGGAGAACCGCGACGCCTGGAAGCGGCTGCTGGACATCAATTTCTGGGGCGTCGTCCATGGCGTCGAGGCCTTCGTGCCACGCATGCTGGCTGCAGGAAAACCGGGCCTGATCGTCAACACCGGCTCCAAGCAAGGCATCACCACGCCGCCCGGCAACCTTGCCTACAACGTCTCCAAATCGGGCGTGAAGAGCTTTACCGAAGGCTTGGCGCATGCGCTGCGCAACGAGCCCGGCGGAAAGATTGCTGCGCATCTGCTCATTCCGGGGTTCACTTTTACCGGCCTGACCGAGGGTGCAACCGAAAAGCCCGCCGGCGCCTGGACCGGCGAGCAGGTGATCGACTTCATGCTGGCCGCGCTGGTGCGTGGCGACTTCTACATCCTGTGCCCCGACAACGAGGCGACGCGGCCTATGGACGAAAAGCGCATGGCCTGGGCGATCGGCGACATCATCGAAAATCGCCCTGCTCTGTCGCGCTGGCACCCGGACCACAAGGACGCTTTCGCGGCGTTCATGGAAAGCTGACGCTCACGCCGCATGCGTCTTCGAGCCGCGCTTTTGTGCAGTGGCTTTCATGCCCGCCGTATCATGCCGTTTCGCCGCCTGTTCACATTTTTTGCGAATCTCCTCGACCTCGGATTCGGTCAGGTGCTCGATGCCGATAAAGGTATTGTGAGCTTTGCCGACCCGGATCAACTCGTCGAGTTTCGTTTGAATCGCCGTGCAGTCGCGGTTCTGGGTGTTCTGGATGAGGAACACCATCAGGAAGGTGACGATCGTCGTGCCGGTGTTGATGATGAGCTGCCATGTATCGGAAAACCCGAACATCGGTCCGCTTGCCGCCCAGACAACGATGATCAGAAAACAGATGGCGAATGTCGCCGGCAGACCGGCAAGATGGGCAACGTAGGTGGCGATCCTGGTGAAAAGCTTCTCCATCATGGCAGGAGAAACAACCAGCATCCGCTCCGGGTTCCCTCCTTTCACCGACGTAGCCGTTTAGAGACCCGCAAGGATCAGGGGATTTCGTGCTCCCAGCGGTCGAGAAAGGCCTCGATGGAAAGCGCCTGCATGTCGGGAATGGCCCTGGCGAGTTTTTCGACCGACCAGTCCCACCAGCCGAGGCTTTCAATCCGCGCAGCGGTTTTCTCGGCAAAACGCTGGCGCAGCGGCTTGGCCGGAACGCCGGCGACGATCGCATAGGCAGGTACATCGCGCGTCACCACCGCATTGGCGCCGACGATCGCGCCATTGCCGATGGTCACATCAGGCATGATTACCGCGCCATGGCCGATCCAGACGTCGTGGCCGATGGTGACGGACGTCGCCCGCCGCCGTTCGCGGAACGCCGCGTCGACGCCCAGCCAGCGAAAATACTCGTTTGGCCGGTAGCTGACCTTGTGCTGGGTCAACCGCTCAATCGGATGCTCGAGCGCGTTGATACGGCTGTTGGCGGCGATCGAACAGAACTTGCCTGTTGTCGTGTAGATCGCCTCGGCATGGCGCTCGAAATAGGAGAAGTCACCGACTATGACTTCGCGCAGGATGACCCGCTCGCCGATCGAGGCGTAGCGCCCAAGCTTGCATGCCTTCAATTCCGCGGTCGGATGAATGCGCGGCTCGGGGTCTTTCAGGACAAGATTTTCGGGACGGTCCATGCCGGCGGCTTTACGCCCGAGCGATTGGTCCCGCAAGCGGGGACCAATCGTCGTCACCTGTTTCCAGAGCCTATTTCGGCTTGCCGTTGGTCCACACCACGTTCTGGCCATAGAGCGGCACCGTGGTGACCGACATTTTCGCCGAACCGTCCTGCACCTGGCGCGAATGCGACAGATAGATCAGGGTCTCGTTGGTCTTGTCGTAGATGCGGTTCACCACCTGTTTCTTCCAGATCAGGCTGATGCCTTGCTTGAACACCTCCTCGCCGGCCTCGCTCATGTCGATGTCGCCGATGGTGATCGGCCCGGTTTGGCGGCAGGCGATCGAGGAATCGGATGGGTCCTCGAACCAGTTGCCCTTTTGCAGGCGGTCGATCACGCCACGGTCGAAATAAGAGACATGGCAGGTCACGCCTTCGACCTTCGGGTCCTTAATCGCCTCGACGATGATGTCGTTGCCGAGCCAGTCGACGCCGACCTTGCCGACCTCCTGGGCGACAGCCGCACCAGCACCGACGACAAGGCACGCGGCCAAAGCGCCGCCGATCAGTTTTCGCCCAATCAGTCCTTGCCCAATCAGTCCTTGCAAGAAAGCCTCCTGCCGTTCGAGTTTTGCCGACCTCAGGTGGGACGGGCGGCAGCACTTTGCAAGCGGATCATTTTTTAAGAGAAAGCCGGTTGCGGCAACGCGACATCTTTGCGCGAGCGAGATCAAACCGCTAAGAGTGTTCGCCCAACAAGCTCCAAAGGCGCCGACACGGCGCCAATGAAAATCGCGACGGACAGCCAATTGATGATGCGTTCAATACTGGTCGGCATTCTCGTCCTGATGGCGGCGGGCATCGGCTGGCTCACCTTCGAGTGGTACCGTGGGCATTATGGCGGCGAGCCGTTCGGCGCGCCGTTCACGCTGGTCGACCAGAAGGGCGCTCCGATCAGCGAGGCTGCCTTTCGCGGCCAGCCCAGCGTCGTCTTCTTCGGCTTCACCCACTGCCCGGAAGTCTGCCCGACCACGCTGTTCGAACTGGCCGGCTGGCTGAAGACGATGAGCGACGATGGCAAGAACCTGCGCGCCTATTTCGTGACGGTCGACCCGGAGCGCGACACGCCCGAAATCATGAACGCCTATATCAGCAACTTCTCCGATCGCATCCTCGGCATCACCGGCGACCCGGACAAGGTCCGCGCCATGGCCAAATCCTTCGGCATCTATTCGAAAAAGGTCGATACCGGCAACGGCGACTACACGATGGACCACACTGCTTCGGTGCTGCTGCTCAACGCCAGGGGCGATTTCGCCGGCACCATCGCCTATGGCGAAAGCCCGGACGCCGCCATCGCCAAGCTCAAGCGGCTGGCGGCAGGTTAGTGCATGGTCCCGAACCGACGGTCCGCGCCAGCGAAAAGTGGGAACCGGTTTTCGGACAAGATCATGCTCACGAAGAAAATCGTTTGATGACCCAAACGCGGCTTTATTTCAGCACTGGAAAGATCGAGGCCGACCGTATCTTCGCGGCGTTCGAAGCGGCATTCGAAGATGAGGGCCTGCCGATTGGCTTGGTCGAAGTCGACGAGGACCGCGACATCCACGAAGTGTCACTCTATGCCGACGGCGATGTCGATGCCGTCGAGGCGCGCTTGAAGGAGATCCTTGCCGGGCTGGCCCTGTCGAGGCCGATTGCGCGCGAGCCCGTGCCTGATATCGACTGGGTGACGCGTTCGCTGGAGGGACTGAAGCCGGTGCGCGCCGGCCGTTTCTTCGTCCACGGCGCGCATGACCGCAGGAAGCGCCACAGCGGCGAACTCGCCATCGAGATCGAAGCGGGCCTCGCCTTTGGAACCGGCCATCACGGCACCACCGCCGGCTGCCTCGAAATGCTGGAACAGGTCGTGCGGCGCGAACGCCCGCGCAACGCGCTCGACCTCGGCACCGGCAGCGCGGTGCTGGCCATCGCGCTGGCCAAGCTCGCCCATATTCCGGTGCTGGCGACCGACATCGATCCGGTCGCCACAAAAGTCGCCGCCGCCAACGCGCGGCTCAATCACGTCAAGGCGCTGGTGGAGACGGTGACGGCGCCGGGCTTCCACCATCCGATTTTTGCCGCGCGCGGCCCTTTTGGCCTCATCGTCGCCAATATACTGGCGCGGCCGCTGATGCGGCTGGCGCCCGAAATGGCCAGGCATGTCGGTTTGGGCGGCTCGATCGTGCTGTCGGGCATCCTCGACCGGCAGCGCGACGCGGTGATCTCCGCCTATGTCGGCCAGCAGTTCCGCCATGTCAGGACGTTGCATCGCGAAGGCTGGGTGACGATCCACCTCAAGCGGTGACGCGCAGCGCCTTCAATTGCACGCCGCAAATTCGCTCAGACATAGCGCGACCTTGCCGCCTTCTTCAGTTCTTCGCGATCGTAGCCGTTCGCTTTCAGCGTTTCGTCGTCAAAGCCAAGCAGAACCCCGCTCACATAGCGGCTCGCTTCGCGCTGGCGCGCTTCGATCAGAGCGTTCACGGCGCTTCTGAAAAATCCGCGTCTGGCTGAAATCGTGGACATGATGGTCTCCTTTGCAGGGCAGTAAGACTCGTTCCTCCACGCCAAAAAGGTAAGCTCTGCTGACCTTTTTTTAAATCGCTGATTCTGCATGGCGTCCATGCGCAAAAGCGATGCTGGACCGAACAGGGCAATCACTGCAGGCAAAAGAGGGCCTCCCAGCTCACGTAGAATGACCACCGTCGATGTCGGCGCTGCCCCTCATTGCCCTGCCGGGCATTTCTCCCCGTATAGTGACGGGGAGAAAAACGCCTTCGCGAACGATTTCGCCAATCTCCAGCGTTGCGGAAAGGATGCCGAGGTTGCGGTCAGCCCCTTCTCCCCGTCACTATACGGGGAGAAGATGCCGGCAGGCAGATGAGGGGCAGCGCAGACCTGAAGCGATTGCCCTGCTGGACCGAATTCGGCCGGCGCCTGGCGTAGCAAAAGTCGATTCCGATTTTCGGGGTCATGCGCTACGGTCGCGCCAAAGCATCGGGCCCAAAAGTGGAAACCGGTTTGGGAAAACCCGATGCTCAAACAAAAGGCTAGATGTGAGCGGCGGCACGGTTCGACTTGAAAGTCCGCCGCTCACATCCAGCATCCGAGGAGAGGCCATGATGTTCCAGACCTTTGATTCCGCAGGCGACCCCGCCGTCGGCAAGCCACGTGTGGCGTTGCTGCGTCAATGGCTGGCGGCCAACGGGCTGGACGGCTTCATCGTGCCGCGTGCCGACGAGCATCAGGGCGAATATGTCGCCGACCGCTCGGCGCGGCTGAAATGGCTGACCGGCTTCAGCGGCTCGGCCGGCGTCGCCATGGTGCTCGGCGACCGTGCCATCATGTTCGTCGACGGCCGCTACACGCTGCAGGTGCGCCACGAGGTCGATCTCGACATCTTTTCGATCGAAAGCCTGGTCGACAATCCGCCCGCCACCTGGATCAAGGACAATCTCGGCAAGGGCGTGCGGCTTGGCTTCGACCCGTGGCTGCAGACGATCGGCGACGTGAAAGCGCTGAAAGCGTCGGCCGAAAAATCGGGAGCGACATTGGTGCCGCTCGAGAGGAATCCGATCGACGCCATTTGGGAGAACCAGCCCGAACCGCCGCTGGCGCCGGCCGAGCTTCATCCTATCGGCTTTGCAGGCGAATTGGCCAAGGACAAGCTGGCGCGGCTGGCCGAGTCGATCGGCAAGGATGGCGCCACCCATGCCGTGCTGACCGACCCGTCCTCCATCGCCTGGGCCTTCGACATCCGCGGCGGCGATGTGCCGCACACGCCGCTGGCGCTCGGCTTCGCCGTGCTCGCCGCCGATCGATCGCACCTGCTTTTCATGGACCAGCGTAAGTTTTCACGCACCGTCGCGGCCTATCTGACGCAGCTCGCCGAATTGCACGAACCCGGTGAATTCGAAGCTGTTATCGCAGCCCTGGCCAAGGGCGGCGCGAAGATCGCGCTGGATCCGGTGCTGGCGGCGGAGAAGCTCAGGATGCTGGTCGAGGACAATGGCGGCACCGTCATCACTGCGCCAGACCCTGCCCGCATTCCGCGCGCGACGAAAAACCAGGCCGAGATCAACGGCGCCCGCGCCGCGCACCGCCGCGATGGCGCCGCGGTCGCCAAGCTGCTTTGCTGGCTCGACCGCCAGGAACCGGGCAAGCTCGACGAGATCGCGGTGGTCACCAAGCTCGAGGAGTGCCGCCGCAGCACCGGCGAGGAAACACAGATGCCGCTGCGCGACGTGTCCTTCGACACCATCGCCGGCGCCGGCCCGAACGGCGCCATTATGCACTACCGCGTTTCCCGCGCCACCAGCCGAAAGCTTCAGTCTGGCGAACTGTTCCTGCTCGATTCGGGCGGGCAGTATCAGGACGGCACCACCGACATCACCCGCACCGTACCGATCGGCACACCGACCGAGGAAATGCGCGAACGCTTCACGCTGGTGCTGAAGGGCATGATCGGCATTTCCATGCTGCGCTTTCCCCCGGGCACGCGCGGCTCCGAGATCGACGCCGTGGCGCGCCTTGCCCTGTGGAAACACGGTTGCGATTTCGCCCATGGCACGGGCCATGGCGTCGGCTCCTATCTGGCCGTGCACGAGGGCCCGCAGCGCATCGCCAGGACCGGCACCGAAAAGCTGCTGGCAGGCATGATCGTCTCCAACGAGCCGGGCTACTACAAGGAGGGTTCTTACGGCATTCGCGTCGAGAATCTCATACTGGTGACGCCGGCCGAGCCGATAGAGGGCGGCGACATCGCCGTGCATGACTTCGAGACGCTGACGCTGGCGCCGATCGACACCAGGCTGGTGCGATCCGACCTGTTGACGCGCGACGAGCTGCATTGGCTCGACACATACCACGCCCGCGTGCTGGCCGAGATCGGACCGATGCTCGACGGCGAGACGCTGGCCTGGCTGGAGAAGGCAACCGCACCGCTGCCGCACGACCAGAAGATTTGATTTCTCGGAAAGACTGGTGGCTCAGCTAGGGACCCAGGATGCCGGTCCGCGGCAATGGCCTGCGGCCTTATCGCTGCCTTCTAACCTCCAAGGGTCGCCGACGGATTTCGCAGCGAAACTCGTTGAAGACACATGGCGGGTGCAGGGTGACGGTCGTGTCGGCACAAGGTCTGGCGTGGTGGAACGAGAAGGCAGAGCGTGGGCGAAACCGACGAGCGGCTGCTGGCGCTGATCGCTCAGAACAATGCGGCCGCGGTGGAAGCCATGGTCGAGCGCAAGCTGCCGCGGCTGATCCGTCTCGCCACGCGAATGCTGGGCGACCGCGGCGAGGCCGAGGATGTCGCGCAGGAGACGTTCTTGCGCATCTGGCGGGCGGCTCCGGGCTGGCGCGCCGGCGAGGCGAAGTTCGACACCTGGCTGCATCGCGTCGCACTCAATCTCTGCGCAGGCGGCGGGAGACGCCGGTGGCGGAACTTCCCGATCGCCCCGACGAACGCCCGGGCGTGGAAGCGGATATGCTCGCGGCCGACGATCAGCACCAGGTGCGGCGCGCGCTGGCCGAGCTGCCGGAGCGCCAGCGCGAGGCGATCGTGCTGCAGTATTATCAGGAGCTTTCGAACGGCGATGCGGCAGAGGTCATGGGCATCAGCATCGAGGCATTGGAAAGCCTGTTGTCGCGGGCGCGGCGGCAGCTGCGCTCCAGGCTCGGACGAGACAGGGACGAAATGACATGACTCCAGAGAGGTTTTCCGAGCTCGTTGCCGCCTATGGCGGGTCGCCGCAGCGCTGGCCTGAAAACGAGCGCACGGCAGCGCTGGACTTCATCGCCGCCAATCCGGCTCAAGCCGAAGCCGCGCTTGCACCGGCGGTGGAGCTCGACGATCTGCTGTCGCGCATCGCGTCGCAGCTCCGGACGACGCGCTCGCGCGAAGGATCATCGCCACGGCGCCGGCGGCGCTGTGGCGCCGCCCCCCCCACGGCTGGCGGTGTGGCGGGTTGGCCGGCCTCGGGCTGGCGGGCGCGGGGGGCGGGGGGCGGACAGTCGCCCTGCTGCTGG
>NZ_JBVVQV010000003.1:349184-440618 GCF_055811235.1 Mesorhizobium sp. WSM4810 | reverse complement strand
CGGTCGGGAGCTGGTGCCTCTTGGCGTCCAGCCGCTCCAGCATGCAACCGACGATAGCCTGAAAGCCGGGCTCCATGGCCTCTTGGCAATCGATCTCCCGATCCGCGTATTCGCCCTGTCGTCTTGGCGGTCTGATCATTCAGGCTTCCTCATAGATATCCCTCGCCGTCGGACTCGCGTCGCCGGATCAAGCCAGGCGACGCGCCCTCACTATCCAAAGCGAAGCCCATTCGCCTCCTGTGTCTTTCAACCAGCTCGCGGTCGCATTCGGGCACGCAGCGGTCGCTGCAACCGACATTCACAACTACCTGTGCGAAAGCGACGGCGAGCGCCCACCGCGCGGTTGACCCGCAGACATCACCGCTGGACGTTGTTCCTTGGTCTTCCCCAGCGCGCCAATTCGAAAAACGACCGGACGTCTATTTCGCCGTGGGCATTGTTGGCCGCCAGGAGCAACCGGATCGGAGGCCAGGCGGTGTCACGATTGGCGAGAGGCATCGTTCTCGCAGAGAGTTCTTTTAGGTGGAAGGGCTGGTCTCGCCGCCGGCGACTTTGGCGAGCAGCATCCCCAAGGTCAGGCGCGCTCGTTCATGGCTGCGCCGACAAAATATTCTCAAGAAGCTCGACAGATAGAGACGCCAAGTATCAGAGCATGATGCGATCCCTCGATAGCGAAATGCCTGGCGGAGCGGGAAGTGAATTGAACCAGGGGTTGACCCCACGAAGTCAGAGTGACGTGCAGCGAGACGTCTCAAGGGAACCTTTCCGGCGTTGTGCGCTTGTTGAGCATGCTTTTCACAACCCCGTGGGCGACAACAAAAAACGCTGGAACCAAAAGGAAATCCGCCATGGCGAAAGAAAAGACATTGGATGATCTCTTCCTCGGTACGCTCAAAGATATCTATTACGCGGAAAAGAAGATCCTGAAGGCGCTTCCCAAGATGGCGCGCGCCGCCTCATCGGCCGATCTGAAGGCAGCCTTCGAGAAGCACAAGGACGAAACCGACGGTCATGTCGAGCGCCTGCAGCAGGTTTTCGAGCTCCTTGGCAAGCGGGCACAGGGCAAGACGTGTCCCGCGATCGACGGCATCATCGAGGAGGGCGAGGAGATTATGGAGGAGTTCAAGGGAACTCCCGCACTGGACGCCGGTCTGATCTCCGCTGCCCAGGCTGTCGAGCACTACGAGATCACCCGCTATGGCACGCTGAAACGCTGGGCCGAGGTTTTGGGCATGAGCGACGCCGCCAAGCTGATCGAACAGACGCTCGGCGAAGAGTCTATGACAGACGAGGCGCTCACCGGATTGGCGGACGCCTCGGCCAACGAAATGGCCAAGGCCGCCTGATCACACACCAGCCACCCCAACTGTGTTGGGGTGGCTATTTTAGTTCCAACATCCGTCTTTCGATAGGAGGCAATCATGGGTCGTGGCATTCTACTCTGGCTGCTCGGAGTTCCTATTCCGATCATCATCCTTCTCGCGCTGTTCATGCGGTAGGAGGAACCCATGGCATCAACCATCCTGGCGACCGACGGCGCCGCGCCGGTCGAGTCCTCGTCATCCGCAGTCAACTGGGACCGATCATCGCCGGCGCCTTCGCTGCCTCGACCCTGACGTTCATCCTGATGCTTCTCGGGTCCGGCCTCGGGCTCACGATGGTGTCTCCATGGTCCAACGAAAGCGCCAGCGTCACCACCTTCGCTGTGTCCACTGCGATCTGGCTGGTCATCGTGCAATGGTTGTCATCCGGGCTCGGGGGTTACCTGACCGGGCGCCTTCGCACCAAATGGGTCGGCATTCATACGGACGAGACGTTCTTCCGGGATACCGCGCACGGATTCATGGCCTGGGCGCTGGCGACGCTTCTGGTCGTGTTCGTGCTCGGTTCGGCGCTGTCCGCGGCAATCGGCACCGGCGTCAAGGCGGCCTCGACAGTGGCCTCGCGAGCAGCAATGGGTGCCTCGGCAGGGGGCGACCGCAAACGCCGGGAACGACGGAGGCAGCGGCGCGGCGTCGTATTTCGTCGATGCGCTGTTCCGTCCGAACGATTCTTCCAGGCTGGCGGCGCCGGGCGCGGAGGGCGATGCGACAGCAGCCGCACAAGCCTCCCGCATCCTCATTACGAAAGCGGCGGCCGGCGAAGTCTCGGCCGACGACAAGACTTATCTGGGCCAACTCGTGGCCGCTCGCACTGGCTTGTCGCAAGCGGATGCTACTGCCCGGGTTGATGCGGTGCTTGCTCAGGTCGAGGCGGCCAAAGTCCAAGCACAGGAAGCAGCCGACACAGCTAGAAAAGCCGGCGCCAGCTTCGCGCTGGTTGGCGCGCTTTCTCTCATGATCGGTGCGTTAATCGCCAGCGCAGCGGCAGCGTTAGGCGGCAAGCAGCGCGACGACGAAGAAGACGCGCTCCATCTCACAGCCAGTCGAAGCTGAAGACGTCTACTCCAGGCCGACCGAGAGGATCGGCCGGACTCCATTCTCCCGCCGCGCTCCCTTGTTTTTGTGCAACGCAGCAACGATATTGCTGCACGTGCGTTGCACGGATGGCCGTCCATTCCGGGCGTCACAACAGGGACGGCTCCATTGCGAAAAATCTCTGACACCATCGCCCGCCTTGCCGCGCTGCAGGCGCGACATGCCGCACATCCCGCCGACCTCGGTGCGTCAGACCACCTCCGGACGCTGGCCGACTTCGGTATCAATCCTGGCGGGTTGGAAGCGAAGTTCCACATTCCCAATGACCTATCCAAGGGCACCCCGCTCGTCGTCGTGCTGCATGGCTGCACCCAGAACGCGGCCGGCTATGACCATCATTCCGGCTGGTCCCAACTCGCCGACGAGGCTGGCTTCGCGCTGCTCTTTCCCGAACAGCAACGCGGCAACAATCCGAACCTCTGTTTCAACTGGTTCCAGCCTGGCGACACCAAGCGTGGTTCGGGCGAGGCGCTTTCGATTCGCCAGATGATCGAGACGATGGTCGTCACCCACGGTCTCGACCGAAGGCGAATCTTCATCACCGGCCTCTCGGCCGGAGGCGCAATGGCAGCGGCCATGCTGGCGACCTATCCGGAAGTGTTTGCCGGCGGTGCGTTAATTGCCGGCCTGCCCTACGGCAGCGCAACGACAATCCCGGAGGCCTTCGATCGCATGCGCGGCCACGGCGGTCCTTCGGAACAGGATCTGCAACGGGCCCTCCGCGGCGCATCGGATCATCGGGGACCGTGGCCGAGGATTTCGATTTGGCACGGTGCCGCTGACCACACGGTTTCGCCTTCCAACGCGGAAGCGATCGCAGGCCAGTGGCGGGGAGTCCACCGGCTTGAGAAAGCGCCGACGCGTCGGGAAGCTGCCGGACCGCACGCAAAGCAGGTCTGGCGTAACGGGGCGGGAGATGCCTTGATCGAAATCAACATGATCGCTGGGATGGGCCACGGCACGCCGCTCGGCAACGGCCTCGGCGCTCCGGGACCTTATATGCTTGATGTCGGCATCGCCTCCACACGCGAGATCGCGCTGTTTTGGGGGATCGCGGCAACCGAGGATAGCGCCTCCCGGAAATCGAGGCCGCAATTGCCCGCCAGCCAACGGCAACTACCCCAGTCACCGGCGCCAAGTATACAAAATGCGAAGACGAAGCCCCCGCAGCCGACTGCCATCCATCAATCGCGCCAGCCCGGCGTGAAGAAGATCATTGAAGATGCCCTGCGGGCGGCGGGCCTGATGCGCTAGGCGGACGGCGCGAATCGCTCGCCGACTGTCTCGCCGGCCCGCGAAGGTCAAGCGGCTCCGACCAGGCAAGGGAACGCGTCGTTCTTTGGAATCGGTGACCGCTTTTCATTGAGCGGTCGCCATGCACCTCGTCGAGATCCTGCTTCCCCGCGCGGACAACACCGGTCGCCCATTTGGCCGGGAAGATTTCGACCGTGTGAAGGAAGACCTGGCCAGCCGTTTCGACGGCGTCACAGCCTACCTGCAGGCGCCCGCGGAAGGTCAGTGGCAGGATGGCGAGCAGTCCAGCACAGATGAAATCGTCATCTTCGAAGTGATGGTGGATGATGTCGATCTGCCGGACTGGCGCAAACGGCGCGCCGAGCTAGAACGGCGGTTCCGGCAGGACACGGTGATCGCCCGCTACATGCCAATGGCGCTCGTATAGAGCGCCGATATCATGCCATCAACGTTAATCCGCAAGACCGAGTACGATCCGGAGACAAGGGTTCTCTCGGTGTGGTTCGTCGCGAGCGGCACGCGTTATGACTACGAGGCTGTGCCGCCGGAGACCTATGCGGCGTTCCGAAACGCCTTCATTAAGGGCCGGTTCTTCAACGACCACTTTCGCGACCGTTGCCGGCACCGCCCCATTGCCGAAGCATAGCGAGCGTTGCCTGCACGCGGAGACTCATGCGCCGGTTTCGGAGTTTGACGCGCCGGCTGGCTTTGATTCCGGGGAGCCCTTGTGGCGTAGGAAAATCGACAGCAGGACCAGGACGGCCGTCGACATGAATTCCGACTGCCAGTTCTGAAAGGACTCGAACCATAGCTGGGCGTCGAGAAGATAGTCTCCCAGGGATTGAACCTCGCCGCCGTGCCGAAGCGCCTCCTCGTTCGCGGCCGCCAGGCTCGCCCACCAATGCAAGGCAAATGAGATGATGAACAGCAGGGCCAGCGCCAAGCCCAGCGAGTATGAATAGAGCCACGACAGGATCGGGTTGCGCCTGCGGGTGGCGGTCGGAAGTTCGTCCTCGGGCCGGTTGGGATCATCGGGATCACGAGACTCGGCGGAACCGCGCTGGAACAGCATTGCAGTCAGCATGACATAGCCCGACATCTGCAGGAATTCGCTTTCCCAGTTCTCGAACAGCGCCGAGAGGAAGTCGCCGCTCGCAAGATAGGAGAGCAGCCCAATCGATGCCGAACCGTGGTTCTGAAGCTCTTCATTGTAGGCCGTATGACCCGACCAGATCATGCCAATTACACTGAACAAGAACATCGCCACCAGGGCGATCGTCAGTCCATTGTCCCGGAAAAAGCTTTTCATGGTCGTCTCCCTCGGCAGCTCCGGCTAACGCCAGTTCTCCAGAACCTCTTCGATCATCACCGCCTCGACTTGCTCGCTGAAGCGAGAGCGGTAGAGCTCCAACAGTGCCTCATGCGTCTGGTCAACCGAACTGCAGATGGCATCGGTCGCAAGGACGACACGAAAACCACGGTCGATGGCGCCGAGGACCGTGGCAAGCACGCAGACGTCGGTTTCGCCGCCGGTGATGACCAGCGTGTCGATCCCTGACCCATTGAGCATCGCGTCGAGCCGGCCTTCAGTCCACGGCGAATAGACATGCTTGTCGAGCGTTCTTGCCGGGGGCACGAACCGCGCCAGAGAAGGCATCAGATCGACGAGGCCGGCATCGATGTTGGCAAGGGTGACCTCGGCCCAACGCTGATAATACCGCGCCCACATGCCCGGTCCTTCGCCAGGCCGAGCGGCTGGAACAAAACGTGTGAACAGCGTTTGCTGCGGATGTCTTGCGGTCAATTCCTCGATGACCGGCAGCACGTTTTGCGCCCACGGCACGGCCCAAGGCCCGCCCGGCGCGAACAGGCGCTGCATGTCAACGCAAAGATGTAGGGAATTCTCACCAAGCGGACCGTGTACCAGGCCTAGGGCGGCCATGATCAGCCGCGGCCGCGGTGGGGTGATGCATAGTCTTTATCTGAGCGCGGGCGTAGCCCGGGAGGTCCCGCCGTAGCCTCGCATCTCTGCCAATCCGCCTTTAGCCGTTGCCGGTTCATGGTCTTGTCAGGCGGGCCGCTTGCGCCTCCTGCACGTCGATGGCGTACAGCAGTTCGCCGTTCTCGTCGCGCAGGCGCACGAGCCAACCTGAAAGATCGTCCGTGCCCGGCTGAAGGTCGACCAGAAGATCGATAGCGCATCGAACCGCTTCCTCCCGCGCAGCCTCTAAACTTGGCATCCTGGAGGGAAGAACCTGACGGCCGCGTCCGCCGATACTCGAAGATATAGAGCCCGCCGTTTTCGTCATTCGCCGCTGTGACGGCGACTTCGTCAAAATTGCCATTGCTTCGGGCATCATAGTCGTTCACAGCCAATCGAAGGTCGCGATCTGGACCAGGACCGCCTTCGCTCGATTGATAGCGGCCTCGTTGTTTCCGCCGTCAACGCGTGCCAGGTCGACGGCAACGCAGTCACCGCCTTCGCCGCAGAAGATCACGCGCAGGATGGGCTGTCCGGTCGGGGCGGTTGCCTGGGTAACTTCGGTTCGAATGATCTGCATGAGAAACTCCGTCACCATCGCTAGAGTTTGACGGCCATTTCCCGCCTCCAGAGACGCAGCTTGCGGCAGCCCTCGATAAAACCGGTAATCGCCTTGGGATCATCGAGACCAATCATGCCTTCATCGGCTTCCGGATCGACGCCGGCCTTCTGCAGCAGCGGGACGGCGCCCGACGTGAAGCCGATGAATTTGCAATGAGCAAAAGCGTCGGCAACGAAATCGCGCGCGGCGGCCTCGCCCGTCAGGCGCTCCGCTCCTTCCTCGGAGAGGATCAGCGCTACTGCGTCGAACAGGACCGATGGCCCGCCGTCGATCATGTGCTTTGCAGCGATGAGACTTCCATCCGCCGCCTCGACGCCGCCCACCTTGGGCGCTATGACCTCCATCACTGCGCCTTCCTTCTCGATCGCTGCCTGGAGGTTCTTCAGCAGCGCTGCATCGGCGCCGGGACTGACAAGCACACCGACCTTGCGGCCAGCAAAACTGTGAGGCCCGTTCCGGATGATGCTGAGCGCCGGCGATGGTTCGAGATCGTCCCTCGGCGCGACCGCCGCATCCGCGGGCTTGGGCAATTGCTTCATGCCAAGCTTGTCAGCGACAGTTTCTGCCAAGCCTTCATCAATGTTGAGGAGATGCGACACCATGCGCTCGCGGATAACCGTTGTCTCGACCTTGGAGAGCTCGAAGGACAGCGCCATGGCGATATGCTTCTGCTCAGGCGCGGTCTGACTGTTGAAGAACTGTCGCGCCTGGCTGTAGTGGTCGGCGAAGCTCTCTGCGCGCAGACGAACTTTCTGGCCTTCCTCGGCCTCGGCGAACGACCGGAAACCGTGCTGCGGCGATTCCCGCGGGCCTTCGCCGAATGAATTCGGCTGGTAGTTCACGCGGCCGACCGGATTGCGCATCGCCATGAGGCCATCCTGCTGGAAGTGGTGGAACGGGCATTTGGGTGCGTTGATCGGGATATGGGTGAAATTGGGGCTGCCGAGACGCTTCAGTTGCGTGTCCAGGTAGGAGAAGTTTCGACCCTGCAGCAGGGGATCGTTGGAAAAGTCGACGCCGGGCGGTACGTTCTGCGTCATGAACGCGACCTGCTCGGTTTCGGCGAAGAAATTGTCGGGCATACGATCGAGCACCAAGCGGCCGACCGGGACCGGCGCGAGGATTTCTTCCGGAATGATCTTGGTCGGATCCAGAACGTCGAAGTCAAAACTGTCCGCGAAGTCCTGATCGAAGAGCTGGAGGTTGAGCTCCCATTCCGGGAAATCACCAGACTGGATGGCATTCCAAAGGTCGCGTCGATGAAAATCGGGGTCAGCGCCGTTGATCTTGACCGCTTCGTTCCAAACGACCGACTGCATGCCGAGCTTCGGTTTCCAGATGAATTTGACGAAGGTGGATTCGTCCTTCGCATTGACCAGCCGGAACGTGTGAACGCCGAATCCCTGCATGAACCGGAAGGACCGAGGTATCGCCCGATCCGACATGACCCACATGACCATATGCATCGATTCGGGCGTCAGGCTGATGAAGTCCCAGAAATTGTCGTGTGCCGATTGCGCCTGCGGGAAGGCACGATCAGGCTCCGGCTTCACTGAATGAATGACGTCGGGAAACTTGATTGCGTCCTGAATAAAGAAAACTGGGATGTTGTTGCCGACGAGATCCCAATTGCCTTCGTTGGTGTAGAATTTGACGGCGAACCCACGCACGTCCCGCGCCAGGTCGAACGAGCCCTTCGAACCGGCCACCGTGGAGAACCGCACGAAGGCCGGCGTCTTCTCGCCGGCACGCTGGAAGATATCCGCGCGGGTGTAAGCCGCTAGCGATTCATAGGTCTCCAAGAAGCCGTGCGCGCCATAGCCGCGTGCATGCACGACGCGCTCGGGAATGCGCTCGTGATCGAAATGAAAAATCTTCTCACGGAAGTGGAAGTCTTCGATTAGTGACGGTCCGCGCTGGCCAATCCTTAAAGTATTCTGGTCATCGGCCACTGGGCCGCCTTGGGCGGTCGTCAGGATCTCGCTGTCGCCTTCGGCGATCTGGTGAAGCTCGCCTCCGTTCCCCCGCACGAGCTTTTGATCATGGATCGTCGCGGGCTTGCCCGACGACTGTCTGGTTGTCTTGGCCATGCTTGAATTCCTTGAAAAGGAGGGGGCGGCTTCAGGTCTCCCTCAATGCTGGGACACCCACTTAAGTTCCTGGTGGGTGTCACGTGGCCCGCATTTCGAAGAATAGCACTCGGCTGCCGGAACATCGGGCCCGCGCTCCGCCAGAGGCGCGGGCTTTTTCGTTGTCTGGGGGAACACGATCTCGCGACGATCGTTCGGGTCGCCAACAGAGCGCATACCGTCAGATCGAGGACAGGAAATGCGGGAAAGACAAGGGCTTAACCCATCAAGAAAAATATAATAGGCAGGAGCGCACGTCGGATGCTGCAAGGGCATTAACAGACATTGAGCGCGCAGCACGAGATGCAAAGACTGCTCGGCTGCGAGAGCAACGACTTAAGGCTGAAACCGCTCCTCCTGCTGCATTGGTAGCGAAACCGAAGAAAAACCGACAAGGCAACAACTAAGTAGTCACCCGGGATGCGGCGGATTTCGTGTTCCGTTGTGAGCGTCCTTTTTAAGCGTTCTCCGACATTGTCAAAGGTAAGCAGGTGGCCGTCGAGCGCAGGAAGGTGCGGGCATGAAGGTCTGCGCCGTTTCCTAAGCCGCCGAAGCCAGAACCCGCTCCAGGGGCCACGCCTGAGATTTGCAACGGTGGTGAAGCTGGTGACGGCTCGGCATGTCATCGACCTCGTGGCCCGCATGCATGGCTGCACGTATGCCATGCACGGCTGCACGTATGCCGAGGTGAGAGGACCGTCGCGTCAGTATAGTATCGTGGCAACGCGAGACGCGGCCATGTGCGCCGTGATGGTGCTGAAGCCTAGCTTGCCTAGGGGGCAGATAGGGTTGCTGTTCAATCGTGATCCGTCGACGGTGCAACATGCGCTCAGGAAGCGGGGATGCTTTGACCGACCCGCGCGTCCAAGCCCTATGTGATGAGCTCGGCATCAAGATTGTCGACCGGCATCGCTATCCGGAGCCGGGAGAGGCGTGCGCGGTCAAGACGCTGGCTCGCATCATACGTCGGCACGGGGAAGGGCACTTGCGCCTGGTGCTTTCGACCTTGGCCGAGACCGACAACAACAAGGGCCAACTAGACGAGGTTCTATTTTGGGCCGCATCCGACATGGTGCGGGCGTGCCCTGAGATACTCGAGCGCCGCGCCGGCGACTGGCTGACGATGTGGGATGTTTGCCCGCTCGGCGAGCTGCAGTTCATTGCCCAGGATCTGCGCGGCCTCGTGCCACTAATATTTGCATTTGTCGGTATGCTATACGAGCGGGTGGTCAAGGCATTTGGCCCGCGAGCATCCAGCCGGATTTGTTCGATGACCGCAGGAGAAATTCGGCATGAGTAACGTCGTATCGCTTCATGGCGACAAGCGCTGGAAAGCTGTTCTCGTCTACGACCACCAGAACGGCCCCATCACGATCGAGCACTTTTTGGAAGAAATTTCCGAGCTCCATAACGTCATTGAACACGGCCCGGACTGGAACACCCTGATTACGTGCACGGTGACAATCAACCGGACGGACGGCGGCGAGGAGCAGAACAGCCAGGAAAAAGAGGCGCGCCATGAACATCGGTGACATCGCGGAGCGCTTCATCCGCGCGGCCGAGATCGAGCGCGCCAGCCATGAACATGTCCGGCCGGCCGGCCCAGCAACTGCCCTATGTTCACACATACACCGATAAGCTGCAAAGAGGTGGGCGACAAGCTCGACCCTAAGGCAGACCCGCTAGCGTAGGAGCGAAGGGCGTTCTGGAACCGGATCGGCACCCTGCCGTCGGGACAAGAGATCAGCGAACTCGAGGCGCTGCAACGAATGGCTGCTCGCCGTTGGCAATGAGAAGGAACGCCGAGCGTCCTCGCCCGGGCCAGATCCAAGGTCGGCGGCAAGTCATTCCGCAGCTGGTGCTTCAAGGTGGAGGGCATCCACCCGAACACCGGACGGGATAGAAAAAACCGGGCTTTGCAGCAAATCGCGATCATTCTCGCCCGCAGGGCCTCATTAGCGAAAGCGCCGAAATCAGGCTGTTGCATCATGAAATCAGGGGTGTTTCGGCTACGATCACGGAAGATGCAGGCGAACGGGACAGCTGAATTCGTGGATCGCCGACGGCGCGTTCGCCAAGATCCTTTCATCGGAACATGACGACTTCTCTTGGGCTGCCAAGCGCAATGAGCGCCGATGCCAGCAAGAGGCGAGGCGGCGCAATGAAGCTGTGTGATTTGCGCCATTGACGAGCACCCGAAATGCCGCCCCAATCGGGATTACGTGGTTTATTGGGGATTCGCATGAACCGATTTCTCTTTGTGATCGCCGACTTTCTGTCCCGTCCGCCCGGCTTCTATGTGCTGCTCGCCGCGATGATAGCCTGCACTGCGATGGTTCCGTTTGGGCTAACAAACGTAATCACCTATGCGCTTTCTGTAGCTGCGATAGTGATTACCGGGGTCGTACTGATCCAGGGTTACCGCGACACCGCTGCCATCCATGCGAAGCTCGACGAGATCATCGTTGCATTGAAGGAAACGAGGAACAATGTCGTCGGGCTGGAGCACGCCGAGCCTGAGGAGATCAAAGCCCATTTGGCGCGGCTTGAATTGGAAGCAGCGGCGGCTGATCAAGAAGCTAAGCACGAGGGAGTCCCTGGCGCCTAATTACGCCAGCGGCTGCCAAGCACTGGCCGCGGGAAGCGCAGAAGCGGAAGGCCGCATGACCCGAGCTGAGATTAAAGCCGAAGTAGAATGGCTGCTGGAGTACGAAAGCCTTAGCGCGTCAGAGTCCGCAAACACACCGCTTCGACTCTGAAGGTATTGAGGGCATCGAGCGGGAGTTCTTTGACCCCGGCGACAGCGGCAACATTTTTGCCCCGGATGCGTCTCGACCATCATAGACGGGCTGTTGGCGCCGCTGATCGGCGCGATGTATGGCCTGCCCGATATTCTGGTCGTCTGATGGCCCGGTTTTTATGACGAGATGCACCAGGAGTTCGCGAGCGAGATGCTCGGCGAGTTCAAGCAGGGCGTTGTCATGCTAACCCGCACGGTCACAGCGCCGCCAGATCCGTCGACGCCATGGATACCGGGCGAGCCAGTGACGACGGTATATCCACTCGATGCGGTGATGCGCCGCGTTTCTCAGAAATACGTCGACGGCACCCTCACTGTGGCGACCGACAACCAGATCACTTTCGCAGTACCCTCGATCGTCTCCGCCATGACGGACACACTCGTCATCGACCGCGTCGAGTTGGTCATGAAGGACCTACGGCCGATCCCGCCGGCCGGCCCGCCGGTCGCGTATATCGCTTTCGTGGCAGGTTAGCCGCGGAGCGATATCCCAGAAAAGAGCGACGCCAGCGACGACCGCATGTGAGACTTGGCAACAGCGATGTCCCCTTCGAAACCGGAAAAATCGATCTCCATATGATCGAACGTGGACAGTGCCCGCTCTTCCATGTCAGCCAATGCCCGATCTGGGTCATCCGATTGCTCAGCAACCATTGATGCAATTGCCATGAGTGCGATGCGAAGCACCACAAGCTCCGTCGAATGATGGGCCAAGACATCCATACCAGTCTCCTTTTAAGGTCCGGAACGAATGCTCAAACGCCTATCCCCCCGTGATCGTTTCGAACAGCTTGTCTCGACCTATGAGCCGATGCTGCGGACCGCGTTTATCGAGGCGATCGACGACATCCGCTCCAACATCGTTCTGCGCCGTGTGGTGGAGCGCTTGGAGCGCGGTGACGTCAAGGACGCCATTGCAGCCATGAACCTCGACGAGGCCGCGTTTCGGCCGCTGGAAGAAGCCGTCCGGCAGGCCTACAACGGCGGCGGTGTCGCCACGGTCGAACAGATGCCGGCGCTGCGCGATCCGAGCGGCCTTCAGGTCGTTCTTCGTTGGGATGCGCGCAATCTTACGGCTGAGACCTGGTTGCGCGAGCACTCGGCGCAACTGGTCACCAACGAGGGCCGCATTGGAGGTAGTAGGCCGCGTCAACAGGGTGACTGGCCGCGGAGGAGGTAGGGTGATCGGGCTCACCACAGTTCAGAGCGACTATGTTGCCCGAGCCCGCGATGAACTGCTTTCCGGCGAGCCCGACCAGTTGCGGGCCTATCTGAATCGGAAGCGACGCGACAAACGTTTCGACCGCACGATCACAACTGCGATCCGAGATGGTAAACCAATCCCTACCAACCTGGTGGCGCGGATCATTGGCCGATATTCCGACAGCCTTTTGAAGCTCCGCGCCGACACGATTGGACTGCACGAGACGTTTGCCGCGCTTGGAGCTTCGAAAGACATCGCATTTCAGCAGGCGATCGCCAAGGGCGCGGTGAGGGCGGAATCCATCACGAAGGGCTGGAAACACACGCCGCAGGATCATCCTCGCGTTCAGAGGGTGGTCGATGCCGATAATTCTCGCTTGGACCGGTTCATAGTCATCGTCTTCGTCCGCCATCGTCCCTCCGTATCGGACAGCGGCGCTCGGAATTAACAACGATGCAACCACTGCCTTGTCTTCGCGTTTAGCCGCCTTCAATCCTGGCGAGCGACAAAGATGCCGGCGTTTATTCCGATTACAATCTACCTGAATGACAGATCGATGCTGATTGCGTCGATCCGCGATGCTGAGACGGCGCTTCAGCAACCATGGCCATTCATGGACAAGCCATCCCGACTTGAAGCAATTCGAATGATCGAGGAATGCCTGGCTGGACACTGCACCCAGCAATCCGCGTTCGATGCCTTCAGGGCGGCCGCAAGTGAACAGGGGCTTCTTAAGCGAAAGCCTCCAAGCATAGGCCTCAGGAAATTCGACGGGGTTGCCGAAGACCTGCTGTGAGGTGATGCTGCCTCGCGACCTTAAACCGCTGACAGGCCTCCTGAGCGGACTTGGTCAGCCGCACGGACCACCCGCCAAATCGAGGAATGGCGGGTGGTCCTTTATCAGCGCAGGAAGGGACTTAACTTAGCTGCGCAGATATCAGTTCGTCGCTCCGTCCAATCGTCAAGTCCGGTCTTTCCTAGAACGATCCCTAACTAACGATTATTCCAATCGCAAGGAATGTGATCGAAACTGTGAAGACTGGAGCGAGTAACCAGCGAGCTTGGTGGACACTATTTTCCATGTGCTCCTTCCCGTGAACTTGCAGGGATCAACGACTATGCGCAGCGGCGGTTCCGGGTGGCGCTATCTCCGGCCTATTATGCCAAAACAGGCGAGACCTAGGTCCTGTCGCGCATCAGCCTTGAGGGACTTTTGGGGAACAAATGCAGCTGGCTGGGGTTTGTTAAGTCTGGCGCGAAGACGCGTTCAGCGGAACAGAGCTACACAAAGGAGGCACTTATGAGAATGCATCTTTCCACTGCAGCCGCGGGATTTCTGCTGCTGGCGGGCCTCGGTGCCGCTGCCGCTCAGGACGTAGTCATCGAGCCTGAACAGGAGACGGTCATTAGGGAATACGTCAAAAAGCAGCCGCTCGCATCGGTGAAAATCCCTGGAGTGGAGCTCAATATCGGCTCAACCCTGCCCGAGACTGTCGAACTTCATGAAGTCCCCAACACCAAATACCGCACCGTTGTCGTCGACAACCGGACCGTTGTCGTTGACCCAGGCACACGCAAGATCATCAAGATCATCGAATGACGTAAGCGACTGGGAAGACCGCCCGCCGTGCCGAAAGGGTGCGGCGGGCTTTTCTCTTTTCTGGAGGAACGCGATCTGGGGACAATGGTTCGGGTTGCCAACAAGGCGCCGTATCGCCGGATGAGGACAAGCCCGTGCCTTCGTTGTTGGTCCGATTGCCCCAGCGCTACGACACAGAGAAGACACCTTTAGATAAGACTAAGCCAGCAGGCCATTATTGAGGATGCTCTTATGAACCCGACCGAATTGCAGGCGATTAGCGATACGCTGATGCGGGTAGTGACGCCAGAGATGACACCAAAACAGCTCCTAAAGGCTGCAAAAAAGGAGCATCCGGACGCGTCAAAAAAGGACATCGCTCGCGCTGCGTTCTTCTCGATCATTGCGAACGCTGACCAAGCCATTGGCAAATCGAGGAACTTGCAGGCTTTTGCGTTGGCAGAGCGGACACAACAATCTGATTAAGATTGATGGTCGACATGCGTGGCCCTGTTGGTCAAAATTTAACGCTTGGTACCCGGAGTGCTTTCGTCCGAAAGCGACCAGAAGCCGACATTTACTGTTCTGCCTCCTATAACCCTGCGAGGGCATGGGCAGAAGCCGAGACGGCGAAGACTGTCGAGATCAGCTTGGATTGCCAATGCCGCATATCGAACAGCGCGAACTGTGCAGCCAAGCGAATGGCCCAGAAAGCGGCTCCGAAAAACAGAAGTGGCGGCCAAATTAGCCCCCGGTACCAAAGCCAAAGCAATGTTGCGCCGTAAGACACAAAGGTGAACGTCAGCATGACATTCAGAGTTTGAGTGATTGCTGCGTTTAGGTTGCCCGAACCCTTCAGCCGGGCCGGCCATCCGAAAAGCCGCCAGAATCCTAGATGGAAGGCGGCGAAGGCAAGATCGAGCACAGCAGCGAGCATCAGCATGCGGAAACAATACCGCTAGAAACGTCCGCTCTCCACCCCGACACAGGGACACTCTGGCAATCGCCGGTATGGGTACCAAGCGTTGGATTTTGACCACTAGGTCCCAAACATTCCCCCCTAACGGAACCATTCCATGACCTGCGAGTTGCGGCTCGGGCGGGGTTGGGACATGCAGACATGGCAAAGCGTGACGCAGCGGGCCATAAGACCCTTGCCGATGCCGTTCGCGAATTGATCGGCACCGAAGACAATCGTCGTACGTACATAAGCTGCTTGGGCTGGAGGTCGAACCAGAACTGCCGCCAACTTTAGCTTCATTGCTTGAGGCGATTGGTAAGGCTGGTCGGGACGAAACCCCCTAGCTGCATGGGTCATCTGGCCGACCTTTAAATTGCCGTGCTGGGAACCAACGGGGCCACAATTCCGCGCCGAACCAAGGCGTGAATGCCGTCCACCTCGATAAGCAAAACGGAATACGATCCGGATCGTAGGACCCTCTCGGTGTGGTTCGTGGCCAGCGGCAAATGCTACCAGTTTGAGGATGTGCCGCCGGAGACCTTCGCCGAGTTCCGAGCCGCATTCGCCAAGGGCCGCTTCTTCAACGAGCGCATCCGCAATCGATTCCGGTACCGCCTGGTCGGGACCGCCAACAATTCTGGATGACCCAGCCGTATGCGAAAGCCAACTCACCTATCCATCGAGCTTCAACGGCTCATGGTCGGGGAGATAATGATGCAGCACCTCGCCAAGGTTTCGCTTGTCGAACGTTTGGCCACACACGGGGCAGAACTCGAAATGCTCTGCTTCGTCCTTCGCAGGCGGCCCGTGGCGCTTGCCCTTGATCCGGTTGCGGGGTTGTTGGTTCTATCTCGGCCCACGTTGATTGTCCCGAACTGTGATAAGGACGGCCCGACAGCCGCTGCGGGGTAGGCAACCGACCGTCGGGCCTAACCGGCGGGGGTATGGGCCGTGTCCGCCGGCTGGGACGAATAATATGCCGTTTCATGCATCATTACTAATTTAGTAAAATGGTCACGTTCCGTCCCCTAGCCGCCAGATCGGACGGACCTAAACTCGAATTCGTGCGTAAACCAGTGAGTGCCGGGCCCGGCCGGCTTGAGTTCATTCCTCCGATGATGCCTACCTTGGTCGCCAAGCCGCCCCAAGGCGATGACTGGATGCATGAAGCCAAATTCGATGGCTACCGCTCCCAAATCATCATCGACGCCGGCGGCGCTCGGATCTTCACCCGCCGCGGCCTAGACTGGACATCGAAGTACCGCGACCTGGTCGAGGCAGCCAAAGGTCTCAACGTACAGAACGCCATCATCGACGGCGAAGTCGTCGTCTTGAATGAGGCTGGCCTTTCGGATTTTGTCGCGCTGCGCAAGGCAATCACGAGGCGCCAGCACGACCTCTATTTCGTCGCGTTCGATCTGCTGCATCTCAACGGCCACGACTTGCGCGACATGACGCTTGAGGATCGGCGAGAAATCCTGGCCGGGCTTATAGGGTCTGACAGCCGCATCCAGTTCAGCGAGACGATGCCAGGCGAAGCCAACGCGATCTATCATCTGATCGACGCGGCCGGCCTGGAGGGGATGGTATCGAAGCGTCGAGACAGCAAATATCCGCAGCGGCCCAACTACCAATTGGCTGAAGACAAAATGCTTCACCGAAAGCGAGTTTGAACTCCTCGGCGTCGAACGCGAGAGGGGCAAGCCGGCGTTTGCTCTGATGGCTGAGCCAGGCACCCGGAAATAATCGGTAGTGCGTTCGTGAGCGTCAACCGCGAGATGCGGGAGCGGCTTTGGAAGCGTGTCCAAGAACATGCTGGGCCACCGCCCAAGGATATGCCAAAGCGGCCGGCAACGCACTGGGTCAAGCCGGGGCATCAAGGCCCGCGTGAAGCATCTAAGGTGCGAGGAGGATCTTCGGCACGCATCGCTGCAGGATTTCCGGGAAGAGGATTGAAGGCCGCGCCAGATTGAGCGAGGCCGGACTCGCGAAATTCGCAATAAAGCGTACAATCCCAACGTCGTCCGTACCGAATAGAGGCACCGCGGACGCTTGGGAGATGGCAGTGCTTCCGCCCTAGAGGCAGGAGGGCTGAGATGGCGAAAGCCCAGGCAGGCGCCCAGGTATCGGTTTTTGACTGCGATATCCTGCGTAGCGCCTTCATAAAAACCGTGATCGAAGAGAATATCCCCGAAGACAAATGGCGGTCGGTTGCCGCGCTTTTGATCAGCGACTTTACCGGGAGCGATGACGTCGATCCTGACTTGCTGGAATGGATCGTGCGCAAGTAGCCAGAGCTACCCAGCCGTTAGTCTTTCGTCGCCTGCCACGCTCATTGCTATGCCTTTTTCGGTACTAGAAAGCCAAAGGCAAAGTGAGACGCCTCTACCTGGATTTCGCGAGGTCGCTAGCAGCCGCCCGAATTACATCGGCAGTCACCTCAAAGAATTGGTGTGTTGCATTTTGCCGGTTGACTGAGAGTTTCTGCCAAGCCTTCTTTTCTCCGAGGTATACGCTCCACGGACCGTGAACGACACGATTGCGAAACGTGTTGAGTTCGCGCATCTGCTGGACGAGGCGATCGCGCTCGGCAAGGTCATTCGGTTCGGTGGTGTGTTGGTCGATGATCTGACCATACAGAGTGATTTTGTTATTCAAGTTGTTCGCTTTCCGCAGCTTCGGTTGGTCGGCGCCAAGCGCGGACAGCCAATGATCGATATGGATGCTTCAAGACGCCGCGCCGTTGCCGCACACGATAGCGAGAAGGTTGCAAAGAGTCCGGCCGAAAGAAATGAGGCCCCTGAGCTAATATCAACCCAATGTCAAAGAGTTGGCGTCCCCTATTGCCGACGCCCTCGTTTTCAGGATTATATTCCTCCCCGTTGCGGCGAGCCCTCAACGGAGATCGCCATGCCCAAAAAGACCCTCGCCGACACCCTGGCCGCCCGCGAGACCATCTATGTCAATTGTGCGCACCCGATGTGTTGCAAATCGACGAAGCTCGACATCCAGGCGCTGATTGACAGGCTCGGCCGTGACCACGGCCCGATGCATGACGACCTGGTCGGGCTCTTTATCTGCTCAAACTGCAAGGCTGCCGGTGGTGATCGACGGCAGGTGTTCTTCTACGAAGGCCAGCAGCGGGCGCGCAATCGCGACTGGAAGCCAACTTTCGAACGAGGGGGCTGTAAGTGGCCGGCGCCACTTGGGGGGCGTTGGGGTAGATTGCCTTGTCGGGCGCCGGCCTAGCGGATTGGCGTCCGCCGCCTTGATACTACCGAGCTTGGGGAGATCCGAGTAATCCCGTGATCGCGGAAGTCATTGTGGAGGAACTCAGTCCAAATGGTCGCGTTATGCTACCTAAGGATTTTTTCCGATGGCTGACGATAGGGACAGAACACCCAGCGGGGCCCCTGACGACTCTGTCGTTCAGCGCTTGGTTAAAGAGGCGAATATAACCGAAGAGCAGGCTCGCGAGCTTATCGCTCTTCTGGGGTCCGACTGGCCGTCACTTATGCGGGAAGCCCGATTTCTAACTCGAAAACGCTAGTCGCCTCGAAAACGCTAGTCGCAGTGAGTTACGGCAATGGACCCGTGGCAAATCGATAACGTGTACGTAGAGAGGTCGCGGTTGCAGGTTGATGCCACGCGGGCCACGATTGCGGAGATGCGATCCGTCATGGAGGAGAGCCGGCGCATTCTCGCTCGATCCCAAAATCTTTTGCGCCGCCTGGTCTTCATTTCCGCAACCTCACACCGGCGCCGCCGCCGTTCTCGGGGATGAACTCGACGCCGGCCCATTCGAGCGCTGCCTGAAGGTCAAGCAGAGTGCGGTCATACGGCGCCCGCTTCCCAGCTTCAAAATTGTCAAGATCGCCGCCCGCCATTCTTCGCGGATGCAATGCGCGGTCAATGCCGATCGACAAGGTGGTTGAGAACTTCATGGAGTTTCTCGAAGCACCGGCAGAGCGTCACTGACGGGCGGCAAACTCTGCCGCTGCTAGCCCGCTGCCTTCAAGGTGGCGGGCTTTTTGTCGCTGAGGAACCATACGCGGCGGCGGCCGTTGAGCCCCCACCCAAAACGGAGATCATCACAATGGCCGACGACCCAAACGAAGACGCAAAGCCGACGGAGACGCAGCGCGAAGCGCAGGAAGCCTTGGAGAAGCAAGTTGCGCAGCTGAAGCGCGAGATCAACAAAATCAATCGGACGCTCGCGGAGCGTGCTGAAGAGGTGGTCGAAGAAGCCACTGGTTGGTATGAGGGCGCGGCCGATAGCGTGTCTCGGACAACGCAAGCACTTCGCAAAAGGGCGTCTACGGCTTCCGGTGTCGTTCAAGAAAATCCTGGCACGCTATCGTCCGCCTTCATGCTGGGCGCGGCTGTAGGCTTGCTGTTGGGCCTTGTTCTTGTGGCCAGCGACCAGCGCCGGGAGCGCTGGTTCTAACACGCCCAACTGAGCCCAGAGACTCCGCTGCCCTCACGGTGGCGGTCTATGGGCGGGATCAAATTCCGAATATTGCAGCTAGATAGTCCCCATGCAGGATCAAAGCCGCGCCCGCCGCAATGGATAGGGCAGAAAGCAAACCGCAAGCGATGCTGCCCCAGTTCGTGATGTCCAACGCCCTTTGGAAGGGTGGAGGATCGATCCACTTCTCAGCGTCCATAGCATATCGTATCGTGCCGAGGACGCGTAATTGAACGAGTGCATCGACCAGTTGATCCAAGCGAAGAAACCCTATGCCAGCGCCAGCAGAAGGCCAGCCACGAAGCACCAGACCGGGGCTTTGAGTGCTTCCAGCGTCGCAGGTTGGCTGGCTGGATTGTTCAGCAACGAAAACATGCCGAACAGCGCACCAGAATGGACTAGCACCAGCGACGCGGTCAACCAACGACCTCACTCGGCGGCAACCTGGAAAGTCGCGCGCTGAGACGTTTTGAGATCGTGGTAAACTAATGCAGCCGCGCTATCGCTGTCCATCATCGGCGTTTTAGAGTGCTCAGTTTCGTCATGTAAGAAATCCCGCGTTGATTCCCCGGCGGGATTGTCGCACGGACCTGCCGACAGTCGCAGGAAAAAAATGGGCACCGCAATTGGCACCGGCGAAGGCGCGCTCTCTAGGAACATGGCGGGAACAAATTGGCTGATCCGTGTTGCAATCGTGTTGCATGGACAGAAAGGGACGGGGCGGGACATGCCCGGAATGCAAGGGTTTGCGCGCTACAGGGCAGGAAAACCCATGCAACACGTTTCGGTCGCGATTGTTCTGCATAAGGGGCTGATTTAATTGCGGAAACTGTTGGCTGGGGAACCTGGATTCGAACCAGGACTAACGGAGTCAGAGTCCGTGGGTCTACCGTTAACCTATTCCCCAGCAGGCGCGGCTGTTGAAAACCACGCGGCAGGGCGACGATGGCGCCGCGCGTGCCTTGTAGCCGCCGTCGGAAAATAGTCAAGCCTGCCGAAGGCATTTCAATCGGCACATTTCATAAGGGCGTGGTTCAAAGCCGCCCCTCAATTCTCCCTTCGCCCGAGCTGCGAGTGCTCGAAATACAGCACGACGCCGAGCGCCATCACCAGCGGGATGATCAGGTAGAACAGCCGGAACACCAGCAGTGCTGCCAGCACGCCGACCGGGTCCATATGCGACAGGCCGGCCAGGAAGACGACCTCGAACACGCCGAGCCCGCCCGGCGCATGCGAGATCTGGGCGACCGAGAACGACATCAGGAAGACGCCGAGCACGACGAAGTATCCGGGATTGCCAGCTTCGGGCAGGGCGAAGAAGATGATCGCCGCCGCCGCCAGCAGCTCGATCGGGCCGATCAGCAATTGCCGCGCGACGATCGGCAGCGCCGGATAATGGACCTGGAAGCTTCCGATCTTCAATGGCCTGAGATGCAGCCAGCTGCCGAAGACATAGGCCGCCACCACGAGCAGCATCGCGAGCCCCGCCGCCTGCGAAAGCCGATGATGCGGCGTGCCGGAAAAACGGTCGACGATCTCCGGCGCGAGCACCAGCACGATGCCTGAAACCAACACCGTCGACAGCACGAAGGTAATCCAGCAGATCGCCACCAGAATGCCGACGTCCTGTCCGGTCAGGCCCCTGGTTCCGTAAGCGCGGTAGCGGATCACCGCGCCTGAAAATACCGAGCCGCCGATATTGTGCGACAGCGCGTAGGTGGTGAAGGAGCACAGGGTGACGAACAGCCGCGACACTTTCTTGCCGATATGCAGGAGCGCGATGTGATCGTAGCCGGCCAGCGACGCATAGGCGATGACCGAGCTCAGCGCGGCGAGCACCCAGCCGCGGGCAGGGATGGCGACGATGCCGTCCCAGACGTCGTCGAGCGAGATGCCGCGCAGCTCGTGCAGCAGCAGCCATAGCGAGAAGACGACCGCCGCAACGCCGACGACCGGCCAGAAATAACGCCTCCAGTTCATGGCGTGACGATCATGCGTTGCAGCCCCGTTGCCCGTTCGGTTCGCGTCAGGAAAACTGCCCGCGATTTCGAATGTTTCATACCCGCCATTTCAGAAATGCCTTATCGAAGCCGGCTATTCAACTGGCAAGGCGCTGCTGCGGGAGAAGGAAAGGCTGGCGATCCTTCGCGCCCCCCTCTGTCCGGCAGGACAGAGGGGGGCGCTGTCCCGCCATCATCGGGCCGAGCGGAGCGGCGAGACAATGCCGCCGACAAATTCGACCCCTGCGCTCTTGGTGATCCGGCCCGGCGCTGCTAGTCTGGTGGCAACTTGGAACACATGAAAGCGCCTGCTGCGTCCGGTCTCCGGTTCGCGCGGCGCCGGAAGGAACTGAAGTGGAAGACCACGACACCGGCGCCGGCGCGCCGGAAGTGGGCGTGTCCAGGGCTTCGCCGCCGCCTTCGGGCCAGGCAAGCCCACCCACCGGCCGGCACAATGGCCGCCCGGTGCAGCCTTGGTCCGGTCACGGACAGGCAGGCGACGCGTCCCAGCATCAGAATGGCCAGAAGGCCAAGACCAGGAAGCGGCGCAAACGCCGGCGCGGCCGCAAGGTTTTTGCTCGCGACGACGCTCGCCTCGCTGCGGCCGGAGTGGCGTCTGCTGCTGTCAGCGCTCCGGCCAGCCGCCCGCCCGCGGCGATCGTCGCGGCCTTGCCGTCGGTTGCGCCAGGCCGGCCGGAGCCGGCTGCTCGCCGCCCGCCGCTGCAGGAACTGCCGGTGTTTGCGGCACTCGATCTTGGCACCAACAATTGCCGGCTGCTGGTGGCGGTGCCGACGCGCCACGGCCAGTTCCGCGTCATCGACGCTTTCTCGCGCATCGTCAGGCTGGGCGAGGGCCTCACCGCCAATGGCCGGCTCGGGCAGCCGGCGATGGACCGTGCGGTCGAGGCGCTGAAGATCTGCGGTGACAAATTGCGCAACCGCAAGATCAGGAAGGCCCGGCTGATCGCCACCGAAGCCTGCCGCACGGCCGCCAACGGCGCCGAGTTCCTCGACCGCGTCGAGCGCGAGGCGGGGTTGAAACTCGAGATCATCGACCGCCAGACCGAGGCGCGGCTGGCGGTGTCGGGCTGCGGCTCGCTGGTCGACCGCGACACGCAAGGCGTCGTCCTGTTCGATATCGGCGGCGGCTCCTCGGAAATCGCGCTGATCGATCTCACCGGCCACCGCTCGCCGAGGCTCGCCAACCACATCGTCTCCTGGACGTCGCTGCCGGTCGGCGTCGTCTCGCTGGCCGAGCGCTTCGGCGGCCGCGCCGTCACCCGTGAGATCTTTGCCGCCATGGTCGAGGATGTGGCTGTGCGCCTGCACGCCTTCGACGGGCGCGACCGGCTGAGCCATGTGCTCGCCAGCCCGAAATTCCACTTGCTCGGCACCTCGGGCACGGTGACGACGCTGGCCGGCGTCCACCTCGACCTGGACCGCTACGACCGCCGACGCGTCGACGGGCTGTGGATGGATCGCGACAGCGTCGACCGCATGGTCGAAAAACTGGTCGGCTGGGATTTTCAGCAGCGCGTCGCCAATCCTTGCATCGGCGCCGATCGCGCCGATCTGGTGCTGGCCGGCTGCGCCATCCTGGAAGCGATCCGCGCGGTGTGGCCGTCGGAGCGGCTGCGCGTCGCCGACCGCGGCCTGCGCGAGGGCATATTGAGCGAATTGATGGCCGACGACGGTGTCTGGCGCAACAATGGGCGGGGCCGAGCATGATCCCGAAAAGTGGCAGCCGGTTTTCGGAAAAGATCATGCTCAGACCAGAATGCATGATCCCGAACCGCAGGACCGTGTCAGCGAAAAGTGGCAACCGGTTTTCGGAAAATATCATGCTCAAACAAGAAGTCAGGCAATGACCAGGAAACCGGAAAAACCAGGCTCTGCCGGCATTCGCGTGCTGAAGACGCGGATCAAGAAGAAAAGCGGCCTGAAGGAATCGTCGCGCCGCTGGCTGCAGCGCCACATCAACGACCCCTATGTCCAGCGTTCCAAGGCCGACGGCTACCGCTCGCGCGCGGCCTACAAGCTGATCGAGATCGACGACAAGCACCATCTGCTCAAGCCCGGCATGAAAGTCATCGACCTTGGCGCGGCACCCGGCGGCTGGTGCCAGGTCGCCGCCGCGCGCACGAAATCGACCGCCGAACACCCGCATGTCGTCGGCATCGACTATCTGGAAATGGACGCGGTGCCCGGCGCGCCGGTGCTGTTGATGGATTTTCTCGACCCGCAGGCGCCGCAAAAGCTCGCCGAAACGCTCGGTGGCCAACCGGACATCGTTTTGTCCGACATGGCCGCACCCACCACCGGCCATCGCCGGACCGATCACATCCGCACCATGTATCTGTGCGAGGTGGCCGCCGATTTCGCCCTCTCGGTGCTGAAGCCGGGCGGCCATTTCCTCGCCAAGACTTTCCAGGGCGGCGCCGAGAACGAATTGCTCGCCAGGCTCAAGCAGAATTTCCGCTCGGTCCACCACGTCAAACCGCCGGCCTCGCGCGACGAGTCGGTGGAGCTTTATCTGCTGGCGAAGGATTTCAAGGGTTAGCGTCCTTTCCTTCTCCCCTTGTGGGAGAAGGTGGCCGAGCGAAGCTCGGTCGGATGAGGGGTGCTCCAGCTTGACGCAAACTCTCGTATACATCGGCAAAATCACCAACGCCTCATTCCGTCCAACACCCCCTCAACCGTCTCGGCGCTGCGCGCCGATCCACCTTCTCCCACAAGGGGAGAAGGGAGAGAGCCTACGATCCCGGTGGACCCACCCCCAGCGTCTTCGGCGCCGTCAGCCCGCCATGTCCCGATACGGCGTTGCCGGCATCGGGCGCCAGCCGCATGAATGACAGCGATGCGGCGGCCGACACCGCCGCGACAATGAAGAACGCGATGTGGAAGTCGCTCAGCGTCAGCGCCCCGCCATGGATTGTCGTCGACACTTCCAGAATGCCGCCGGCCAGCGCCACGCCGAGCGCGATCGACAGTTGCTGGAACACTGCGGCGATCGGCGTTGCCCTGCTGGTGTCGGCGGTCGAAATCTCGGCATAGGCTAGCGCGTTGATGCCGGTGAAGAACATCGAGCGGATGAAGCCGCCGGCGAGCATGGCGGCGAGGATCAGCAGATATGGCGTCTCGGGCGTCAGCAGGCCGTTGATGGCAATCGACGCCGCCGCGATCAGCGAGCCGAAGATCAGCACGCGGCGGAAGCCGGCGACCCGGAAGATCAGCGCGGTGACGAATTTCATGCCGATGGCGCCGATCGCCGCCACGAAGGTGATCATTCCCGACTGGAACGGCGTCAGCCCGAAGCCGATTTGGAACATCAGCGGCAAAAGGAAGGGTACGGCGCCGATGCCGATGCGGAACAGCCCGCCGCCGAGGACCGAGGCGCGGAACACCTGGTTGCGGAACAGTTCGAGCGCCAGCAGCGGATTTTCGGCGCGGCGCGCATGCAGGAGGTAAAGCACGGCAGAAACCAGCCCGACAGCCACGGTGAGGAAGCCGGCAATCGGCGGCAAGGCCGGCAGGCTGACCACCGACAGGCCGAAAACGATGCCCGATGCCGCCAGGCCGCTCAGCACGAAGCCGATGAAATCGAGCGGCGGCGTTGGCGCCGCTTCGGTCTCCGGCAGGAAGCGCGTGGCCAGCCAGATGCCGATCAGCCCGATCGGCACATTGATCAGGAAGATCCAGTGCCAGCTGAAATAGGTGGTGATGAAACCGCCGACCGGCGGCCCGACGAGCGGCCCGACCAATGCCGGAACGGTCAGCCACGACATCGCGGCGACGAGCTCGCTCTTCGGCGTGGCGCGCACCAGCACCAGCCGTCCCACCGGCGTCATCATGGCGCCGCCAATGCCTTGCAGGAAGCGTGAGACCACGAAGGCCGGCAGCGAATTCGACACCGCGCAAGCGACCGATCCGACGATGAACACGGCAATCGCGGCGCGAAACACGGTCTTGGCGCCAAAATGGTCGGCCATCCAGCCGCTGATCGGAATGAACACCGCCAGCGATACCAGATAGGCGGTCAGCGCCAGCTTGAGCGCCACCGGGCTGGTCTGGAGGTCGACGGCGATCGCCGGCAGCGACGTTGCGATAACGGTCGAATCCATGTTTTCCATGAAAAGGGCGACCGCCAGGATAAGCGGAATGGTGCGGTTCATGGAGCGCGTCCGGATTCGATTGTTGCCGACCGGGCAAGCCGACAGGCAGGGCGGTTACCACGGGTTGCGTTGGATGTCGCCTTAACTTGCTGTCACATTTGAGCGACCTGGCAGCGGGCATGCCCAACAAAACTCCGGAGCAGCGCCGTCGGCGAGGCGGCCGCTTCGGCTTTCGCCAATCACCAGCGGTGAATGCCGGTCGCCATCCGTCACCGCGAAAGGCATTAAGCTGGGTTCGCGGCCCTGTCGTGCACAAGCAATCGGCTTTTCAACGGCGACGGGACGTGTTACGAGCCAGCGCCAATCCTGAAAGGGAAGAAGACGAGTCGGCGCTGTCCATCCGGTCCAGCGCTTTTCATGCATTCCGAGGGCTGGCCATGGCAAAGATTATCGAAACGTCCACGGGCGCATTGGCGCTGACCTTTGACGATGTGCTGCTGCAGCCGGGTCATTCCGAGGTCATGCCCGGCGAAACCGATATCGGCACCCGCATTGCCGGCGACATCGACCTCAACGTGCCGATCCTCTCCGCCGCCATGGATACCGTCACCGAGGCGCGTCTTGCCATCGCCATGGCCCAGGCCGGCGGCATCGGCGTCATCCACCGCAATTTCTCGCCTGCCGAACAGGCCGAGCAGGTGCGGCAAGTCAAAAAGTTCGAATCCGGCATGGTGGTGAACCCCGTCACCATCGGCCCCGATGCGACGCTCGCCGACGCCCTGGGGCTGATGCGCAACTACAGCATCTCGGGCATTCCGGTGGTCGAGAATGGCGGCGCTGGCGGGCACACGGTCGGACGGCTGGTCGGCATCCTGACCAACCGCGACGTGCGCTTCGCCTCCGACCCGGCCCAGAAAGTCTACGAGTTGATGACCCGTGAGAACCTGATCACGGTCAAGGAAAATGTCGATCAGGACGAGGCCAAGCGGCTCCTGCACCAGCACCGCATCGAGAAGCTGGTCGTGGTCGATAGCGGCGGCAATTGCGTCGGATTGATCACCGTCAAGGACATCGAGAAGTCGCAGCTCAACCCGCACGCCACCAAGGACGTGCAGGGGCGCTTGCGCGCGGCGGCCGCCACCAGCGTCGGCGATGACGGTTTTGAGCGCGCCGAGCGGCTCATCGATGCCGGCGTCGACCTTTTGGTGATCGATACCGCGCATGGTCACTCGCAACGCGTGCTCGATGCGGTGACGCGGGCCAAGAAACTGTCCAATTCGGTCCGCATCCTGGCCGGCAACGTCGCCACTTCAGAAGGCACGCTGGCGCTGATCGATGCCGGCGCCGATGCCGTCAAGGTCGGCATCGGGCCGGGTTCCATCTGCACCACCCGCATCGTCGCCGGCGTCGGCATGCCGCAGCTTTCCGCGATCATGTCGGCGGTCGAGACGGCGCAGAAATCGGGCGTCTCGGTCATCGCCGATGGCGGCATAAAATATTCCGGCGATCTCGCCAAGGCGCTCGCCGCCGGCGCCAGTGCCGCCATGATCGGGTCGCTGCTGGCCGGCACCGACGAGAGCCCGGGCGAAGTCTATCTGCACCAGGGCCGCTCGTTCAAAGCCTATCGCGGCATGGGCTCGGTCGGCGCCATGGCGCGTGGCTCCGCCGACCGCTATTTCCAGGCCGAGGTTCGCGACACGCTGAAACTGGTGCCGGAAGGCATCGAAGGCCAGGTGCCTTACAAAGGACCTGTGTCCGGCGTGCTGCACCAGCTTGCCGGCGGCCTGAAAGCCGCTATGGGTTATGTCGGCGGGCGCGACCTTGCCGATTTCCGCGACCGCGCCACGTTTGTACGCATATCCAACGCCGGACTTCGTGAAAGCCACGCCCATGACGTCACGATCACCCGCGAAAGCCCGAATTACCCCGGCGGAGCCTAACCAGTTCGCACGAAGCCTGACGGCAATGATGCTGCGGCTGTCGCGCCACGCTGCCGCGCTCTGTTTTGTCTGCGCGGGGGTTTTCGTCGCCATGACGGCGATGGAGTTCCTCTATTTCCGCCAGCTGAGCGGCGGCCTGCCGTCGCTCGATTTGCGCTTTGCCGGGTTCACCCCGGACGAGGGCATGGCCTGGCTGACGGCACTCGGGCGTCGCGGCAGCGAGATCATCCTGGTCTGGCATTACCTGACCTTCGACCTGCTATTTCCGGCGCTGCTGTCGCTCACATTGGTCAGCCTGATCCTTGCCGCCGGGCGGCGGCTGAAGAACTTCCGGGCTCTGTCGGCCCAGCTTCAGTCGCTGTTCGCGCTCGTCCTGGTGCTGCCCTACACGCTTGCCGATTATGCGCAGAACATCGCGGTGGCCCGCATGCTCTCCGATTTCCTGTCGGCCAATCCGGACTCGCTGTCCTTCGCCTCGGCGCTGATCGTCATCAAATTCGCGCTTCTGGCGATACCCGTGATCGTCATCGCGGTATTTCACCTGGCCGCTCAGAAACAGCGCTGACTGCCCTTCTCCCCTTTGTGGGAGAAGGTGGCCGAGCCCACGGGTCATGCCTTTGAGGACAGGCTCAACTCGGTCGGATGAGACACATCGCCCGGCGCCGGGCGCCATCGTAGATGAAAGGTGCGCGGGCGCTTTCTCTGATATATCGGCTTTGAAATCGAGCCCTTGGCCCAAGCCGCTATCCGATTGAAATGAAACAGAGTTTGAAGTTACTTTCATGGCAGGGGTGTTGGAAGGATCGCGGCCATTAAATCGTTAAAATCATTCAATATTTTAACGCGGCGTTTCTTCCAGAACCCCTCATCCGTCTCGGCGCTAACGCGCCGATCCACCTTCTCCGCAAGGGGAGAAGGACGTCGCAGACGCTACAAATCGAACAGCGCGATCTTGCGCTTGTCGAACTTGATGGCGAGCTCGCCGCGCACCAGTTTGAGCGCCGCCTCGCCGAACACGGCGCGTCGCCAGCCTTGCAAGGCCGGCACGTCGGCGTCCTCGCCCTCGGCGGCGATGCGGTCGATGTCGTCGCTCGAGGCCAGCACCTTCGAAGCGACGCCCTCCTTTTCGGCGACGATCCGCAACAGCACTTTCAGCAGTTCCGCGGCGGCATTGGAGCCTTCGGGCGGCTGAAAACTCTTCGGCAGCTTCGGCATCTCTTCCCTGGGCAAGGCAAGCGCGCTGTTGACCGCGCCAAGCAGCGCCGTTGCCGTCGCCGAGCGTTCCCAGCCTTTCGGCGTGGTGCGCAGCTTGCCGAGTGCTGCCGCATCGCGCGGCGCCTGCTGCGCCACCTCATAGATGGCGTCGTCCTTGAGCACCCGGCCGCGCGGCACGTCGCGTTCGCGCGCCTCACGCTCGCGCCATGCCGCCACCGCTTGCACGATCGCCAGTTCCTGCGGCTTGCGCAGCCGCATCTTCAGCCGCTTCCAGGCGTCCTCCGGATGCGGATCGTAGGTTTCGCGGGCGGTCAGCACGTCCATCTCCTCGTTCAGCCAGTGGGCGCGGTTTTCCCGCACCAGCTCCGCGCTGAGGTGCTGGTAGACCTCGATCAGATGGGTGACGTCGGCAAGCGCGTAGTCGAGCTGTTTTTCGGAAAGCGGCCGATGGCGCCAGTCGGTGAAACGTGAGGACTTGTCGAGCCGGGCGCCGGTGACCTTCTGGACGAGTTGGTCATAGGAGACGCTGTCGCCGAAGCCGCAAACCATCGCCGCCACCTGGGTGTCGAACACAGGATGCGGCACCAGATCGCCGAGATGAACGATGATTTCGATGTCCTGGCGCGCCGCATGGAAGACTTTGACGACCGCCTCGTTGGCCATCAGCCTGAAGAACGGCTTCAGGTCGATATCGGGTGACAGCGGGTCGATCAGCGCCGTCACCCCGGGTGCTGCCATCTGGATCAGGCAGAGAATCGGCCAAAAGGTCGTCTCCCGAATGAATTCGGTGTCGACGGTGACGAAATCCGACTTTTCGAACGCGGCGAGAGCGGTCTCGAGTTCTTTTTGGGTGGTGATGACGTGCATCAAATCGCTTTTGGCAAAGTGTAAGGTCTCCTTCAATTTCAGCCGCGCGGGCTTTCGTCAAGCCGCTGTCCGGGTTTCAAGACCTGGCGGGCCGTCATCATTGCCTGGCAGGCCCGTCGGAATCATCGTTGCGCTTGGCCAGCCGGGCGAACACCGTCGATGTGCGCAAAAGGCCGATGAAACGGCTGCGATGGCCGGCCGGCACGCCCGATCGCACCTGCATCCGGTACAGGATGACCACGACGAAGATGGCGTAGACGGTGGCGGTGAACACGAACAGCGCGCTTGGCCCGAAATACTGCATCGCCGTCGAGGCGGCGAACGGCCCGCCAATGGCGCCGAAGGAATAGAACAGCATCAGCGCCGCGTTGATCAGCACGAACTCGCCCTTGTCGGCGCGGTCGTTGGAGTGCGCCGCCGACAGCGAATAGAGCGGCATGGCGAAGCAGCCGAAGATGAAGACGATCACGAAGTTGAGGGACGGATCGCTGCGCGCCCAGAACACCAGCGCCAGCGACGCCAGCAGCGCGCAGCACGTCGTTATCAGCAGCACCGAACGCCGGTCCCAGCGGTCGGACAGATAGCCGAGCGGATACTGGATGATGGCGCCGCCGAATATGCCGACGCTGACGAAGGTGACGACGTCGGTGACCGACATGCCGATCTGTTCGGCATAGACCGGCGACAAAGTGCGAAAAGCGCTGTTGGTGACCCCGACGGCAATGCAGCCGAAGCAGCCGAGCGGCGAGATCCGCCAGACGCGGGCGAGGTCGAGCTTGACGTCTTCGGGCGGGGTCGGGTTGGAGCGATCGCCGAGCGACACCGGCACCAGCGAGAGCGTGATCATGATCGACATGACGGCGAAGATGGCGAAACCGCCGGCGCCAACGATCGGGATCAGGAACTGTGCGCCGGTGACCGAACCGATGTCGACCATCCGGTAGATGGCCAGCACCCGCGCGCGGTCCTTGTTGGCGGCCCCGGAATTGAGCCAGGCTTCCATGATGGTGAACAGGCCGGCGAAGCAGAAGCCGCCGGCGAGACGCAACGCGCACCACATGACCGGGTCGACGACCAGCACCAAAAGCAATGTCCCGGCCGAAGCGATCGCCGCCAGCGCGGAAAACGCGCGGACATGGCCGACGGCCTTCATGATGTGGGTGACGGCGAGGCAGCCGAGCAGGAAGCCGGCGAAATAGAACGTCCCCATCAGCCCGATGGTCGAGGCCGAAAACCCCTCCTGCGCCCCGCGCAATGCGATCAAGGTGCTCTGCAGGCCGTTGCCGCCGAGCAGGATGCCGGCGGCAATAAGGAGCGGGATCAGCGGGCGCATGGAGGACATGAAGGAGGGCCTGTCGTTGATCCTTCTTGAACCATCGCCCACGCCAATGCCAGCGGCAATTGCCGGCGGTTAGCAGGCCAGCGCCGGCTATCAACGTATCGGTTTGATTTTAGCTGGGAATCCTTCGCGCTGCCGATGGCGCACTCGGGTGGCTTGCCGCCCTATCGAAGAATTCTGTTTTTCATCAGCCATTTGACGGAGCGGGGCCACGCGTAATTCGCACCCATGCGCAGGTCGGTAAACCCCTGCGAAACAGGTTGCCCGGTATCAGCGTCGAGGATGCGAATGAACATCGTATGCTCTGTTCGGCTGACGCGCGTTACGACGCCCAGCAAGGCAAGAGACGCGCCGTGCTCTTTGGCGATCTTGCTTTCACAGCCGCCGCAATTGCGCAATCCGTGCGGCGCCACCGCCTGCTCATCCCCGGCTGGCACATCAAGCACTGTAAAGCGCCCTGACTGGGAGAGCATGTCCTTCGCCATTTGTGCCGACTCGGACAGATAGCGCCTATCATGTTCATCCGGCGGAATTATGCCTGCGCCAGCGCTCTTGTCTTCCAATTCGAAAGGAAACACCTCGATGGACATCGGCTTTGTCTGTGCGTGTGCAAATGCGCAGGTGCCGACAAGCAGCATCACCAGGACAGTCAATGTGCGAATGCGCATGGTAGTCCTCCCGCCAATGTGACGGCCATTGTACACGGCTCGGCCACGCTGATCACGATCAGGCGGAGGAAATTCTACACTTTGACTGTGGTGCGGAGTTTTCACACAGCCACGGACGAATGCCGAAGTTCGAATCAAGATGCTGCCCGGGCGACGCCTGCCTTGACAAAGGCGGCCTCTCATGTGCTTTTCGCGCAAATTTTCGGGCCGGGCCATCATGCCTTGGCCGCAATCAGACATCCGGACTTACCCATGACAATGCATCGTTACCGCAGCCATACCTGTGCCCAGTTGAGGAAAAGCGACGTCGGCTCTTCCGTTCGCCTTTCGGGCTGGGTGCATCGCGTACGCGATCATGGCGGCCTGCTGTTCATTGATTTGCGCGACCACTATGGCCTGACGCAGATCGTCGCCGACCCGGATTCGCCGGCTTTCAAGATTGCCGAGACCGTGCGCGGCGAATGGGTCGTCCGCGTCGACGGCGAGGTCAAGGCCCGTCTGGCCGAGACCGCGAACGCCAATTTGCCGACAGGCGAAATCGAGGTTTTCGCGCGCGAGATCGAAGTGCTGTCGGCGGCCAAGGAACTGCCGCTGCCGGTGTTCGGCGAGCCGGACTATCCCGAGGACATCCGTCTCAAATACCGCTTCCTCGATTTGCGCCGCGACACGCTGCACAAGAACATCGTGGCGCGCACGAAGATCATTGCCGAGATGCGCAAGCGCATGGGCGAGGTCGGCTTCACCGAATTCTCGACGCCGATACTGACCGCTTCGTCGCCCGAAGGCGCGCGTGATTTCCTGGTGCCGTCACGTATCCATCCCGGCACCTTTTACGCGCTGCCGCAGGCGCCGCAGATATACAAGCAATTGATCATGGTGTCGGGCTTCGACCGTTACTTCCAGATAGCGCCTTGCTTCCGCGACGAGGACCCGCGCGCCGACCGGCTGCCGGGCGAATTCTACCAACTCGACCTGGAAATGAGCTTCGTCGAGCAGGACGACATTCTGGGGACCATGGAGCCGGTGATGCGGGGCGTGTTCGAGTCCTTTGCCGCCGGCAAGCCGGTGACGCAGGAGTTTCCGCGCATCGCCTATGACGTCGCCATGCGCAAATACGGCACCGACAAGCCGGACCTGCGCAACCCGATCGAGATGCAGGCGGTCTCCGAACATTTCCGCGAGTCCGGCTTCAAGGTGTTCGCCAACATCCTTGCCAACGACCCGAAGGCCGAGGTCTGGGCCATTCCGGCCAGGACCGGCGGTTCACGCGCTTTCTGCGACCGGATGAATTCCTGGGCGCAAGGCGAGGGCCAGCCGGGCCTCGGCTACATCTTCTGGCGCAAGGAGGGCGAGAAGCTCGAAGGCGCCGGTCCGCTCGCCAAGAACATCGGCGAGGAGCGCACCGAGTCAATCCGCCTCCAACTCGGGCTTGCCGATGGTGACGCCGCCTTCTTCGTCGCCGGCGACCCGAAAAAGTTCGTCTCGTTCGCGGGCGCGGCCCGCACCCGCGCCGGCGAGGAGCTGAACCTGGTCGATCGCGACCGTTTCGAACTATGCTGGATCGTCGACTTTCCCTTCTTCGAATGGAACGAAGACGAGAAAAAAATCGATTTCGCCCACAACCCGTTCTCGATGCCGCAGGGCGGCATCGATGCGCTCAACGGTGAGGATCTGCTCGGCATCAAAGCGTTCCAGTATGACATGGTCTGCAATGGTTTCGAGATCGCTAGCGGAGGCATCCGCAACCATCTGCCGGAAACCATGGTCAAGGCATTCGAGACTGTCGGGCTCAATCGCGAGACGGTCGAGGAGCGCTTCGGCGGCCTCTACCGCGCCTTCCAGTACGGCGCACCGCCGCATGGCGGCATGGCGGCCGGCATCGACCGCGTCGTCATGCTGCTGGTCGGTGCCAGGAACCTTCGTGAAGTGACGATGTTCCCGATGAACCAGCAGGCCTATGATCTGTTGATGAGCGCGCCGTCGGAAGCCAGCCCGCAACAGCTTCGCGAATTGTCGCTGCGCGTCGCAGTGACCAAGAAAGAGGGTTAAAAACCTCCCGCAACCGACTCTAAACGCTGTCGTTTTGCGCTGCCCTCATCCGCCTGACGGCACCTTCTCCCCGTATAGTGACGGGGAGAAGGACAGATGGCCGCGACGTTGGCACCCGTCTTGCAACGCTGCCAGTTGGCGAAATCATTTGTGACGGTGTCTTTTTCCCCGTCACTATCCGGGGAGAAATGCCCGGCAGGGCAGTGAGGGGCGGCGCTGACGCCCCCAGGGCCCCGCTCCAATCAGTCCTCGTTCGCCTTGACCGTCACGCCAAGCGTCTTCGTCAGGTCCGCCGGGTTGGACATGGCGCCTGCCATGATCAGCGCGAACGGCACCGCTGCCGGCGGCTCGGCCAAGATCTCGAGGCTCTGCGGATCGTCGAGATATTTGCCGACCGCAGCCGACACCTGCGCCGTCAATTCCGGATTGTTGAGCTGCGCCATGCCGAAAGGCACGACCGCCTTGGCCTGGTTGGCGACGTCCTTGCCGGACATGCCTTGCTGCTTGCCGACATAGTCCAGCACCTTGTTGGTCAGCGAATCATCGTCGAAGCGGATCGAAGCGCTGTTGAACGAAAGCTGCTGCAAGACGCCAAGCATGGCCATGCCTTGCGCCGAATTGTCGGCGCCTTCGGGCTGCGCCGCCATCTTCTTCTGCATGTCCTGCAGCGACTTGATGACGTCAAGCGTGTAGCCGCCGAAACCGAAGGTCATGCCAAGCGTTCCGGCATTGTCGACGGCGATGTCGTATTTCGACAGCTCCATCTTGCCGTCCGCAGGCTGCCAAGTGCCCTCCATGGCAAGGTTTCCGGTGATGTTCTGGTAACCAAGCGCGTTGATCACCTCCTTGGACTTCGGGTCCTCGACCAGCGTCAGGTCGGCATTGAACTTTTCCGTGGTGCCGGAAAACGCCATCGCCTTGCCGTCGGCTGGCGGGGTGATTTCGATGGCGAGCCCGTCCATCGAGAAGGCGGTCTTGTCGGCGACCTTGACCGTCATGTTGTCGAGCTCGGCCGATTCATACATCATCATTGAACCCAGCGGGCCTGAGGCGCCGTCGGCGGGAACGGTCATGTCGTGGATGATGAAGGGGCTGAGGTCGAGCGTGACGCCGTTTTCGCTGTGCTGGAATGCCGAAGTCGAGACGGTTTCGATTTCATAACCGCCATTGGCTTCGGTCACGCCTTTGAGTTTGATGTCGCCGATCTTGAGCGCTTCCTTTTCGGCCGCCGGTTTGAGGGCCACGCCTTGCAGCACCATGCTGGAGGCATCGCCCGTCACCCCGGTCCAGGAGATGTCGATGCCCTGGGCGGCGAGAGCCGCCTTCAGCCGGTCGGCGACCGCCGCATCCTGCGCGAAGGCCGCGTTCAGCGGCAGCGTCAGCAGCAAGGTCGAAAAAGCGAATTTGTTGAGTGTCGAGCGTCTGATCGTCATCGCGGTTCCCTGAGAGTGTGCTGAAGATTTTTCAATTGTTGCGCCGTCACCCTTCAGCGACGAACTGGACGGGAAAAAGGCGCTTCCGCCGCACAATGGTCGAAAACCACGGCGAAAAGCAAATCCGATCCATTGCCATAAAAGCGGGATGTAACCGAGTGATGTTGCTGGCGTCCAGTTCGTATTGCGCAAGAGGCTGCCCCATTCAGGCGCCTCTTGCCGCGAATCACCCGCTCGGCTAGTCCCAGCCCATGGGAAAAAGGCTTTTGCCGCCTGGCGATGGCGGTGGCGACAATATCGAGCCGATCGATCTGAAGAAAGCGCTGGAAGAGCGCTATCTCGCCTATGCGCTGTCGACCATCATGCACCGGGCGCTGCCGGATGTGCGCGACGGGCTGAAGCCGGTCCATCGCCGCATCATGCATGCGATGCGGTTGCTCAGGCTCAACCCCGACCAGGGCTTCGCCAAATGCGCCCGCATCGTCGGCGAGGTGATGGGCAAGTTCCATCCGCATGGCGACCAGTCGATCTACGACGCGCTGGTGCGGCTGGCGCAGGATTTTTCGATGCGCTATCCCCTGGTCGACGGCCAGGGCAATTTCGGCAATATCGATGGCGATAACGCTGCCGCCATGCGCTACACCGAAGCGCGCATGACCGAGGTGGCGACCGAGCTGCTGTCCGGCATCACCGAGAATGCGGTCGACTACCGGCCGACCTACAATGAGGAGGACGAGGAGCCGGTCGTGCTGCCCGGCGCCTTCCCCAACCTGCTCGCCAACGGCTCGTCCGGCATTGCCGTCGGCATGGCGACGTCGATCCCGCCGCACAATGCCGCCGAGCTCTGCGACGCCGCCCTGCATCTGATCGAGCACCCCGATGCGCCGGTGACGACGTTGATGGACTTCGTCCAAGGTCCGGATTTCCCGACCGGCGGCATCATCGTCGACAGCCGCGCCTCGATCCTCGAAGCCTACGAGACCGGTCGCGGTGGTTTCCGCGTCAGGGCGAAATGGAGCCAGGAGGACCAGGGCAGGGGCACCTGGAGCATCGTCGTCACCGAAATCCCCTATGGCGTCCAGAAGGCGCGGCTGATCGAAAAGATCGCCGAGCTGCTGATGGCGCGCAAATTGCCGCTACTCGAGGACATCCGCGACGAGAGTGCCGAAGACGTCCGCGTCGTGCTGGTGCCGAAGAGCCGTTCGGTCGATCCCGGCATCCTGATGGAATCGCTGTTCAAGCTGACCGAACTCGAAAGCCGCTTTCCTCTCAACATGAACGTCCTGTCGCGCGGCAAGATACCCAACGTGCTGTCGCTGAAAGGCGTGCTCAAGGAATGGCTGGAGCACCGCCGCGAGGTGCTGATCCGCCGCTCCAGGCATCGCCTCGGCGAGATCGAAAGGCGGCTGGAGATCCTCGCCGGCTATCTGATCGCCTATCTCAACATCGACGAGGTGATCAGGATCATCCGCGAGGAGGACGAGCCCAAGCAAGTGATGATGGCGCGCTGGTCGCTCACCGACAACCAGGCCGAAGCCATCCTCAACATGCGGCTGCGCGCCCTGCGCAAGCTCGAGGAATTCGAGATCCGCAAGGAATTCGACGGTCTCACCACCGAGAAGAAGCAGATCGAGGCGCTGCTCGCGTCCAATGCCAGGCAGTGGTCGACGATCAAGTGGGAAGTCTCCAGCATCCGCGAGAAATTCGGACCGGAAACCGCGCTCGGCAAGCGCCGCACCCAGTTCGCCGACGCCCCCGAACATGACCTGACCGACATCGCCCATGCCATGATCGAGCGCGAGCCGGTCACCGTGGTCGTTTCGGAAAAGGGCTGGCTCAGGGCGATGAAAGGTCATCTGACCGACCATTCGTTGCTGACCTTCAAGGAGGGCGACAGCCTCAAGCTCGCCTTCCACGCCCAGACCACCGACAAAGTGCTGGTCTTCACCACCGGCGGCAAGTTCTACACGATCGGCGCCGACCGGCTGCCGGGCGGGCGCGGCCATGGCGAACCGATCCGCATCATCGTCGACATGGACAACGACCAGGACATCGTCACCGCCTTTGTCCATGATCCCAAGCGCAAGCTGCTGTTGGTGTCGCACGACGGTAACGGCTTCATCGTGCCGGAAGAGGAAGTCGTCGCCAACACCCGCAAGGGCAAGCAGGTGATGAATGTCAAGGCGCCCGACGAGGCCCAACGCTGTATGCCGGTCGCCGGTGACCATCTCGCCATCGTCGGCGAGAACCGCAAGATGCTGATCTTCCCGCTCGCCGAAATCCCCGAGATGGGGCGCGGCAAGGGCGTTCGCCTGCAGAAATACAAGGATGGCGGCGTCCTCGACCTCAAGACCTTCACGCTCGCAAGCGGTCTCTCCTGGCAGGATTCTGCCGACCGCACCTTCACCAAATCACGTGAAGAGCTGGTCGAATGGATCGGCGCCCGAGCCTCGGCTGGACGCATGGTGCCGAAGGGATTCCCGAGGACGGGGAAATTCGGGTAGTTGCTAATCTCCCCCCTAGAGGGGGAGATGTCGCCGAAGGCGACAGAGTGGGTCGTCGCGCGTGAAGCTCCAGCCTCCTCTGTTAGGGTCGCGTCTGAACGTTCCGACCCCCTCTGGCCTGCCGGCCATCTCCCCCTCAAGGGAGGAGATTAGCAGCTCCATCCAAACATTTGGAATGTCGTCACGATTGCTGCACTATGTCGGTGCATAAGCATCGCTACATTAGGCGCGGACACACGCGTTTGGGAGAAATGGGCATTTGAAAGAAGCCAGGGTTCGGAAACCGGAAGGGCAGCAACGCCTGTTCGGCCTGTCGACGCCGGTCAGATCCGCAGTCATTCCGCCGCTGTCCGCGGCGCGGTGGCTGCTGGTGCTGATCGTTGCCGCCGGGGTCTATTTCTTTCATGGTTTCCTGGTCCCGGTGCTGGCTGCTCTGGTCATCGCCTTTGCCAGCTGGCCGCTCTATCGGCGGTTGCTTGCTGCCGTCGGCGGCAACCGCACGGTCGCCGCGACATTGGCGATCCTGTTCATCCTCGCCTTCCTGGTGGTGCCGATCGCGCTCGCCGGCGCCTACGCCAGCAACGAAGTCCGCGAATGGGTTGGCTGGGCGATCGAGACCAACCGCCATGGTGCGGTGACGCCGCACTGGATCGCCACGCTGCCGGTGGTCGGCGACTGGCTGAACGAGCAGTGGACGCGCAATCTCGGCCATCCCGGCGGCATCGGCGAGCTGATCCAGCTGATCAGCGGCGCCAACATCGGCAGCATCTACCGCGGCGTGCTGGCCGCCGGCGGCAGCGCCTTCGGCCTTCTGCTGGCGCTGCTGTTCATGATGATCGCGCTGTTCTTTGCCTATCGCGACGGCGAGCATTTCGCCGGGCAGGTCGACCGTCTCGGCGAACGCATCCTGCCGACCAGGTGGGAGCGGATTTCACGCGTCGTGCCGGCGACGATTTCCTCGACGGTGACCGGCATGACCATTATCGCCATCGGCGAGGGGGTGGTGCTGGGCGTGGCCTACTGGCTGGCCGGCGTGCCGTCGCCGGTGACGCTCGGCGCCCTGACCGGCATCATGGCGCTGATCCCCGGCGGCGCACCGCTGTCCTTCACGCTTGTTTCGATCTATCTCGCCGCCAGCGGCTCGCCGATGGCCGGTTTGGCGCTGTTCATCTGGGGAAGCGTCGAACTGTTCATCGTCGACAAGACATTGCGGCCGAAGCTGGTCGGCGGCCCGATAAAGCTGCCGTTCCTGCCGACCTTTTTCGGCCTGGTCGGCGGCGTCAAGACGATGGGCTTTCTTGGCCTGTTCATCGGTCCGGTGCTGATGGCGTTGCTGGTCGCGATCTGGCGCGAATGGCTGCGCGAGGTGGAATTGGCCGACGAGCTTGCCCCCGCAGCGCCGGCGGAACTCGAAGGGGCGCCGCCGCAAATCGAAATCGTTGCCGAGAAGAAGTCTCAGGCCGGGTGACGGACTGCAAGGCTGGCGCGGCGTTTTCGCCCCTCACGCAGCTGCCATAGCGAATGGGCGACCAGCGTGACGATCAGGATCGCACCGCCGATCAGGCTGTTGCGCGACGGCATCTCGGCAAAGATCATCCACATCCAGACCGGCGCCAGCACGGTTTCGAGCAGATAGAACATCGCCACTTCCGGTCCCGAAATATATTTCGGTCCGTTGGCGAGGCAGAAGAACGAGATCGGCATCATGACGGCGCCGTTGAAGATGATCCACCACGGCGCGTTCACCTGGAACCCTTCGCCCGAAACCATGAACACCGCGACGGCCAGGGGCAGGATCACGCCGATCAGCGAAGTGAACCCCATGTCCTTGCCGCTGGCGCGCGAGATGGTGATGGCCAGCGCAATGAAGAAAGCCGAGCACAACGCCATGAGATCACCGAACAGGTGGCCGGTGCCGATCGAATCGCCGACGATGATCGCGACGCCGACGATCATGACCAGCATCGCCATCACGGTGACCAGTCGCGGCTGCTCCTTCAGGAACAGCCAGGACAGCAGCGCCGCGAACACGGCGTTGAAGGCCAGGATGAAGACCAGATTGGCGGTCGTGGTGTGATAGATACTGATGACGAAGGTAACCGAGGTCAGGCCGTAGCACAGGGCGACGACGAGCCCTGACCAGCCGGGGATGAGCTGCGGCGCGTTACGGCTCAGCGAGCGCCACACGGCCCAGATGATCAGCGCCGCGACCAGGGTGGTGCCGGTGCGCAGCAGGAGGATCGTCCATGCGCCGCCGTCGGCGAGCCGGATCAATGGAATGTCGATGGTCAGCGTCAGCCCGCCGATGGCGGTGATGAGAAGGCCTTTTTGATGATCGTTGTGGGACGACATGGCAGTTCCCGCAATGAATTTGGAGGCAGGCGCAAAATTGGCCCAGCGTCTGGCGTTTCAGCCACGCAGCCGAAAACCAGAAGCATCCTCCCTTGAAGCAGTTTAAGGATGGTTGGCGAAAGAGCGGATCAGCGCGAAACCGCTTCGTGGTCGTAGCGTTCCCAGCCTTTCGGGCCGAGATGCTCCTGCGGCATGAAGCGCATCTTATAGTTCATCTTGCGCGAGCCGTTGACCCAGTAGCCAAGATAGACATGGGGCAAGCCCATCGCCCTGGCGCGAGCGATGTGGTCGAGGATCATGAAGGTGCCGAGCGAGCGGTCCTCGAAGTCCGGGTTGAAGTAGGAATAGACCATCGACAGGCCATCGGCCATCTTGTCGGTGAGGGCGACTGCGATCAGCTCGCCCTGGCCCTTGCCGGTAATAAAGCTGTCGGGGCCGCGGCGCCGGTATTCGATGACCTTGGTGTCGACATGCGTGTCCTCGACCATCATGGCGTAGTCGAGCACCGTCATGTCGGACATGCCGCCGCGGCGATGGCGAGCATCGAGATAGCTGCGGAACAGCGAATACTGCTCGGTCGACGGTTGCGCGTCGTGCATCGCGCCGATGAGGTCTGAATTGTGCTGTATCACCCGCTTCATATTGCGGCTGGCAGTGAATTCCTGCGCCAGGATGCGCACCGAAACGCAGGCGCGGCAGGTCTCGCAGGCCGGCCGGTAAGCGATGTTCTGCGATCGCCGGAAGCCGCCTTGCGTCAACAGGTCGTTCATCTCCGATGCCTTGTCGCCGACCAGATGCGTGAACACCTTGCGCTCGAACTGGCCCTCAAGATACGGGCATGGCGACGGCGCGGTCAGGAAGAACTGCGGCGACTGGGTTGGATGCTGCGTCATCGACCCTTGGAAACACTCCTGCGAATCATCATACCTTTGGCGCGCACGGCGAAAAATTCAACAGGATTGTGAAAGCGTGGCTACCGGACGCCTTCACTTTGCACATAAATGCTCGCTGGGGCTGGTGAAAAGCTGTTTCAGCGGTCACTGCGGCTGACCACCGTGCCGAGCAGCAGGTCGTGCAGCGTGCGCTTGCGGTCGGCAAACAGCGACACCAGAAGGACCAGCGGCGTCAGGATGACGTTGCCGGCCCAGAACAGAACCGAATGCACCACCGCCGTCAGCCCGTCGATGCGGGTGCCGTCCAGACGGTCGAGCCGGATCCCCATCATCTTCATGCCCGTCGTGGCCTGGTCGGCGCTGCCGAGCGTGTTCCAGATGTAAAGGATGGCGACGGCCGGCACGAGGATGGAAAACAGCATCCAGCCAAGGCCAAGCGTCAAAATCCCGAGGAAGAACACCAGGATCGCGAACGGAATGGTGAGCAGCGCGACGATGCAATAATCGATGATGAAGGCGAGGACACGCCGCGTGCGCACGCCATCATAGGCCCTGACATCATCGAGCCTGCTGATTTCGCCGTCGAGAACGCGCGCGTTCATGTCATTTCCACGCAATCAGGCCCGGCATAGGGTGCGGGCCGCCTGGTGTTGAAATGGTGAAGTCCTGCGGCGGAATCAAGATCGAGCCTTTTTTCGGCCCTGCTACCGGGCAACGCCGAATGTAGACTGGATCGGTTGAATTTGCAGCACGGAATGACGTTAGTTTGCTGCAGCGCAACAAACACGGCAAATGCGCCCAAGGGGCGAGGGACAGGGCCAATATGGACTACGACATGCTGGTCATCGGCAGCGGGCCCTCAGGGCGCCGCGCCGCGGTGCAGTCGGCCAAGCTCGGCAAATCCGTGCTGGTGGCCGACAGGGGCCGGCGCCTTGGCGGCGTGTCCGTGCATACCGGCACCATTCCGTCGAAGACCTTGCGGGAAACCGTGCTCAACCTCTCGGGCTGGCGCGAGCGCGGCTTCTACGGGCGCGGCTACCGGGTCAAGCAGGATATATCGGTCGGTGATCTGATCGAACGCCTGCACAAAACGCTCGATCACGCGGTCGAGGTGCTGCAGCACCAGTTCATGCGCAACACGGTCAAGAGCGCGCGCGCCACAGTCAAGTTTCTCGGTCCCAACAGAGCCAGCCTGACGACGGATACCGGCGACTACAGCGAGGTCGGTTTTGCGCATGCGCTGATCGCGGTCGGCACCCGCCCGCACCGGCCGCGCGACGTGCCCTTCGACAAGATCCGTGTCTTCGACAGCGACGAAATGCTGGAACTCGAGCGCCTGCCGCGGACGCTGACGGTGATCGGCGCCGGCGTCATCGGCGTCGAATACGCGACGATCTTTTCGGCGCTCGACGTGCCGGTGACGCTGGTCGAGCCGCGCGACAGCATCCTCGATTTCGTCGACCGTGAGATCGTCGACGATTTCATCCATCAGATGCGCGACCGCGGCATGACGATCCGGCTCGGCAGTGCGATCAAGGAGATCGCCTCGAAACCAGACTATGCCGAGGTGACGCTTGCCGACGGCCGCAGCATACGCTCGGAGATGGTGCTCTATGCGGCGGGGCGCACCGGCAATGTCGGCGCGCTCGGCCTCGATGTGGTCGGCATCGAGGCCGATTTCCGGGGCCGCATCAAGGTCGACCCGCAGAGCTTCCGGACCAGTGCGCCGAACATCTATGCCGCCGGTGACGTCATCGGCTTTCCGAGCCTCGCCTCGACCTCGATGGAGCAGGGCAGGGTGGCCGCCTGCCATGCCTTCGGCGTGCCGTTGCCGCCGCCGCCGGAAACCTTTCCCTACGGCATCTACGCCGTGCCGGAAATCTCGACCGTCGGCCAGTCCGAGGAGCAGGTGCGCGAGGGTGGCGGTGCCTATGAGGTCGGCGTGGCGCGTTTCCGCGAAACCTCGCGCGGCCATATCATGGGCGTCAACACCGGCTTCCTGAAGCTTCTGTTCTCGATCGAAACGCGCCGGCTGCTCGGCGCGCATATCGTCGGCGAGGGCGCAACCGAACTGATCCACATCGGCCAGGCGGTGATCAATCTCGGTGGCACCGTCGATTTTTTCGTCAACAACACCTTCAACTATCCGACGCTGGCCGAAGCCTACAAGATCGCCGGGCTGGATGCCTGGAACCGGATGGGGCGGGCATAGGGCGACGGGCTCATCAATTCGCCAGCGCGATGGCGGCTGCCGGGCCCGCCAGCCACTGCCTGACGATTTCAGCATCCCGGTCGCCGATTTCATGGCCGGAGGCGATGGTGTGGGCATCGACCGCGGCGCCATGCGATTCGAGCAATGCGACCAACGCCGGGGCGAAGGGCGCGTAGGTCAGGTCATCTGCGCCGGCGATGATCAGCACGCGCGCTTTGGACAGATCGGCCGGGGGCACGTCGTCGAGCACCGGCATCGGGCGCAGCAACGCTGCCCGTTCGATGTGGCCGGAATGCAGCAGCATCACGCTCGAAACCAGGTTGGCGCCGTTCGAATAGCCGAGGAAAATCGTCCGGGCGAGGTCAAGACCGTGGCGCTTCGCGGCCGCGGTGATGAAGCCGGCGAAAGCGTCCGCCTCGGTGCGGATGCTCTCCTGTTCGAAGCGCGTCGGCGTGATCCGCGCGAACCAGCGGAAACCGTCCTCCTGGGCGATACGGCCGCGCACCGCCACCAGCACGGCGCGCGGTGCGATTTGCCGCGCCAGCGCCACCAGCGTCGTCTCGTCGACGCCGGATCCGTGTAGCAGAAAAAGGCATTCGCCGCTTGCATCCACGGGCCGATAAAGTCGGTAGAAAAACGGCAGGTCGCGCCGCAAAAAACCGTCTTCCGGAGGTTTTTCGGCCATATTGCATCCTTTTGATTTCGTGTGGTTTTTGTTCATTTGCCGGCTTCAGAACGGAATATTTTCGAGCCCCTTCAAAGTTGATTGAACCGGGCGCATTTCAGTCCGTTTGTTTGCCGATATGCTCCTGCGGGAGGAATCGAAGCGGTGCGTCCGGCGGTCGCATCGATCGCGGCATGAACAACCAGCTTTGAGGCCTTTTATCGATGACCATGCCAATTTCACCGGATCGCAATTCGCGTATCCCGGATCGCGGCACGCGTATCCCGGATCGCGATACGCGCATTGACGTGTTCCGCGCCCTCGCGCTGCTGATCATATTCGTCGATCATGTCCCTGGCACGGTTTTCGAAACCCTGACCTACAAGAATTTCGGCTTCTCGGATGCCGCCGAGGCCTTCGTGCTGATCTCCGGCATGTCCGTCGCGCTCGCCTACGGCTCAAAATTCCAGTCCGGAGACCGGCTCCTGGCGACACTGAAATTGTGGCGCCGCGCCGGTGTGCTCTATGTCGCCCACATCGTCACGACGATGGCGGTGCTGGCCATCTTCTGCGCGGCGGCGGTGTTCGCGAAGCGGCCGGACATGCTGACGCTGATCAACATCGAGCCATTGATCAGGGACCCGCAACATGTGCTGATCGGCATCGTCACGCTTGGCCATCAGCTTGGCTACAACAACATCCTGCCGCTCTATGCGGTGCTGCTGCTGATGGCGCCCACCTTCCTGCTGTTCATCAGCTACCGGCCTTTCACGGCGCTCGCCCTGTCCGGAACTCTGTGGCTGGTTGCCGGGATCTACCAGATCGCCCCGCCGAATTACCCTGAGCCCGGCTTCTGGTTCCTCAATCCGCTGTCGTGGCAGTTCCTCTTCAACATCGGCCTGGCGAGCATGCTGCACATCAGGCGCGGCGGCGCCATTCCGGTCAATCGCTGGCTGGTCGGCGCGTCGGCGGTCTATGTCGCGACGGCATTGGTCTGGGTGCACAGCCCGCTATGGGGGCACATGTCGTGGCTGAACCTGCCGGTGGTGCTGACCGGCTTCGACAAGACGTTCCTGTCGCTGCCGAGGCTGCTGCACATATTGGCGGTGAGCTATTTGATCGTGGCGTTTCCTTCTGTCTCCAATCTGTTCCGCACCAGCCGCGACCATCCGCTCGCCATGTTGGGCAAGCGATCGCTGCCGGTTTTCATCGCCGGCACGGTGATTGCCATGACGGCGCAGGTGATGAAGCTGATCAACCCGGGCGGATTTGCCTATGACGGCCTGCTGATCGCCGCCGGCATCGCCATGCAGTTCGCGCTCGCCTATTATCTCGAATGGCGGTCTTCTATTGGCGGCAACAGCAAGCCGGTCCGCAGCCAGGCGCCGCCGATCCATGCATCCTTCGGCGTGGGGACCATGGCGACTACCAACCCCTAGAGATTTTTGCAGCCGAGTCGAATCTATTCCGCTGCTTTCTCCAACCAGTCGCTGACGGCGAAGAACAATGGCGACGAGACCATCACGCTGACGGTTTCGGGCAAGCTCGACAACATGTTCATGACGGTCGCGAATTTTCCAACGATGGATCTGGGGGTTTCCTCGACAGCCCAATACCGCTTGCGCAAGATAAACGCACCTTGCGTGTTGGCGCTGCACCCCAGTGCAAGCGACGCGCTTGTTCTCGATTCAAACGCCAAGATCAACGCCGCCGACTGCAGGGTTCATTCCAATTCGTCGAGCAGCAGGGGTATCGAGGCCAAAAGCAATTCCCTCGTCAGTGCGGATTCGATCTGCGTCGTCGGCAGCGCAGCCGGCGGCGCTTCGCACTATTCGCCGGCGCCCGAGGTCGGATGTCCCGTCCTTGCCGATCCGCTGGCGACTGTTCCGGCACCCGTCGTTCCAAACTGCGACTTCAGCAACAAGGTATACGATAATAAGACGGTCACAATTGATCCTGGCGTCTACTGTGGAGGGATATCCATCCTCAACAACTCCGTTGTCACGTTCCGCCCTGGTGTTTACTTCGTCAATGACGGGAAGTTCTTTGTCGACTCCAACGCGAAGGTCCAAGGCGACGGCGTCGGTTTCTACCTGACTGGAAACAACGCGACGCTGCATTTCACCAGCAATACGAGAATCGATTTCACCGCGCCTTCGACCGGTGCCCTGGCTGGAATTCTTTTCTTCGAGGACCGCAGCGCGCCGGTCGAGCGCCTCCATTATTTCGATAGCAACAGCATCACCAGGGAGACGGGTTCTATGTACCTGTCACGCGGCATATTTTCCACTGACAGCAACTCCACCATCGCTGCAAATTCGGCCTTCACAAACGTCATCGCCCGGAAGGTGTGGATCAAGTCGAATGCCAGCCTCACCCTCAACGCCGACTATGGTGCGACAACGGTGCCGAATGTCGCAGTTTCCTATGAAGGAGTAGGAAGCCGTATGGCTGGTAAAGTGAACCTGGCCCTCCCCATGCGCAACCGACGCATGACTTGACTACAGATTCCGCATCGGGACAAAAAGGGCGGGGAGGCAGCGGTGCCGGATCGGTCGCGCTACGGTCGCGCTGGCTGTGGGTGACGAGCCCAAAGGTCCGGGCCCTGACCGAGGCTTGTACACGCGGGGGGGCACCTCGCGCTCCCTGCGGGCGGGGCAAGAACACTGGCCAGGCGCAGGAAACCGCGCCACGTATTAAATTAATTTGACGACCGGGCTCAGGCTGCCTTGGGCGGCGGTCCCGAAGATGCCCTGACGACAAGCTCGACGCCAAGCGTCTCGCGCCGCACCGTGCCGTCGAAATCGAGGATCGTTCGCGCCGCCCGGCGGCCGATCTCGGCGATTGGCTGCGCGACCGTAGTCAGCGGAGGATCGCAAAGTGCGGCGTCAGGCACGCCGTCGAAGCCGACGACGGAGACGTCGCCGGGAACCGCGATGCCACGCGCGGCCAACCATTCGATCGCGACCATGGCGATCCGGTCCGACATCGCCAGGATGGCGGTCGGCTGCGCTGCCGAGGCGAAGATCGTTTCGAGGCCGGCCCTTGTGCTGGCTTCGTCGTTTTCGGTCTCGTATACCGGTATCCCGGCGGTATCGACGCCATACCGGGAAAACGCCTCGAAATAGCCGACGAGGCGATCGCGCGTGCCGGTGTAAAGGGCCGTCCGGACCTTCTCCGGCGAGACAAGGCCGGTGCTGCCGTCGGCGAAGGGCAGCGCCAGCACGGCAAAGCGCCGATGGCCAAGCTCGGCGAGATGCTGCGCCGCCAGGCGGGCGCCGGCGACATTGTCGACGCCGATTGCCGAAACGGTGTCGTCGTCGAAACCGAGCTCAAGCGCGACAAAGGGGAGTTTGCGTTCGCGCGTCAGTTCGACAAGCCGTGAACCGCCCTCGATGCAGAACAGGATGAAGCCGTCGACCAGCGCGCTCTGGATGTTCCAGGCAAGTTTTTCCTGGTTGCCGGCCGATACCAGCGCTATTCCCGCGCCGGTGGCGTCACAGGCCTCGGAAATGCCGGCCATCATCGCGCGGGCAAAGGGATCATCAAAGAAATAGGACAGCGGCTCGGTCGTGGCGACGCCAATCGCGTTGGCCTTGCCGGCGCGCAGCAGCCGGCCCTTCGGGTCGGGACCGGCATAGCCCATCGCCTCGGCCGCCGCCTTGACCCGTTCGCGGACTTCCTCGCGCACGATCTCGGGACGGCTGAAGACGTTGGAGGCGGTGCCGTGCGAAACCCCGGCGGCCTTGGCGATGTCGGCCAGCCGGATGGGTCTAGTATTGCTTTCGCTGGATGATGCCATTTTTCTGCTCCAGCCTGCTATCTGACACCTTTGTTGGATCGATTCAAATTTTGCTTGACATCAGCGCGGTCCAAGCCTAGTTTTGAATCGATCCAATTAAGTACCGTCATTGGATCGATTCAGCAAGGAGCGAGCCATGCACCCCGTCAATTATTTGTTCGAAGACATCTATCGCAACGACTGGAGCATAATTTCGAAGGCGGAGACCCGGACGCGTCGCGGCAGCGCCGGCTGGATCCGCGATCTGCAATTTCTCGTGTAGGGCAAGCGGAGCTGATCGGCAGCGCTTTTTTCATGCCTGTCGATTGGATCGATTCAAACCTCAAGTCGAAGAGGAAACCAAGCCATGCACCCGATCAACCATCTGTTCGAAGAGATCTATCGCAACTATTGGGGCATCTCGCCGACCATCGACAGGCCGGAGCGGCGGCGCCTGGCCAAGCCGGCGGCACGCAATCGCGACCTGCCGGTCCGGCCCGAGCGCCGGCAAGAGTGGCCATCGTCTGACTGACCGTCGTTTGGCGGAAGCCGAATCCGGCCGCCTCAGGAGCGCGGGCGCCTCAGCGCCGAGGCCGCAACGGCCAGCCAGCCGGCGATGAGCAAGGTGCCGCCGATCGGCGCCGACATCGAAAAAAGCCGCGAGCCGAGGAAGTCGCGGGCAAGGAGATCGCCGCAGAACAAGACAAGCCCGACGAGAAGAATAAGGCTTGCGGTTCGCATGATCCGGTTTGCGCCAACGAGGCCGACGGCAAGGAAGACCGGTGCATGCATGAGCAGGAAGGTCGCGACCGTGCCGACGAGAGCGCCGCCCAGATGTGCCGCCGCGGCAGAAAGCGCCACACCGGCCGCGCCGCACAGGCCGCCGGCGAAAACGAGGATGCGGCCGATGCCGCTTGCTGGGTGGTCGGCTGTGCTCATGGCTTGGACTCCGTGAAGTGGCCCGCAAACGGTGTCAGGATTTGCCCGCCTGCACCAGCATGTCGCGCGCGCGGCGCGACTGGACCAGCCAGTTATACGCCGCTCCGCCCGCCATCAGCACGGATGTGCCGAGAAACACTGTGCGCATGCCGAAACGACCGCCGACGAAGCCGCCGAGCAGCGGGCCGGCAACCTGTCCGACATACTGCGCCGAGATCGACAGACCGAGCACATTGCCGCCGACGCCGTCCGGAACATTATGGCGGATGACACTGGTGATGCAGGGCAAGAGGCCGCCAAGCGCCAGTCCCATCAGGAAACGCAGGCCGATGAGCTGCCAGCCCTGCGTGACGAAAGCCTGCGGGATCAGCAGCAGCGCCGAGACGGCAAGCGCCGCGATGATGACGTTCCAGTGGCCGACGCGGTCGGCGAGCTTGCCGAGACGCGAGGCCGACAGGATGGCGCCAAGTGCCGCCGCCGACATGACCACGCCGGACATCAGCGTGACCCGGCTTTGGTCCTCGATGATCTGTTGCACATAGACAGCGATGATCGGCTCGATCGACATGGTGGCGAAACTCAGCAGCATGCCGGTCACCAGCATGGCGACGATCGGGCGCTTGTCCGGGATTTGCGACCAGCCGCCTTTCGGCTTCTCGGTCGTTGCCGATTTGCCGGTCGCCGGGCGAGGGTTCTCCTTGATGAGAAAAGTCGTTGCCAGGAACGCCAGGAAAATCACGCCGCCGGCGACCAGGAAGGTGGCGCGGATGCCGATCAAGGGCGGCAGCGCGCCGCCGAGCAGGGGACCGACGAGAGCGCCGCCGGTGATGCCGGCCGACAGCACGCCGAGCGCCCAGCCCGACCGCTCCTTCGGCGTCTGCATGGCGACGAGAATGGTCGAGCCCGAGGAATAGCCACCGGCGAAACCGATCAGCAGGCGTAGCAGCACCAATTGCCAGACGGTCTCCACCATGCCGGTCAGCGACATGCAGACGGCCATGCCGAAACTGGCGCGCACCAGCATCAGCTTGCGGCCGTAGCGGTCGCCAAGCCGTCCCCACAGCGGCGCGACCAGCGCGGCGGCGAAGAAGGTCGCGCCATAGGCGATGCCGGACCACTGCACAACAGCCGCGTGGCCCTCGGCGCCCAGCTGCTCGACGTAAAGCGGCAGGAAGGGCAACAGCAGCGTCATGGCGACAAGCGTGCTGAACGAGCCGGCAAAGCACACGGCGAGATTGCGGCGCCAATGGATATTGTGGGCGCCTTGGGTGGCAGGGTCTTGCGGCATGTCTGTCCTGTCCGGCAGTCTCTCGACGGCATCATTGCACAAGAACTGGCGCGGCCTGGCTGCCAGGGGATTAGCCAGCGTCGCGGCGTGATTGCGGTGGCAACCACTTTCGCGCTCGCTTCGCAAGCGGCGATGGCGTAAGAGCGGCGATGGAAAACAACCGATTTGAAACACCCGTGACCGTCAAGGGCGCGGCGGGAACCACTCAGCTCTTGCGCACGGCCCGCGAGGCTTCCGACTACCTCCTCAACAACTGGCCCGGCAAGCGCAGTCCAAAGCACCGCGAAGCGCTGCAGGCCTGCCATGATGCGCTGGCCGGCGACAAACCGGCAATGATTGCAAGGCGTGCCTTCATCGCCGCCGCCCGCGAAGTGAACGTTTTCGTCAGCGACAAGGCGCCGGTCTGAAGACGCAGGGAAATCTGATCCGCCTCGCGGGCCGGGTGCGCTTTTACTAAGGGGCAACCGCTTCAGGTTTGCAGTGCCCCTCATTGCCCTGCCCGTCCTCCGCAGCAGCTGCGGAGGATGGGCCGGGCATTTCTCCCCGTATAGTGACGGAAGAAAGCGGCCTGCCCCAAGGGTTTCGCCAATTCCGGCGTTGCAGAAAGCGCGCCAAGGTTGCGGCCAGTTCCCTTGTCGCCGTCACTATGAAGCGATTGCCCTGCAGTTTACTCTGCGGTTTCCGTTTCGGTCTCGGACGTGGTCTCGTCTTCCGGCTTCGAACGTTCCTTGGCTGCAACCTTGGCCGCTTGCTTTTCCGCCTTCTTGGCAGCCTTCTGCCGGTCGCGTTCCTTGCGTTCCTGGCCGTAATTCGGTGCTCGCGCCATATCTCTTCCTTTCGCAATCCAAAGGGTTATTAGCCCTGCCTAGGAGCATTGGGCTCCAAACACAACACCGCAAAGAGCGATCGGCTCCATAGACAGCCGGCAGGCCGGTTGAACACGGTTCCGTGGCTTGCAAGATAGCCGGCACAATGGTGTAGGAGGCACCGGGGGGCAAATCACAAGCCGACTTTTCACCAAGTGACCGATGGCCACCCTTCAAAGAAACGCACAGAAGCTATTCTACTATGCGCGCAATGCCGTGCGCGATATTGCACCGCAGGCGCTGTTCCGCCGCAGGCTCGCCGGGCTGCTCGATCAGGCCAGGCTTTCGGACGGATCGGTCCGCGCGCGTCTCAACTACTACAACAGATTGCAGGACGCTTTCGCGCCGAGCGGCGGGGCCGTGCCGGTCAGCCGGCTACCGAGAGGCCGGAGCATGTATTACTACGATCTGAAGGAATTTACCCGCTACTTCGATCCCGATTTGCGCATCGACCTCGAATTCGGCGACGTCGCCGACGTGCCTGCGATGCCGTCGATCGTCAAGGATCGGCCGATCGCCGGCGACAACAGCAACGGGGTCCTGTTCAAGCTCAACAAGTTCCGCCACTTCCACATGCCCGCCGACGATGTAGCCTTCGCGGACAAGCTTCCGGTTGCGGTGTGGCGCGGCGAGCTCAACAATCCGATAAGGACCTTGCTTCTGGACGCTGCGCGCGATCTGCCCTTTTGCGATGTCGGAACGCCCAAACCGACGGCAGCGCCGGAATATCGCAAGCCTTATCTGAGCATCGACCAGCAGCGGCGCTGTCGCTACATCATTTCGCTCGAAGGCAACGATGTGGCGACCAACTTGAAATGGGTCATGAGTTCGAATTCGCTGTGCCTGATGCCGCCGCCGACATATGAGACATGGTTCGCCGAAAGCGAACTCGTGGCTGGTGTTCACTATGTGCCGCTCGAACCTGATTTCACGGATCTTGCCGAGCGGGTGCAATATCTCGAACGCCATCCGACTGAGGCCGAACGCATCGTTGCCGCCGCCAACGCCTATTGCCGCAAGTTCGCCGACGAGCGGACCGAGCAGGCGATCTGCTTGCTCGTGCTCTACAAATATTTCGTGCTCAGCGGCCAGATCGAGCCTGATCCCGAGGTCTGGCGTTTTATCTCAGGCTAAGCCCACGGCGACCTTCGACCTGATCCGTTGTCAGATATCTTCTCGGTCAAGAACCAGATCGGCCGGACCAAACCGGTCTTTTGCCGTGAATTGCTGGTGCCAATAGGGGTAGAGAACCGGCGGGCGGCTCACAGTGTCGAGGCGTGCGCGCTCATCGCTGGTCAGCACCAGGCTGGCTGCGGCGATATTGTCCTTGAACTGCGCTTCGGTCCGTCCGCCGATCACCAGCGAACTGACCGCGGGCCGGCCGAGCAGCCAGGCAAGCGCCACCTGCGCCGCCGAGACGCCATGGTTCTCGCCGATATGGGCAAGCGCGTCGACGATCCGCCACAGCCGGTCCTCGTCACGGATTGGCGGTTCGGTCCAGCCGCTGAGCTGGCGCGCGGTGGCCTGGTCGCGGTGGTATTTGCCGGACAGCAATCCACCGGCGAGCGGGCTCCACACCAGCACGCCAAGCCCCTGGTCGACCGAGATCGGCAGCAGTTCATATTCGGCTTCGCGCGCTTCCAGCGTGTAGTGGATCTGCTGGGTGACGAAACGCGGCTGGTGCTGGCGGTCGCTGACCCCCAGCGCCTTCATCACCTGCCAGCCGGAATAGTTGGAACAGCCGACATAGCGGACCTTGCCCTGGCTGACGAGTGTGTCGAGCGCGGCGATGGTCTCTTCGAGCGGCGTCGTGCCGTCCCATTCGTGCAGGAAATAGATGTCAATGACGTCGGTCCTGAGGCGTTTCAGGCTCTTCTCGCACTCGCGGATCAGATGGTAGCGCGACAGGCCCTCATCGTTGGGGCCGTCGCCGATCCGCATGCGCGCCTTGGAGGCGATCAGCACATCGCCCTTGCGTTTGCCGCCGAGCGCTTCGCCGATGATCTCTTCCGAAAGCCCGTTCGAATAGACATTGGCGGTGTCGATGAGATTGATGCCGGCGTCGATGCAGAGGTCGATCATCCGGCGTGCCTCGTCGAGATCGGTCTTGCCGACCGCCGAGAATGCGCCGGCGCCGCCAAAAGTCATGGTGCCCATGGTCAGCGTCGAAACCTTCAGCCCGGAACGGCCGAGTGTGCGGTATTCCATGTCAGATCCTCGCGATTGCGTTGAAAAGAGTGTTTTGAAGGTTGCTCGGGGAAACCTGGCATTTGTAGGACAATTCGAGCCGCTTGTCGTGTGTGCCAGGAGGCTGATCGATCCCATCTCGCGGAGTTGGGCGACCGGCGTGCGGGCCGGCTGCAATAAAACCGTCATTGCCGGCCTATATGCAAGTCGGCTCAAGGTGTCCGATCTCGGCCGGCAGGCCGAGGCCGACGCGGGCGTGCACGCGGAGCAGCATAAATGACCGAAGCAAAACAGAATTCTCCCGCCAGGGACTGGCTGGAAGCGGAACTCGCCGACACGCTCGACGAGGACTACGAGCTGGAGATGTCGGAACCGGCGCTGTCGCTGGAAATCGCCAAGATCTACAAGAACGCGCATCCGCCCTCGATGGATCGCCTGCAATATTTTCGCGACCTGATCACGCTGCAATCCGAATTGATCAAGCTGCAGTCCTGGGTGGCTTACACCAGGAAGAAGCTGGTGGTGGTTTTCGAGGGCCGCGATTCGGCCGGCAAGGGGGGCGTCATCAAGCGCATCACCCAGCGGCTCAATCCGCGCATCTGCCGCGTCGTCGCACTTCCGGCGCCGACCGAGCGCGAGAAATCGCAATGGTATTTTCAGCGCTACGTGCCGCATCTGCCGGCAGGCGGCGAGATCGTGCTGTTCGACCGCTCCTGGTATAACCGCTCCGGCGTCGAACGTGTGATGGGCTTCGCCGAGCCGGACCAGGTCGAGGAGTTTTTTCGCGACGTGCCGGAGTTCGAGCGCATGCTGGTCCGCTCCGGCATCACCCTGGTCAAATACTGGTTCTCCATCACCGACGAGGAGCAGCAGATGCGCTTTCAGATGCGCATCCATGATCCGATGAAGCAGTGGAAGCTGTCGCCGATGGACCTGCAGTCGCGCGTGCGCTGGGAACAGTATACCAAGGCCAAGGAAGAGACCTTCGCCCGCACCAACATTCCCGAAGCCCCCTGGTTCATCGTCGAGGGCAACGACAAGAAGCGGGCGCGGCTGAACTGCATCGATCATCTCCTCAAGCAGATGCCTTATGAGGAAGTGCCGCACGAAGAGATCACGCTGCCCGATCGCGTCTTCAATCCAGAATACGAGCGCCAGGTGCTGCCGCGCGAGCTGTATGTTCCGGAGAAGTATTGAGGAGCGCGCCCCTTCTCCCCTTGTGGGAGAAGGTGGATCGGCGCACAGCGCCGAGCCGGATGAGGGGTGCTGGAAGAAATGAGGCGTCAGCGATCCTGGCGCTGTGCGTCCAATTTGGACGAGGGTGTCCGCCAAGCTGGAACACCCCTCATCCGACCGAGCTTCGCTCGGCCCCCTTCTCCCACAAGGGGAGAAGGGGGATCCTAGCCAGGCTTACGCGCGCTCGATGGTGACATGCATGGCGTTCGGCGTGCCCACCTGCTCGCTGCAGCGGTAGCCGAGTTTGACCATGTCGATGCCGGCAAAAAGGTTCTCGCCCGAGCCGAGCAGCATCGGCGATATCGCCAGATGCATGTCGTCGATGAGCTTTTCCCTCAGATATTGCCGGATCGTGGCGACGCCGCCGCCGAGCCGGACATCCTTGCCGTCAGCCGCGGCTTTCGCCTTTTCCAGCGCCGAGTGAATGCCGTCGGTCACGAAATAGAAGGTCGTGCCGCCCTCCATGACGATAGGTTCCCGCGGATGGTGGGTGAGCACGAAGACCGGCACATGGTAGGGCGGATTGTCTCCCCACCAGCCCTTCCAGGTGTCATCGGGCCAAGCGCCGCGGATCGGTCCGAACATGTTGCGGCCCATGATCCACGCGCCGATGTTTTCGAAGCTGCGCGTTACGAACGCGTCGTCGGTATCCGTGGTCCCGTCATCTTCGCCGGACATGTTGCGGAAGCTTCGGGTGCCGAACATCCATGTGTGCAGGGCTTCCCCGCCGACGCCCAGCGGCTCTTTCAGGTCCTGGTCGGGACCGGCGCCGAAGCCGTCGACAGATAGGGTGAAAGCGTTGACGCGAAGCTTTGACATGAGGACCTCCCTCTTATCCAGTTGTGAAATGCAAGCAGTTGCTTTTAGCTAGACTGATTGCACTGTGCAAGCGGTATTTCGCCGCCGAGCATAAGCGGCTCGTTTGGCCAGCAACAGGGCCACCGCAAAGAGGGGTGGTTGCGCAGCAGCTACTTGCGCCGCGACGCCTCGAGGATGCGCTCGACAGCTAGGCGGAGCGGAGCGCCGCCGTGATCTCGGCCAGGATAGGCTCGATCCGGCGGACGGCCATCAGAATACGCGCACGGCCGATCGTTCGATCTCGGCCTTCAACATGGGATGAAGGCTGTCACGCGTGGTGATGTCGATTTCCGTTGACATCTTCTCTTCCAGAAATTGCTTGATCCCGACCAGGTCGATCAGAGAAAAGCGCCGGGCTGGGTCATAGTCGATGAACAGATCAAGATCGCTGTCCGGCTGGGCATCGTCTCGCGCTGCCGACCCGAACAGATACAGCGAAGTCGCGCCCATGCCTTTGATGGCGTCTGCGTTTCTCTGCAACCGTTCGATGACCTCGTTCCTGCTCATGGGTCCATTCTAGCGGATTGCAGCAAAATTCCAAAACGATGCGAGTGCCTACCCCTTAAGCATCGCCGCCACTTCAGGCGCGAAATAGGTGAGAATTCCGTCGCAGCCGGCGCGCTTGAAGGCGAGCAGCGATTCCAGCATCGCCTTGTCGCCGTCGATCCAGCCATTCGCGGCGGCCGCCTTGATCATCGAATATTCGCCCGACACCTGATAGGCGAAGGTCGGCATCCGGAATTCGTCCTTCAGCCTGCGGATGATGTCGAGATAGGGCAGGCCGGGCTTGACCATCAGCATATCGGCGCCCTCGGCGAGGTCCTGTTCGGCCTCGCGCACGGCCTCGTCGGAATTGGCGTGGTCGAGATAGTAAGTCTTCTTGTCGCCCTTGAGCAGGCCGGCGGTGCCAACCGCCTCGCGATAGGGTCCGTAGAAGGCGGAGGCGAATTTCGTTGCGTAGGACATGATCGCCACATCCTGAAAACCATTGGCGTCGAGCGCATCGCGGATGGCGCCGATGCGGCCATCCATCATGTCGGACGGGGCAATGATATCGGCGCCGGCCGAAGCCTGGATGACGGCAGCCGCGGTGACCTGCTCCACGGTCTGGTCGTTGACGATGATGCCGTCGCGCAAGATGCCGTCATGGCCGTGCGAGGTGAAGGGATCGAGCGCCGCATCGGTGATGATGCCGATCTCGGGCACCGCGTGCTTGATGCCGCGCGTGGCGCGGTTGATGACGTTTTCCGGATCGAGGATGTGCGAGCCGGTCTGGTCGCGCAGGCCGAGCTCGACATTGGGGAAGGTGGCGATCGCCGGAATGCCGAGCTTTGCCGCGCGCTCGGCCTCCTTGACGGCAAGGTCGAGCGACAGGCGGAAGACACCAGGCATGGCGGCGATCGGTTCACGGATATTTTTCCCATCGACGACGAAGATCGGCCAGATCAGATCGTCGACGGAGAGCCGGTTCTCCTGGACGAGGCGGCGCGACCAGTCGGCCTTGCGCATGCGGCGCAAACGGCGGCTGCCGGTGATCTCGTCGACGCTGCGCGCGCCGGCAGGCTTTGCTGGGGTGAATTTGTTCATCGCCAAAACTCCGGATTGGCGGCTTTTAACACGAGCCTCCGCCGCTGACCAATGCGGCACGATAGTGCCAGGCACAAGCTGGATACCGGTATACGAGTTCCCGACCGTTGTTGCCCGACAGGATTGCGCCTTGGCATTGACGTAGCCATGCGCCACGCTTTAGCACTTCAGTCCCGGCGGCATTGGGCGAGGGATTCTTTAGGCGATGGATTTTGGCGGCGGCAACGAGATCCGCTTCGAACGACTGGGCAGCGCCGGCGTCGTCACGCTGACGCGGCCGCAGGCGCTCAATGCCGTCACCCATCGCATGGTCAAGGCGCTCGACAAGGCGCTGCGCGCCTGGGAGCGCGACGACGGCGTCGATGTTGTCGTCGTCAAGGCCGAGGGCAGGGCGTTTTCGGCCGGCGGCGACATCCTCCACATCTACCAGGCCGGCCGGGCGGGAAAGCCGCCGGTCGATTTCTTCGCCGACGAATACCGGCTGAACGCCCGCATCGCGCGGTTCGAAAAACCCTATGTCGCGCTGATCGACGGCATCGTCATGGGCGGCGGCGTCGGCATCTCCTTCCACGGCTCGCATCGGCTGCTGACCGAGAACGCCCAGTTTGCGATGCCGGAAGTCGGCATCGGCTTTTTCCCGGATGTCGGCGCCAGTCATCTGCTGCCGGGCCTCGGCGGCAGCTTCGGCATGTATCTGGCCCTGACCGGAAACCGCATCCGCTATGGCGACGCTCTGTGGTCGGGCCTGGCGACGCACACGATCAAGGCGCAGGACCAGGCCGGCTTTCTCGACCGGCTGGTTGCGAGCGGCGACCCGGAAGCGGCGCTGCACGGCTTTTCCGTCCCGGCCCGGCGCGAAACGGACAGTCCGACACTGGAAGCCATCGCTCGCCATTTCGCGCAGCCGTCGCTGAGCGACATCATCGGCAGCCTGGAGCGCGCCGCACCCGCAGACGCGTTCGCGGCAAAGACACTGGCGACGATCCGCACCCGCTCGCCGACCAGCCTGCATGTTGCCTGGCGCGAGATCAGCGCCGGGCTGACGCTGTCGATGGACGAGTGCATGCGGATGGAGTTCCGCATCCTCAACCGCATGCTTGCCGGCCACGATTTCTACGAAGGCATCCGCGCCGCCATCATCGACAAGGGCTCGTCGCCGCAATGGCGGCCGGCAGACATCGACGACGTCGGTGCTGCCGATGTCGATGCCTATTTCGCTCCGCTCGGCGAACGGGAACTCACGCTGTGAGCGAGGTCACGTCGAGACGCGTCGTGCTCCAGCCCTCGACGGCCGAGGTCATCTTCGCCTGGTTTCAGCGCGTCATCTCAGCCTACTGTCTGTTGTTCGGGATTTTGTACTGGATCCGGCTGATCGGCTTCTATCCCGGATCGTTGTGGCGCTTCGACCTGATGCCGGTGCATTGGCAGGTGGCGGCGGTGACGCTCGCCGTCTTCTTTCCCTTCGCTGCCGCCGGTCTGTGGATGCTGGCCTCCTGGGGGCCGGTGATCTGGTTCATCTGCGCGGCGACCGAGACGGTCATGCATGCCGGCTTTCCCGAGCTCTTCGGTCACCGGCCGCTGATCGTCGCCTCGCATGCGGCGGTGGCGCTGCTCTACATCGTCTTTCGCGTGGTGATCTGGGTGCAGAAGCGCCGGAGCCGGCAATAGAGCATCGGATCGATGCTCAACAAGAATAACCCACGCGTCCGGTTGGACGGGCAAATTACCCCCCGGATTCATTGGCTAAATCTTTAGGTTAATCGTCCTTGTTCGGGTGACCCTTCGTTAAGCCTCTTTCGAAACCTATTACCGGTAAGCTCTTGTTAGCCCTAGCGTTTAAGTCGAATTTTATGAGTATTCGATAGTGTCGCGATCAAGGTGAAAAACAAAAAATCACCAGGCGACAAACGAGAGGCAAAGACAATGATCAATTCCCGTCCGGCGGCGAAGACCGCCAACGTATCCGACGACCGCCGCGAGGCGATCCGTTCGCTGTACATGGAATCGCTGCAGCTGGTGGAACGGCTGCACCGCCGCCTGCTTGACGTGATCAAGGACGAATTCGACCGCAACGGCCGTTCCGATATCAACGCCATCCAGGCGCTGCTGCTCTTCAATATCGGCAATTCGGAACTGACCGCTGGCGAGTTGCGCTCGCGCGGCTATTATCTCGGCTCGAACGTCTCCTACAATCTGAAGAAGCTGGTCGATCTCGGCTTCATCAACCACCAGCGCTCGCGCATCGACCGCCGTTCGGTGCGGGTCTCGCTGACGCCGAAGGGCAGTGAGGTGGCGGAAGTCGTCGCCGGCCTCTACGAGCGCCATGTCGGCTCGATCGAGCAGGTCGGCGGCATCAACACGGAAGAATTCAAGCAAATGAACCGCGCCCTGCAGCGCCTCGACCGCTTCTGGAACGACACAATCGCCTACCGGATGTAAGCATGTCCCTCGCATGAAGGGGCAACTGCGCCACAAGCGCGGTCGGGGAGCGATCCAAAAGACCGGTGCCGAAAAGCATCGGTCTTTGCGTTTCGTGAGGACCAGCCGATCCAAATCGCGGTCAGGGTCACGTTGCCGCCATATTCCCGGTGGAAGCGAGAACGCGGGTGATGTTGCGGCGCGAGCCAATCCGTCTCCCCGCCAACCGCCTCTGTGAAGGCGTCGCGCCCGGTCGCGTTCTCGCACAGAAGCGATTGGGGCATGGTTGGCTAATTGTTAAGGGCGCCACCCTTAGAGTGGGCCGGCCTAGCATGCGGGCGGATCGCCCGGTGAAAAAACTGTTACAGGACTATCTGGAGCGTACATGAGAACCAGTCGCCGTTTCTTCCTTTCCGGAGCCTCCGCATTGGCCGCGACGATGGTTGCCGGTGGCGCCAGCGCGCAGGACGTGATCGCGGACATCCTGAAATCCTCGGGCCGCGGCAACTGGAACGACCAGTTCGACGCCCGCGCCAGCGAGGGCGGCAAGGTGGCCTCGACGCTGCCGATCGTCAGCCTGCAGACCGTTGCGTACACCGAGCAGGCTATCGCGCAGTATCAGAATATTGTCGCGCAGGGCGGCTGGGAGCGGGTCCCGGACACCAAGAAATTGCAACTCGGCGTCATCGATCCCGATGTGGTGCCATTGCGCAGGCGCTTGATGGTTTCGGGCGACCTGGCGCAGAGCGCCGGCCTTTCAGAGGCCTTCGATTCCTATGTCGATGCGGCGGTCAAGCGCTTCCAGGCGCGTCATGGCCTGCCTTCCGACGGGACCCTGGGCCAATATAGCTATGCGGCGATGAATGTCTCGGCGCAGGTCCGGCTTGGCCAGCTGCAGACCAATCTGCAGCGGCTGAACGAACGCGCCGGTACGCTGGGCAACCGCTATGTATTGGTCGATATCCCTGGCGCCCAGATCGAAGCGGTCGAGAACGACCGCGTCGTGCTGCGCCACACCGCCGTTGTCGGCAAGATCGATCGCCAGACGCCGATCGTCGATTCCAAGATCAACGAGATCATCGTCAATCCTTACTGGAACGCGCCAGTCTCGATCGTGCGCAAGGACATCATTCCGCTGATGCGGAAGGACCCCAACTATCTCAAGGACAGCAAGATCCGGCTGTTCGCACCGGATGGCAGCGAGGTCGATCCACTGACCGTCGACTGGTCGACCGACGACGCGGAGAAATACCGCTTTCGCCAGGATCCGGGCGCCGGCAATGCGATGGCCTCGGTCAAGATCAATTTCCCGAGTCCGGACGGCGTCTACATGCACGACACGCCGCAGCAGAGCCTGTTCGGCAAAATGATGCGCTTCGATTCCTCGGGCTGCGTGCGCGTCCAGAACGTGCGCGACCTCGTCACCTGGATCCTGCGCGACACGCCGGGCTGGAGCCGCCAGCATTTCGAGGCGTCGATCAAGAGCGGCGAGAACATCCCGGTGCAGGTCACCAATCCGGTGCCGGTCTTTTTCCTCTACATCTCGGCCTGGTCGACGGGGCCTGGCGTCGTGCAGTTCCGCGACGACATCTACGGGCTCGACGGAGCCAACGAGCTGCAGATCACCTCTGCGCTCTAAGCCCCTGATGTTATTGAATTGATAAAGGCCGCCATCGAGGCGGCCTTTTTGACGTGCGCCAGGCATGGCGCGTGGTGCGCGAGCACCGTTTGGCCGGGATGATAGCCGATCAATGACTTGGAGGTGAAAGTCCTCTGCTGGCCCTGGTGGCGTCGCGAAGCATTGCTGAACGGCCGGCAGGCGAGGAAATAGGTGGCTCTTCGCCTCGCTGCCGCAATCCGACCAGCAAATTTCGCGCCGCAAACGTGGCGGGGCGAAAGCAACTGTGTTAATGGCGCGGCAGACCCCGGACGACAAGGATCTCAAGCATGGCAACAGCAGCGGCAGTGTCGAACAAATTCGAATCCTTCTTCGAAACCACGCTTGCCGATGCCGATCCGGAGATTTTCGGCGCGATCCGCAACGAACTCGGCCGCCAGCGCCACGAGATCGAGCTGATCGCTTCGGAAAACATCGTCTCCCGCGCCGTGCTGGAAGCGCAGGGGTCGGTCATGACCAACAAATACGCCGAGGGCTATCCCGGCAAGCGCTACTATGGCGGCTGCCAGTTCGTCGACGTGGCCGAGGAACTGGCCATCGAGCGCGCCAAAAAGCTGTTCGGCTGCAACTTCGCCAATGTCCAGCCGAATTCCGGCAGCCAGATGAACCAGGCGGTCTTTTTGGCGCTGCTGCAGCCCGGCGACACCTTCATGGGGCTCGACCTGAATTCCGGTGGCCACCTGACGCACGGTTCGCCGGTCAACATGAGCGGCAAATGGTTCAAGGTCGTTTCCTACGGCGTCCGCAGGGACGATCACCTGCTCGACATGGACGCGATCGAGAAGACCGCCCACGAGACCAGGCCGAAGCTGATCCTGGCCGGCGGCACTGCCTATTCGCGCGTCTGGGACTGGAAGCGTTTTCGCGAGATCGCCGACTCGATCGGCGCCTATCTGATGGTCGACATGGCCCACATCGCCGGCCTGGTCGCCGGCGGCGTGCATCCGTCGCCGCTGCCATACGCCCATGTGGTCACCACCACCACGCACAAGTCGCTGCGTGGCCCGCGCGGCGGCATGATCCTGTGCAATGACGAGGACATCGCCAAGAAGATGAACTCGGCGGTGTTTCCAGGCCTGCAGGGTGGTCCGCTGATGCACGTCATCGCCGCCAAGGCGGTGGCCTTCGGCGAAGCGCTGAAGCCAAGCTTCAAGATCTATGCCGAGAGCGTTGCCGCCAACGCCAAGGCGCTGGCCTCCAGCTTGCAGGAGACCGGTCTCGACATCGTCTCCGGTGGCACCGACAACCATCTTATGCTGGTTGACCTCAGGCCGAAGAACGCCACCGGCAAGCGTGCCGAGGCAGCGCTTAGCCGCGCCAACATCACCTGCAACAAGAACGGCATCCCTTTCGATCCCGAAAAGCCGTTCGTCACCTCGGGCGTGCGCCTAGGCACGCCGGCCGGCACCACGCGCGGTTTCGGCCAGGCCGAGTTCCGCGAGATCGGCAAGCTGATCGCCGAGGTGCTGGACGGACTCAAGGCCGCGAATTCCGATGAGGGCAATGCAGCCGTCGAAGCAGCGGTGAAGGCGAAGGTGGCCGCGTTGACGGATCGTTTTCCGCTCTATCCCTATCTCGGTTGAGCTCACGCAAGCTGTCGTCCTCGGTTGAGCTCACGCAAGCTGTCGTCCCTTATCGCCGGACGAGAAGCACTTTTTCAGCGGGGACGGAGTCCGGACAGGAGCCTTGACGATGATGCAGATTTTCCGTGTCGCTGGCTTTGGCGCGCTTGGCGTATTGTTGGTCACATTGACCACCTTGCCGTCCGCCGCCCAGGCACAGTCTGCGCCCACCCCAGCCGCACCGAAGACCGAAACCTTCGGCAACTGGTCCACCACTGTGGACGAGATCGATACCGGTGGGGATCTGCGCAAGACCTGCGTCGCCTCGACCGCCTTCCTCGACGCGAGCGGTACCAGCGGCACGCTCACGCTTGCCATCTCGAACGGTGATGCACTGCCGCCCAATGGCTATCCGACCCTCGTCATCGCCATGAAGAACAAGGACTTGCCGACTGGCGAGAACATTCCGGCGGTGTTCGGCGATGGCGACGGCAAGGTCAAGGCGACCGTCGATGCCATGGCCGGTGGCGGCGGAAAATGGATGTTGAACAACAAGCCCGAGATCAGCCTGGCACTGCTGCGTGCCATGCGCCGCGCCAGCGCGCTCGACGTCATATTTGCCGACACGCCGGTCGCGACCGTATCGATGGACGGCTTCACCAAGGCCTATCGCAGCCTCGGCGTGTCATGTGGGTTCCCGACTGCTGACGTCGCGCCGTAATCGGCCGGTATTGCCGTTGATGCTGGCAATTTTCCCCGCGCCTCGCTATCTCTGAGGCGCGATCCGATACTTTGCCATCGCGGCAAAAACCTCTAAGCCTTCGCTCCACGAGAATCGCGAACACAAGGCTGCCCATGCGCTGTCCCTACTGCCAGTCCGAAGATACGCAGGTGAAGGATTCGCGCCCCGCCGAAGACGGCGCGGCGATCCGCAGGCGGCGCGTCTGCCCCGATTGCGGCGGCCGCTTCACCACCTTCGAACGTGTGCAGTTGCGCGACCTCGTGGTGGTGAAGAAATCCGGACGCAAGGTGCCGTTCGACCGCGACAAGCTGCTGCGCTCGGTCGAGATCGCCGTGCGCAAGCGCAATGTCGATCCCGAGCGCATCGACCGCGCGGTGACCGGCATCGTGCGCCAGCTCGAAAGCTCCGGCGAGACCGAGGTCGCCTCGGGCGAGGTCGGCCGCCTGGTGATGGAGGCACTGAAGTCGCTCGACGACGTCGCCTATGTCCGCTTCGCCTCGGTCTATCGCAATTTCCGCGAGGCCAAGGATTTTCACGACGTGCTGGGTGAGCTTAAAGGTGACGAGCTCAAGGAAGAGGACGCCGGCTGAGCATGGCAAGGCGCGGCCAAGCCGAGCAAGAGGTTCTTGATCGCCGCTTCATGGCGGCGGCACTGAGGCTGTCGCGGAAAAACGCCGGGCGGACCTCGACCAACCCTTCCGTCGGCACGCTGATCGTGCGCGACGACGGCACCGGGCCGATGATCGTCGGCACCGGCGTCACCGCTGTCGGCGGCCGGCCGCATGCCGAGACCGAGGCGCTGGCGGAGGCCGGCGAGCTCGCACGCGGCGCCACCGCCTATGTCACATTGGAGCCCTGCGCCCACCATGGCCGCACCCCGCCTTGCGCCAGAGCACTGGTCAATGCCGGCGTCGCGCGGCTGGTTGGCGCTGCGAGCGACCCCGATCCACGCGTGTCCGGCAACGGCTATGCGATCCTGCGTGCCGCCGGTGTCGAAGTGGTCGAAAAGGTGCTCGTGGCAGAAGCCGCCGAGCAGATGGCCGGCTATCTCATTCGATCCCTGAAAAAACGTCCGGAAGTAATCCTGAAACTTGCGCTTTCCAGCGACGGCAAGATCGGCATGGGAGGCGCGGGGCAGGTCTCGATCACCGGCGAAATCGCCCGGCGCGAAGTCTATCTGATGCGCGCCGAAGCCGACGGCGTACTGATCGGCATCGGCACGGCGCTGGAGGACGATCCGGCGCTGACGGTGCGGTTGCCGGGGCTGGAGAACCGCTCGCCGGCGCGCATCGTGCTCGACCGCCAGATCAGGCTGCCGGAAACGTCGAAACTGGTCGCCGGCGTCGACCGGGTTCCGCTCTATGTCGCCGCCTGTGCCGAAGCCGATCCGCAGCGGCGGGCCGCGCTCGAACGCGCCGGCGTGCGCTTCATCGGCACCGAGACGTATGAAGGCGATATTGCGCTGCCGGAGTTGCTCGAGGATCTAGCCGCACTCGGCATGGCGAGCGTGCTGGTCGAGGGCGGCGCCAAGGTGGCCAAGGCCTTCCTCGCCGAAGGGCTGGTCGACCGCATCGTGCTGTTCCAGGGGCAGGAGCCGATCGGCAGGAGCGGCATTGCATCGCCCATCGACGCCGACCATATCCCGGCAGGATTTCGCAAATTGCGTGACATGCGTTTCGGCGAAGACAGCTACGCCGAGTGGATAAGACCATGATCCCGAAAAGTGGGAACCGGTTTTCGGAAAAGATCATGGCCAACCAAGAAGACATGATCCCAAAAAGTGGGGCCGGCTTGGACAAGAACATGGTCAAACTGAAAGCCAGAGTCTGATGTTTACCGGGATTGTCACCGATGTCGGCACCGTCGCTGCCGTCAAGCCGCTGAAAGAGGGCGTCGGCTTGCGCATCGACACCACCTATGATCCGCAGACGATCGCCATTGGGGCTTCGATTTCCTGCGGCGGCGTCTGCCTGACGGTGACGGCGCTGCCGGAAAGCGGCGCCAACGCGCGCTGGTTCGAGGTCGAGGCCTGGGAAGAGGCACTCAGGCTGACGACGGCCATGGGCTGGAAATCCGGCACCAGGATCAATCTGGAGCGGCCGCTGAAGATCGGCGACGAACTCGGTGGCCACATCGTTTCAGGCCATGTCGACGGCATGGCCGAGATCGTTGCGCGCAAGGAGGAGGGCGATGCCGTGCGCTTTACGCTGGAAGCGCCGCGCGACCTGGCCAAATTCATCGCACCCAAGGGCTCGGTCGCGCTCGACGGCACCTCGCTTACCGTCAACAAGGTCGACGGCACACGCTTCGACGTGCTCTTGATCCATCACTCGCTGACCGTGACCACCTGGGGCGAACGTCAGGTCGGCGACCGCGTCAATCTGGAGATCGACACCATGGCCCGCTACGCGGCCCGCCTGGCGGAGGCCGCGAAAGAGGGGCTTTGATGGTCCTGCCGGAGAGCGGCGTGGATTCATACGGTTATCTGAACGGGACGAGCACCTCGGATCTGATTGGCGCCTTGTTCCGTTTGGCGTTGCCCCTCACCCGCCTGCCGGCGACCTCTCCCCGTAAACGGGGCGAGGGGCGATTTCATCGATGGTTTCGCCAATCACCAGCGTTGCAAGAAGGGCGCCGGCGATGCGGCCAGCCTCTTTCGCCCCGTTTACGGGGAGAAATGCCCGGCAGGGCAATGAGGGGCAGCGCCGGCTTCGGAGGAAACCAATAATCAGGCACGTCCACATCTCCACCAATCTTCTGCTTGCGATCAAACCGGCTTCGGCCTAAGTCACCGGCGATCCCGGAGACATCTATGGCTGGCACATCCCAACACGGCAAAGCGTTCATTCGCCCGAAGAAGAAGGCCCACCTTCTTGTCATCGAGGCACGCTTCCATGACGACCTTGCCGACGCGCTGCTCGAAGGCGCGACAAGCGCGCTCGAGGAAGCTGGCGCGACATACGACGTCGTCACCGTTCCGGGCTCGCTCGAAATTCCCGCAGTGATTTCCTTCGCCCTCGACGGCGCCGCCGAAGGCGGGTCGAGCTATGACGGCTTTGTCGCCCTCGGCACCATCGTGCGCGGCGACACCTATCATTTCGACATCGTCGCAAATGAATCGAGCCGTGCCCTGATGGACCTGTCCGTCCAGGAAGCGGTCTGCATCGGCAACGGCATCCTGACCACCGAAAATGACGAGCAGGCCTGGACGCGGGCCAGGCGTTCGGAAGGCGACAAGGGTGGCTTTGCCGCGCGTGCGGCGCTGACCATGATTGCCCTCAAGCAACAGTTGGGAGAGCGATCGTGAGCGAGCCCGCATCGCCCGGCCAGCCCGCGGTGCGCCACGCCAACAAGCGCGGTGCAGCCCGTCTGGCCGCCGTGCAGGCGCTCTACCAGATGGATGTGGCCGGCAGCGGCGTCTTCGAGATCACCGCCGAATATGAGGCGTTCAGGCTCGGCAAGGAAGTCGACGGCGCGCTCTATCGCGAGGCCGACGCGCAATGGTTTCGCGCCATCCTCGCCGGCGTCGTCGAGAACCAGAAGACCATCGACCCGATCATCCGCCAGGCGCTGACCGAGGACTGGCCGTTGTCCAGGCTCGATTCGACGCTGCGCGCCATATTGCGCGCCGGCGTCTACGAACTGATGAAGCGCGAGGACGTGCCGGTGGCTGTCATCGTCTCGGAATATGTCGATATCGCCAAGGCGTTTTACGAAGAAGATGAGCCGAAGCTGGTCAACGCAGTGCTCGATCGCGTGTCGCGCCGGGTGCGCGGCGAAGGGCGTGGCAAGGACGCTTCATGACGGCCGTCGCTATCGCCGAGGCCGGCAGGGAAGCGCGCCGCACGGCGCTCATCCTTGCCGCTTCGCAGGCGATCATCGGCTCGGCCGCACCTATCGCCATTTCCGTGGGTGGATTGGCCGGATATTATCTGCTCGGTTCCGACAAGTCGCTGGCGACGGCGCCGATCACCGGCTTCAACGTCGGCGTGGCGCTCGGCGCCCTGCCGGCCGCAGCCATCATCCGCCGGCTCGGCCAGCGCGACGGCTTCATGACCGGGACGATCGTCACTGCGCTCGGCGGTCTGGTCGCCACGCTGGCGCTATTTTACGCCAGCTTCTGGCTGTTCGCCTTCGGCCTGCTGGTGATCGGCATCGGCGGTGCCTTCGTCCAGCAATTCCGCTTCGCCGCCGCCGACAACGCACCGGCTGAATTCAAGGCGCGCGCCATCTCCTTCGTGCTGGCCGGCGGCATCGTCACCGCCATTCTCGGGCCGCAGATCGTCATCTTCACCCGCGAATTGTTTGCGCCGGTGATGTTTGCCGGCTCGTTTGCCTCCATCCTGGTGCTGGCGGCGGTCGGCGCCGCCATCCTGTCGTTGCTGCGCATCCCGGCCAAGGCGACGGGCAAAGCGGAAATCGCCGACAGCGACGCGCGGCCGCTCGCCGAGATCGTCACCAGGCCGCGTTTCGTTGCGGCGCTGTTTTGCGCCGTCGGCAGCTACGCGCTGATGAGCTTCGTCATGACCGGCGCGCCGCTCGCCATGGTCGGCTGCGGCCTGTCGACGGACGACGCCACGCTCGGCATTTCCTGGCATGTCATGGCGATGTTCGCGCCGAGCTTCTTCACCGGCTCGCTGATCTATCGCTTCGGCGCCGAACGGATTGTCGCAACCGGCCTTGTGCTGCTGATCGGCTGCGCCGTGGTGGCGCTGTCGGGCCTGGCGCTGTGGCAATTCTGGACGGCGCTGATCCTGCTCGGCCTTGGCTGGAATTTCGGCTTCATCGGCGCCACCGCCATGGTCGCCGACAGCTACCGCCCATCGGAAAAGGCCAAGGTCCAGGGTTTTCACGACTTCGTCCTGTTCGGCTCCGTCGCCTTCGCCTCGCTGATGTCGGGCGCGGTCTACAACGCCTGGGGCTGGGAGATGCTGAACTGGATCATCTTCCCGGTGACGGTGTTGTGCTTCGTGGCGCTGGGCGTGCTGAAGATGACCGCGCGGCCGACCAGCGCATGACCCCGATCCGAAGGTTCGGAAAGGACCATGCGCAAATCAATAGTGCTACAGCGTCCTTTGCGCGTCCAAACGGACGCGACGCGCTGTAGTGACATGACGCTGTCGGGATCGGACAGCAGCGGATTCACCCGCATCCGAACAAAATTATTGCCCCCATCCCCCTTCTTATGAAACCGTGTGCCCCGACGGGGCATTGAAGCCATGCTCATATGCGGCAGCCGCAGTCCGGTTCTCAGCAAGGGATTTGTGAAATGTTTTCAGTCAAGGTTCTGGCCGGCGCGGCACTGGCGCTCGGCATCACCGCAGCCTCGGCGAGCGCTCAGGTGGTCGTGTCGTCGAAGATCGACACCGAAGGCGGCGTGCTCGGCAACATCATCCAGCTGGTGCTGAACGCCAACAACATCCAGACCACCGACCGCATCCAACTCGGCGGCACCCCTGTGGTGCGCAAGGCGATCACCGCCGGCGAGATCGACATCTATCCGGAATACACCGGCAATGCCGCCTTCTTCTTCGAAAAGGCCGACGATCCGGTGTGGAAGGATGCCGCCAAGGGCTATGAAACGGCCAAGAAGCTAGACTACGACGCCAACAAGATCGTCTGGCTGTCGCCGTCGCCGGCCAACAACACCTGGGCGATTGCGCTGCGCAAGGATGTCGCCGAGACCAACAAGCTGGCGACTCTGTCCGACTTCGGCAAATATGTCTCCGGCGGCGGCCAGGTGGTGCTGGCGGCCTCGGCCGAATTCGTCAATTCGGCTGCCGCGCTGCCGGCTTTCCAGACCACCTATGGTTTCACGCTTAAGCCGGACCAGCTGATCACGCTCTCCGGCGGCGACACGGCGGCGACCATCGCCGCTGCGGCGAACCAGACCAACGGTGCCAACGCCGCCATGGTCTACGGCACCGACGGCGGCATCTCGCCGTCCGGCCTGGTCGTGCTCGAAGACGACAAGGGCGTGCAGCCGGTCTACCAGCCGGCGCCGATCATCCGCGAGGCGGTGCTGAAGGAGCATCCCGAAATCGAGACGCTGCTGAAGCCGGTCTTCGCCAAGCTCGACCTCGTCACCCTGCAGGAACTGAACGGCCGCGTGCAGGTCGGCGGCGAGCCGGTCAAGGGCGTCGCCGAAGACTTTTTGAAGAAGAACGGGTTTTTGAAGTAGGCCGTTCCTAAGATCGTGACGCCGGTGCGAGGCGCCCCCCTCTGGCCTGCCGGCCGTCTCCCCCTCAAGGGGGGAGATCAGATGTCACGACGGCTTTCGCCACCTTTCAGCTGTGCAAGGTGTGTACCGGCGCTGACGCTGCCAATCTCCCCCCTTGAGGGGGAGATGGCCGGCAGGCCAGAGGGGGGTGTCGTAGGGCGCCGAGGCTGTGGCATCTGGCTTCAAAAGGCGGCAGCTCTCTCGCGCTGCGCGGGTGCCTGATGCGGATCCGCTTCGACAAGCTCGGCGTGGTCATCGCCGCGATCGTTGCCTATGCCGCCTTCGCGGCGCCCTTTGCCACCTTGCGCGCCAATCGCATCGTGCCGGGCGAGGCGCGCTCGATTCTTGAAGCGCTGCCGCCGACGCTGGGGCCGCTGCTGCTTGCCGTCGTCGTCGTTGCGGCGGTCGTCGCCTTGCTGAAAACGCCGCTGGTCCTGCGCCTGGCCGCCAGCGTGGTCGCGCTTGCCGCACTGGCGCTGCTGATCGGCGTCGCCGGCAGCTTCCTGACGCCTGAGGGCAACAGCTTTGCCCGCATCTCGCCGGCTTCGGGTTTCTGGCTGCTCATCTTCGCCTTTACGCTGTTGCTCGCCGATGGGCTGACGAGGCTGAACCTGTCGCCATCGGCGCGGATCGGCGTGCTCGTCGTCGCGGCAGCGGCGATCGGCCTGCTGCTGGTCTCGGGCAGCTGGAACAGTCTGTCGATCCTCAAGGAATACGCCAACCGTGCCGACAGTTTTTGGGCCGAAGGCTCCAAGCATGTGACGCTGGCGCTGGGCTCGCTGGCGGCGGCGGTGATAGCAGGCTTGCCGCTTGGCATCCTCTGCCACCGCGTCGAAAAATTGCGGGCCGGCGTGCTCAACGTGCTGAACATCATCCAGACCATTCCCTCGATCGCGCTGTTCGGCCTGTTGATCGCGCCGCTCGGCTGGGTCGCCACGCATGTGCCCGGCGCGGCCTCCCTCGGCATTCGCGGCATCGGCACCGCGCCCGCCTTCGTCGCCCTGTTCCTCTATTCGCTGCTGCCGGTGGTGGCCAACACCGTGGTCGGCCTTGCCGGTGTGCCGCGCGCCGCCAACGACGCCGCGCGCGGCATGGGCATGACCGAGCGCCAGCGCCTGTTCGGCGTCGAATTTCCACTGGCCTTCCCGGTGATCCTCACCGGCATCCGCATCGTGCTGGTGCAGAACATCGGCCTTGCCACCATTGCCGCGCTGATCGGCGGCGGCGGTTTCGGCGTGTTCGTGTTCCAGGGCGTTGGCCAGACGGCGATGGACCTGGTGCTGCTCGGCGCCGTGCCGACGGTGGCGCTGGCCTTTGCTGCCGCCATCATTCTCGACGCATTGATCGAAATGACCTCCACCCGGCGACGCGAGGCACAACCGGCATGATCGAGATCGAAGGCATTACCAAGCGCTATGACGCGATGATCGTCGTCGACGACGTGTCGATGGTGATCGAGCCGCGCACCATCGCCGTCATCGTCGGCACCTCCGGCTCCGGCAAGACGACGCTGCTGCGCATGATCAACCGGCTGGTCGAGCCGACCGCCGGCGTGATCAGGCTCGACGGCGCCGACAACCGCTCGTTGCCCGGCTACGAGCTGCGCCGCAGCATCGGTTACGCCATTCAGGGCCATGGGCTGTTTCCGCATCGCACCGTGGCACAGAACATCGCCACCGTGCCGGTGCTGCTTGGCTGGGACGCGGCCCGCACCAAGCGCCGTGTCGACGAGTTGATGACGCTCTACCAGCTCGATCCCCAGGCGTTCGGGCCACGCTATCCGCACGAGCTCTCCGGCGGCCAGCAGCAGCGCGTCGGCGTCGCCAGGGCACTTGCCGCGGAGCCGAATGTGCTGTTGATGGACGAGCCGTTCGGCGCGCTCGACCCGATCATCCGCAACAAGGCGCAGGAGGACCTTCTGGCGATCCAGAAGCGCTTCGGCACCACCATCATCCTCGTCACCCATGACATGGAGGAGGCGGTGCGTATGGGCGACAAGATCGCGGTGATGGATGCCGGCAAGCTGGTGCAATATGCCAGGCCCGCCGAGATCCTGGCGAAGCCGGCCAGCGCCTTCGTCGAGACCCTGGTCGGCGCCAGCGAAAAACCGTTCAGGCTGCTGTCGCTCGGCCGGGTGCGCGACGCCGTGGAGACGGGCACCGCCGAAGGCGAGGCGATCCCCGCCGACGCCAGCCAGCGCGATGCGCTGGCCGAACTGTTGTGGTCGGGACGCCCGGCGCTGCCGGTGACAGGCGCGGATGGCAAGCCGCTCGGCCGCGTGACTGTGGATGGGCTGGTGAAACGCGCGGCGAGGCCGGCATGAAAGAGGCCGGTGTAAAAGCCTGGCTTCCGTCACTGCTCAGGCTTGCCCTGGTGGTGCTGCTCATTGCGTTCGTGACCAATCCGGGTTGGTTCGAGCCGCTGCTGAAGCCGCTGACCGAGAGCAACGCGCCGGCAATCTACAACCAGGGCAGCCTGTTGACGCTGACGCTGCTGCACCTGAGGACCGTGCTGATCGCGACGGTGGCGGCAACCATCGTTGCCGTGGCGCTCGCCATCCTGGTCACCCGGCCGGCCGGCGTCGAATTCCTGCCGCTGTCGCGCAGCCTGGTCAATATCGGCCAGACCTTTCCGCCGGTGGCGGTGCTGGCGCTGGCCGTGCCGGCCGTCGGCTTTGGCGAGAAGCCGACACTGATCGCGCTGTTTCTCTACGGCCTGCTGCCGATCTTCGAGAACGCGCTGACCGGGCTGACGACGCTGCCGGCCAATGTGGTCGAGGCGGCGCGCGGCGCCGGCATGACCGGCTGGCAAAGGCTGGTCAAGGTCGAGCTGCCGCTCACCGCGCCGATCATTCTCGGCGGTATCCGGCTTTCGGTGGTCATCAGCCTCGCCACCGCGACGATCGGCTCGACCGTGGCGGCCAGGACGCTCGGCGAGGTGATCATCGCCGGCCTGTTGTCCAACAATCTCGCCTTCGTCCTGCAGGGCGGGCTGATCGTCGCCGCGCTTGCCGTGCTGATCTATGACGGGCTGTCGGCGATCGAGCGCTATACCGCACGCCGCATGGGGCAGGAGACGACGTAATTAGCAAAACTCAGATATCGCCTTCGCTCATCTCGGCCAGCGCCAAGAGATGTCGCAAGAGTCCTGTTTTGAGCGGCCTGTTGCCATGAACCGGGATCGAAAGGCGCACGATGCCTTCCTTGCCGTAGATGTGATGACTGCCGGCAACACGCAAAAGCTTCCAGCCTTGCCGCTCGATGGCACGCGCAAGCTCCTTGCCGGAAATGGATTTCAAACAGCGATTTCCATGACCCGGCCGGGTTCTGAAGTGAAAGATAGCGGCTCTACCGAGAGGCAGCCTTCGATTGCTTCACGCAAGTTCTCGACAAGTTCGTCCAAGGTTTCACCCTGGGTCGCGCAGCCGGGAATTGCCGGCACTTCGGCCCAGTAGCCACCTTCTTCGGCTTCGTGAATGATCGCCTTGAACTTCATCGGTCATCTCCAACTCCACCCTGAAGATAGGCTGCGCCGCCGATATTTGCAAAGCTGCATGAGCGCTGTCTATCTGCAAGTTCTGCCTGCCTGATCAGGCTCGCGACGGGTGTGGCAGTCCAACGTCTGCAACGGCCAGCAGAAGACTTTCATGTTCTACATGACCACGCTGGCGGTGCCGATCTTCGCCGTCAGGCTGGACTGCGACCTGCGCAAAGGCTGACAACCGCCAGCCGATTTCAATCGATCTGATCGGGTGGGGGCGCTGGCGAGCGTGTTGCCGCCCATTGCTTTTGGGCGAAGGCCGGGGCTTTTGAGCGAAAGCCGGGCAAAAACCGAACAATATCTTGACGTTCGCAGCCCTGTTTCGCATAAGCCGATGCGAGGGGAGCGGATTCGGCGCGCGGAATCCGCTCCCTGTCTCAACGGCCCAGGGAGGGGTTCTTTTGGGTCATCAATCGAGGAAAATCCGGCAATGACCATAATTTTAGCTGTCATCGCCTGCGGTCTGCTTTCAGTCCTTTACGCCATCTGGGCGACAAAATCGGTCCTCGCGGCCGATCAGGGCAATGCACGCATGCAGGAAATTTCCGCGGCCATCCGCGAAGGCGCGCAGGCCTATCTGGCGCGCCAGTACACCACCATCGCCATCGTCGGCGTCGTGGTCCTGCTGCTCGCCTGGTGGCTGCTTTCGATCACCGCCGCCATCGGCTTCCTGATCGGCGCCGTTCTGTCGGGCGCCGCCGGCTTCATCGGCATGCACGTCTCGGTGCGCGCCAATGTGCGCACCGCGCAGGCGGCCTCCAACAGCCTCGCAGCCGGCCTCGAGATCGCCTTCAAGTCGGGCGCCATCACCGGCATGCTGGTCGCTGGCCTGGCCCTGCTCGGCGTCTCGATCTATTATCTGATCCTCACCCAATTCATCGGCCTCCAGCCCAACGACCGCGTCGTCATCGACTCGCTGGTTTCGCTCGGCTTCGGCGCCTCGCTGATCTCGATCTTCGCCCGTCTCGGCGGCGGCATCTTCACCAAGGGCGCCGACGTCGGCGGCGATCTCGTCGGCAAGGTCGAAGCCGGCATTCCCGAAGACGATCCGCGCAACCCGGCCACCATCGCCGACAATGTCGGCGACAATGTCGGCGACTGCGCCGGCATGGCCGCCGACCTGTTCGAGACCTATGCGGTGACCGTGGTCGCCACCATGGTCCTCGCCGCCATCTTCTTCGGCGGCACCGCCGTTCTCAGCGCCACGATGCTCTATCCGCTGGCCATCTGCGGCGCCTGCATCCTGACCTCCATCGTCGGCACCTTCTTCGTCAAGCTCGGCTCCAACGGCTCGATCATGGGCGCGCTCTATAAGGGCCTGATCGTCACCGGCCTGCTGTCGATCGTCGGCCTCGGCATCGCCACCTCGGCAACGCTGGGCTGGGGCGAGATCGGCACGGTCGCCGGCATGGCCATCACCGGCGCGAACCTGTTCATCTGCGGCCTGATCGGTCTCGCGGTGACCGGCCTCATCGTGGTGATCACCGAATACTACACCGGCACCGACAAACGCCCGGTGAACTCCATCGCCCAGGCCTCGGTCACCGGTCACGGCACCAACGTCATCCAGGGCCTTGCGGTCTCGCTGGAATCGACGGCACTTCCGGCGATCGTCATCGTCGGCGGCATCATATCGACCTACCAGCTCGCCGGCCTCTACGGCACGGCGATCGCGGTCACCACGATGCTCGGCCTTGCCGGCATGATCGTTGCGCTCGACGCCTTCGGCCCGGTCACCGACAATGCCGGCGGCATTGCCGAAATGGCCGGCCTGCCCAAGGAAGTACGCCAGTCGACCGATGCGCTCGATGCCGTCGGCAACACCACCAAGGCGGTGACCAAGGGTTACGCCATCGGTTCGGCCGGTCTCGGCGCGCTGGTGCTGTTTGCGGCTTACTCCAACGACCTGAAGTTCTTTGCCGCCAATGGCGACAAATACCCTTACTTCCAGGGCATGGGCGACGTCTCTTTCGACCTCTCCAACCCTTATGTCGTCGCCGGTCTGATCTTCGGCGGTCTGATTCCGTATCTGTTCGGCGGCATCGCCATGACGGCTGTCGGCCGTGCGGCGGGCGCCATCGTCGAGGAGGTGCGCAAGCAGTTCCGCGAGGATCCGGGCATCATGGCCGGCACCTCGAAGCCGAACTATGCGCGTGCGGTCGATCTTCTGACCAAGGCGGCGATCCGGGAAATGATTATTCCATCGCTGCTGCCGGTGCTGGCGCCGCTGGTCGTCTATTTCGGCGTGCTGCTGATCTCGGGCTCGAAGGCGTCCGCCTTTGCAGCACTTGGCGCCTCGCTGCTCGGCGTCATCGTCAACGGCCTGTTCGTCGCCATCTCGATGACCTCTGGCGGCGGCGCCTGGGACAATGCAAAAAAATCGTTCGAGGACGGCTTTACCGACAAGGACGGCGTCAAGCATCTCAAGGGCTCCGAGGCGCACAAGGCCTCGGTGACCGGCGACACGGTTGGCGATCCCTACAAGGACACCGCCGGTCCGGCAGTCAACCCGGCGATCAAGATCACCAACATCGTCGCCCTGCTGCTGCTGGCCGTGCTCGCGCACGGCTGAGGCGGCTTGGCCTTCCGAGGCCGAGATCCACAACCGAACCCGCGGGAGCGATCCCGCGGGTTCGTCTATTTTGGACGCCCAGCATCAGGGAATTGACGCCCGTGACAGCTCCAAAAGCTCGCGTTCAAGTCGTCTGCGGCCCGCAGCCTGCGACAATGGCTTTCTGTCTCAAAACAAAAACCCGCAGGATCGCTCCCGCGGGTTTTCGGTCGCCTGAGATGTTGCTGCTTCCCCTCGAAATTAATAAGAAGGGAAGCAAAAAAAGGATGAGAAGCCGATTCTGCCGGGATTGATCAGGTGCCGGGCGAGGCGCCGCCGCCGCCGCCGGGGAGGCCAGGCGCCAGCTTGCTGGCGCCGCCCATGATCTGGCTGAGGAAGTTCTGGTCCTTGCCGCCGGTCGGCGTGGTCCGCGAGATGAAGTCGAACACCTTGCCGTCCTTCAGGCCGTAATTGGCGATCTGGGTAACGCGCCCGTCCTCGCCGAAATAGACGGCCAGCACCTTCTGGTCGACCAGCCTCGGCTTGTCGAAGGCGACGTAACGCTTGCGCGTCTGTGAGATGTAGTAGAAGGCCTCGTTGTCGAAAGTCGCCTTGGTCGACGGGGTGCCGAGCGCCAGAAGCACCTGTTCGCGGCTCGAGCCGACCGGCACCAGGTCGATTGCCTGCTGGTCGATGACGTAGCCCTGCGTCAGCGTCTCGCTCGGATTGAGATCACCGATCATCTTCGACGAGTTGCAGCCGCAAAGCGCCGAAGCGACCACCAGCAGCGAGATCGCGCCGGCGGATCTCGGAAAAGCGGACCTGGGCAGAAAAGTCGACTTGATTTTCAGCGCGCGCAACTACAACTCCATTAGCTGGCCGCAACTTGCGCTGGGCCGCAAAACCGGTAAACCAGCTTGCTCGCCGATGCAACAAGGCCAATTCAACAAACGGTCCCCGGGAGACCACCCTCAATGTTCCAGCGCCTTTTTGGTCGCGAACGTCACGCCAACCGCGCTATCACCGAGGCGCTTTACGCACAAATCGTGGCAGCGGCGCGGCAAACCGTGTTTTATTCCGACTGGGATGTCCCGGACACGCCGCTTGGCCGCTTCGAGATGCTGTCGCTGCACATGTTCCTGTTCCAGCACCGGCTGCGCGGCGAGGGTGGTGTTGCCGGGGAGGTCGCGCAGGTGCTGATCGACGAGTTCTTCATGGATGTCGAGCATTCGCTGCGCGAACTCGGTATCGGCGACGTCGGCGTGCCGAAGCGCATGAAGAAACTGGCAAAGATGTTTTATGGCCGCACCGCCGCCTATGACGATGCGCTGGAACGAAACGACCATGACGCACTCGTCGCGGCGCTTGCCCGCAATGTCAGGCCCGATGCCGGCATCTGGCCGCAGGCGACGCGTCTGGCCGGCTACGTCGCCGATGTCTCCAGGCGACTCGCGGAACAGCCGACCGAATCGATTGTTTCCGGCACTGTGGCATTCCCCGCGGCCAAACCTATTTAAGAAAACAAGCCTATTTAAAGGAAAATATGAAACACGCCGATTCCCAGAGCCCCGATCGCCAGAGCCCCGTGTCCTTCGTGGCCAACGTCGCCCGGCTGCCGCAAAAGGGACTGCCGGTGCTAATCGAGGCCGACGCCGCGCAGCGCGCCGCGCTGGCAGGCGAGCACGAGTTGCTGTCGGTCGAGAACTATCGCGCCGAACTGCTGGTGGCGCCATGGAAGCGCAACGGCGTCAAGGTCAGCGGCCGCGTCGAGGCCGATATCACCCAGGCCTGCATCGTCACCCTGGACCCGATCGAGGCGCATATCGACGAGGCGGTCGACGCACTGTTCCTGCCGGAGCAGTCGAAGCTCGGGCGGCAGGGTTTCGAGGGCGGTGGCGAGATAATGCTCGATGCCGAAGGGCCGGACAGCCCGGAAACATTTTCCGGCAATTCAATCGATGTCGGGGCGCTCGCCGAACAGTTCTTTGGACTGGCGATCGATCCCTATCCGCGCAAGCAAGGCGTTTCGATGGAGGCTGCCGACGATGCCGGGACTGCGGAAAGCGAATTTCAGCAAAAGCTGCGTTCCCTGCTGGGGAAATCCTGAAAACCCGACCCAATCGGAGAAAGCCGGTTGTGCGGCAGCCCAAAAACGCTATTTTCGCCGAACCCTCGCGAGCCCCAAACCCGTTGCCAGCGCCAGGCGCTCGCTCAAGCAAACTGTGAGATGAACACCGCGTGATCAGGATTTCCATCGATGCCATGGGCGGCGATCACGGACCAAGCGTGGTCATCCCGGCGCTCATGACGGTCGCGACCCGGCGTCCCGACATCCGCTTCGTCATCTATGGTCGCGAGGAGGCAGTGCGCCCCGAACTCGCAAAGCTGCCCAAGCTGGCGGAAGTGAGCGAGTTCATCCACTGCGAGATAGCAGTCCGGATGGACGACAAGCCGAGCCAGGCGCTGCGCCATGGCCGCTGGAAGTCGTCGATGTGGAAAGCGGTCGAGGCGGTCAAGGCAGGCACTGCCGACGCCTGCATCTCGGCCGGCAACACCGGCGCGCTGATGGCGATGTCGAGATTCTGCCTCCGCACCATGGCGACCATCGACCGTCCGGCGATCGCGGCGCTGTGGCCGACATTGCGTGGGGAAAGCGTGGTGCTGGACGTCGGCGCCACCATCGGCGCGGATGCGCATCAACTGGTTGATTTTGCCATTCTGGGCACTGGCATGGCGCGCTCGGTTTTCGGCATCGAACGGCCGAGCGTCGGTCTGCTCAATGTCGGCGTCGAGGAGATCAAGGGCCAGGAAGAGGTCAAGGAGGCGGGCCGCATGTTGCGCGAGGCCAACATGGCCTCGATGAACTACCATGGTTTCGTCGAGGGCGACGACATCGGCAAGGGCACGGTCGACGTGGTCGTCACCGAAGGATTTGCCGGCAACATCGCGCTGAAGACGGCGGAAGGCACGGTACGGCAGATCGCCGGTTACCTGCGCGCCGCGATGGACCGCACGCTGATGGCCAGGATCGGCTATGTATTCGCCAAGGGCGCCTTCGATCGCCTGCGCGAAAAGATGGATGTCGGCCGCTCCAACGGCGGGGTTTTCCTGGGTCTGAACGGCGTCGTGGTGAAAAGCCATGGCGGCGCCGATTCGGACGGCTTCGCGGCGGCGATCGAGCTTGGCTACGACATGGTGCGCAACAATCTGCTCGATCGCATCGAAGCCGATCTTGATCTGTTCCATGCGCGCAATCCGCATGCCCAGACATCCAGGAAATCCGACGTCGTTGCCGACGCAGAGGAATAGGAAAGAGCCTTGATCAGATCAGTCGTGCGCGGCACAGGCTCCGCGCTGCCCCGCCGCATCATGAAGAATGCCGATTTCGAAGGCATGGTCGAGACGTCAGACGCATGGATTGCCCAGCGCACCGGCATCCGCCAGCGCCATATCGCGGCCGACGACGAGACGACGGCTTCGCTCGGCGAGGCGGCGGCGCGCGCAGCCCTCGACAATGCCGGACTGACGCCGGCCGATATCGACCTGATCGTGCTGGCGACCTCGACTCCCAACAACACCTTTCCGGCGACCGCCGTCGACATCCAGAACCGGCTCGGCATGCATCACGGCTTCGCCTTCGACATGCAGGCGGTGTGCTCGGGCTTCGTCTACGCGGTGACGACGGCCGACCTCTATATCCGCGGCGGCCTAGCCAAACGCGTGCTGGTGATCGGCTCCGAAACCTTTTCGCGCATCCTCGACTGGAGCGATCGCTCGACCTGCGTGCTGTTTGGCGACGGCGCCGGCGCGATGGTGCTGGAAGCAGGCGAGGGGGCGGGCGGCATTGCCGACCACGGCGTGCTGGCGGCCAGCCTGCGCTCCGACGGGGCTCATAAGGACAAGCTGTTCGTCGACGGTGGAGCGTCGACCACCGGAACGGTGGGCCATCTCAGGATGGAAGGCCGCGAAGTGTTCAAGCACGCGGTCGGCATGATCACCGACGTCATCGAGGCGACGTTCTCAGCTGCCGGGATCACCGCTGAAGATCTCGACTGGTTCGTGCCGCATCAGGCCAACAAGCGGATTATCGACGCTTCCGCCAGGAAGCTCGGGATAGCGGAACAAAAGGTAGTGGTTACCGTCGATTTGCACGGCAACACCTCGGCTGCTTCGGTGCCGCTCGCGCTGTCGGTGGCGGTCGCCGACGGCCGCATCAAGAAGGGTGATCTGGTGCTGATCGAGGCGATGGGCGGCGGCTTCACCTGGGGCGCGGTCCTGGTTCGCTGGTAAGTGCCGAACGGACCGGTTCGGTCCTTGACCTTGCCGGATCAATTACTTAGGCTCTATCTTTACTTATATAGAGTTATGTTTTTTGAGCTGATGGGGACGGTTCGCATGGGGGGAAAGACACTTACGCGCGCCGATCTTGCTGAAGCCGTTTATCGCAAGGTTGGCCTGTCGCGTACTGAATCGGCCGAGCTCGTCGAAGCGGTTCTGGACGAGATCTGCGAGGCGATCGTTCGCGGCGAGACGGTGAAATTGTCGTCGTTCGCGACCTTCCATGTCCGCTCCAAGAACGAGCGCATCGGGCGCAACCCCAAAACCGGCGAGGAAGTGCCGATCCTGCCGCGCCGCGTGATGACCTTCAAATCGTCGAATGTGCTGAAGAACCGCATCCTGCGCGCGCACCAGATCAGCAAGGCCAAGGGCAGCAAATAGCGCCTGCGCTTCAAAGCCCGGTTGAAAACGGTCGCCTGCTTTGACGCCGGGCTTGAATATTGTCTCATAAACCGCTGAAATAAGGCTCGATTCGGCACAACAAGCCGGATCGGAATGACTCTTTGTTGAGCATGATCCTGGCCGAAAACCGTTTTCCCACTTTTCGGGACCATGCTCCAGCGTGAGGATTTCGCCCATGGACAAGAGCCCCGACGCTTTCCGCACCATCAGTGAGGTCGCAGAAGATCTCGACCTGCCGCAGCATGTGCTGCGTTTTTGGGAAACGCGTTTCAACCAGATCAAGCCGATGAAGCGCGGCGGCGGCCGCCGCTACTACCGGCCCCAGGATGTCGAACTGATCAAGGGCATCCGCCACATGCTCTACGATCAGGGATACACGATCAAGGGCGTGCAGAAGCTGTTGCGCGAGAACGGCAATCATTTCCTGGTCGCCATCGGCAATGGCGACATGGCGGCCGTCGAGGCGATCTCGCAGCGCCGGCAGGCCGATGCGGTGCCGCTGACGCCGGCGGCCCAGCCGCGCGGCGCCGATGACGAGATGCTGGTCGGCGAGCCCAAGGTGAAACCCAGCCGGCGCTTTTTCGGCCTGGGCAAGACCGACGACGAAGGCCCGGTGCAGCCGGGCACGTCGAAACTCTCGCGCGACAATCGCTCTTTGCTGCAGGAGGCGCTGTTCGACCTTCTGGAATGCAAGCGCCTGCTCGATCAGGTGCGCTAGCGCATGGCCCCGGGATAGCGACTGCATAGAACTTCACGCGGGTCGCATGAATCGCTTCTGACGCGACGCGCTCTGGGCCCCGATCGGTCGCGGCAAAAACCGGAACCGGTTTTGCGATCGTGCGTTCCTTCGCAAAAGAAGGAAGCCTGTCATGGTATCATTTTCGACCCTCTCCGACATCGATCTTGAAAAACAGGTCGCGGCTCTCTCCAGGGAACTGGCGGCGTTGAGGAAAGCCGTTTCCAGGCGCGGCAGCGCCTATTACGAGGACGGGCGTGACACCGCGTCGGACTATTACTCGGACCTCGCCGAGCGTTTTAGTGACGCTCTGCCTGCGATCAGGAGGCAAGGCAGGGTGATAGAGAAGACGGCCCGCGATCATCCTGCGACTGCGGCCGCAGTCGGTCTGGTTGTGGTCGGGCTCGTCGCCAGCCTGTTCCTCAGCCGCCAGCAGAAAACGTCGCGAACGAGATCGAGATCGGCACGTTGAGGCAGGAAAATGGCGGCGCGGACGGCCCGCCATTTTCGTTGACCAAAAGTCGATCAGCGCGCGAGCTTGAGCTTGTTCTTCGGGCTGACCTGCGCGGTCTGGCTGCATTTGCCGTAGACGGTGCCGTTGGAGTCGGTGGCGTCCGTATATGTACCCTTGCAGTCGAGCTGCAGCACCAGGCAGTGACCCGCGCCCTTGCAAACCGCGCCGCCGCCGCTCGGATGCGTGCCGTTGGCGAAGGCCGAGCCCGGCAGTGAAATCGAGCCGAAGGCCGAGACGACGATGGCAGCGGCGAGCGACAGGCGCTTGAAGTTCGAGATGTTGGTCACTTGAGCATCTCCTTCTCTTGATCGAGGATCGCCGTCAGGGCGTCCTTCCGGTTGGGACCGCCTTTGTGGCGTCCATGCCGTGTTGGTGCGGCCCGGAGAGAAAAGGTTCACGCGTCGGTTCAAGAAAATTCGCAGCCCCTGACGCGTTCTGCGTGCTCCTGCCGCTGAGGTTCGATCCGCTCAAAACGGCTAACGGGCCAGCGACAGCCGCTTGACAAGGGAGCGGCTCAGAACCGTCGAACAATTCGGCGATCGGCCAGTCAAAGACCCCGATCGGGATGACGGTCCCGTGCCGGTGCCGCCGAGGCCTGTGCCGGGCTGCGCCGATCGGAATCACGATGCCGTGACGGCGTTTTTGGCGCTTGGCAAATCACCATCGAGAGGGCATTCTCTGCGCCGTCTCAGGCAACTTCTTGATTTGATCGAACTCTTTAAATCCACGGAGTTGCCAAATGCCCCAAATAGCAACAAGCGAAGCTTTTTCCGAACTGTCGGCGACCGAAGCTGCGCCCGACCACAGCGCCCTTAAGGCCATCCGAGAAACCAGGGGATACAGCATGGAAGAGCTGTCCCTGACGTGCGGACTGTCGGTCGATGAGATCGCGGACATCGAGAACGGCAGGAATGCCGATTTGTCGAAGCTCAGGCGAATAGCCTCTGCGCTCCGGCTTCCGGAAAGCGCGCTGATCGATACGGCCGCGCTGACACAATCCGTGGAAAATCCAAGACCCGTCTCATAGCAACGACGCCAGAGGATCAAGCCAGACAAGCGAGGTGTATTCTGGATTTGAAGTTCCTGAATGCTGACGACATCCACCAGAGCAGGAACTTCAAATCCACCATGCCGGGCATCGGCGTGATGGCCGCCGAATTCGGTTGACCCGAACCGGGTTATCACGATACATCGCGACCGGTCCGGAGTGTAGCGCAGCCCGGTAGCGCACTTGACTGGGGGTCAAGGGGTCGTCGGTTCGAATCCGGCCACTCCGACCAAATAAGCCCTTAGAACCCTAAGGCTTATTTGAAATCCGGGGAAACTAGCTGAGCCGCGAAAACGAGAAATTGGGGCCTTTCTGGGCCCTTTCCTTTTCTGGGCCGTGCCAGTCTGGGCCATGTCGCCCGCAAATCCGTTCCCCGCGACAATTGCCGGCCTCGAATCGCGCGGTCTGAGTCGCGCCGTCAACGGGCCGACGATCGGCGGCGTACAATGTGCCCGGCGGCGATTCGCTGCCGGCAAGGGCAAGTGCACATGCTTTTCAATGTAAGCGGGGTCGAGGCGCAGCACCGGCCATTGATCCAGAACGGCAATTTTGGCGACGCCTACCGCGTCGGCACAATGGGATGCGTCCGGCTGATCGAGGAGGTTGTTCGCGGCGGAAGCTGGAATGACGAGCGCGCCACTTTCGTCGTCATCGATCTTGGCGTGCGGATCATCAACAATTGCGGGGCCGCCGGCCAGTTGGCCTTGTCCGGTTTCTGGTCCGCAGCGGGCCACCAAGTTCGTGATATGGTGGAATGCCACCAACTGATCGAGTATTTCCGCTATCAACCATCTGAGGCTCAGCGGTGGTTCGATTGCGAGGGTATGGAGCGCTACCAGCAATTCGGGTTTGGCCGGGTCTTTCGGGAGCTCGAAAAGCTGCGGGGAAAAGCGCCGCTCGATCTCAAGCAGAGTTTCGATTTCTTTCGTTTCCGTCATGCCGTTGTGGCCGGCGGAAGGAAATTGCTTGGGAGGATCTCTGCCGACGAGGCATTAGCTTGCTGGAAATAGCTGGGGCTCGCATCGACGCCGGCCGCCAGCACCGCTGATCACCTCGAAACGTCGAGGCTGGCGCTGAAGATTAAACGTAAGGTCAAGTGCAGACACGAGCCGATCTCCGATTCCAATGCAGAACCGGAAACTTCACAGATCGCGACCACTTTCGAAAGGCGGACCCGAAACACCGCTTACACATCCAAGCGCTGATCGACAGGCTCGGATCAGATCGCGGATCGATGCATCAGGATCTGGTCGGGCTGTTTGGCTGCTCAAATGCAAGGCCGAAGGCCGCGACCGCCGCCCGGTGTTCTTCACGTTCATTCCCGACGACAAATGCCAGCAGCGAGAGCGGAACCGCACCTGGAAGCCGACCTTCGAAAGTGAAGGGCTCGAAACGCGGGAACCTTTCATCCGCGAGCCGCTTTGTGTGCATGTCCCAAGCCGTGCAACCACCCATCTTGCCAAAGGGTAGCCCAGATCGGGACGTCAACTGTGAAGTCGCCTTGGAAGCCGCATTTGCAGCCTTGGTGACTACCTCGGAAGCGAAGGGGTGGACGCCGCGCGAAACGGCTGCAGCCCTACTGAAAATCGCGACGGAGCATGCTCAGCGGTTCAGGCTTGTGCCGGCTGAGCCGCCAAGGTGGCGAAGGCGAAGAGGTATGTTCATCGCGTGTGCCATGCTCGTGTTTTTGCTGTGTGCAGCCATCGTTTGGTGGGGTGCTTAGATGACGATCAACGTTTCGCCCCCGGATACGGCCGTTGCCGCGGTCGTAGTGATGGCGTTGCCGGCTATACGTTAGATTGCGCAACGCTCGCCTAAGTTCATCCGGCCAGCGCCATGCCGACGGCTATGCCTATGCCCATCGCCAGCCCTGCAGCGAGTTCCCGCCATATTCGACGGCAATGGCTAAGACCACCACTCGCTACCCCACGTGCTGGACTCCGACCATTTTCAAGGGACTTAGACTGCCCCAGAAATCCATCATGCTCCAGCCGCCGGCGAACACAGCGCCGCCGGCCGCAACTGCCGCTGCTGGCGATATTCGAGAGCGATCGCGCCCCAGATCAGCCCGAGCAGCAGATAGACGTGGCGCCAATGATCGATGTCGATGAAGGTGCCCAGCGCGATATTGCCGATGAAGGCGACATAGGCGCACAGAAGGTAGGGCTGCCACGGCCTGTCGCGCAGGAGAATGCGGAAGCCGGCTGCCATCGTCCAGCAGGTCAGCGTCAGGAACGAGACGAAGCCGAGCCAGCCATAGTCCAGCAGCATTTTCAGCCAGATGTTGTGCGTGTCCTCCCCGAAAATCGTGCCGAAGACGAGCGGGCCGATGCCGAGCGGATGCTCCAGCGCCATCTGGAAACCGAAGATATAGCGGGCGAAACGGCCGAGGCGGGCGGTATCGTAGCTCTGTTCCAGCTGGGCGCGGCTGGAGAACATCTCCGAGACGCCCGGCAGCTGCAGGATGACGAGCATCGCGATGACCAGCAGCGAAATGGCGGCGATGGTCATGACGACGACACGCAGCCGGAATTTTCCGCTGGCGCTCTGCAGGAACAGGGCGCCGGTGAGCAGGATCGCCGAAACGCCGAACATGCCCCAGGCGCCGCGCGAGAACGAGAAGAAAATCCCGGCGGTGATGATCAGCAGCGGCATCGCCAGCAACGGCATGCGTGAGACGGGGCCGGTCAGCAGGAGATGGAGCAGGTAGATGCCGGGCAGCACCAGGAACGGCCCGAACACGTTCGGATCCTGGAAGGCGCCGGTGGCGCGGTCGTATCTAGTGAAGATCTCCGCCCCCGGGAAGGCATGGAAATAGCCGGCGATCCCGAGCAGCGAGGTCAGCACCGCCGACATCACATAGCCCCGGAAGATCACCCGGTAGAGATTTGGCTGGACCGATGTCACCGAGGCGAAGAACACCGCGGTAAGCGCCAGGAACAGCGACACGGCGAGATAGAGCGGGGTGCCGGCAATATCCGACATCTGGGTCATCGCGATCATGCCGCCGATGTTCATGACCACCAGCAGCACCAGCAGCGGCGCCGCCGCGCGCGATATGCGCAGGCCGAACAGGGCCCACACCGCCATCAGCGCGACCATATAGAGGTCGTATGGCGCCGGCTCGGCGATGACGAAGCCGGACAGGAAGACGCCGAGGAAAACCGCGCCCGACGCAATCAGCGCGATCAGCTTGGCGTTGACCGCGGCCGGCGACAGTTCATGCGCGACTGCGCTCAATAGGCATTTTCCGTATTGAGCAGCCGGATCGGTGTCAGGAACAGGATCCTCAGATCGAACAGCAGCGACCAGTTCTCGATATAATAGAGGTCGTATTCCGTCCGCATGCGGATCTTCTCGTTGGTATCCATCTCGCCGCGCCAGCCATTGATCTGCGCCCAGCCGGTGACGCCGGGCTTGACCTTGTGGCGTGCGAAATAGCCGTCGACCACCTCATTGTAGAGAAGGTTGTGCGACTGGGCGGCAATGGCGTGCGGGCGCGGGCCAACCAGCGACAGCGAACCGAAAAGCGAATTGAAGAACTGCGGCAACTCGTCGATCGAGGTCTTGCGGATGAAGCGGCCGACGCGGGTGACGCGCGGGTCGTTCCTGGTCACCGTCTGCTTGGCCGTCGGGTCGGCCTTGTCGGTGTACATCGAACGGAACTTGTAGACCTCGATGATCTCGTTGTTGAAGCCATGCCGCTTCTGGTGGAACAGCACCGGTCCCTTGCTGTCGAGCTTGATGGCGATCGCGGTCGCCAGCATGACCGGCGAGAACACGATGATGCCGATGATCGAGAAGACGATGTCGAAGGCGCGCTTGGCGACCGAATCCCAGTCGTTGATCGGCCTGTCGAAGATGTCGAGCATCGGCACCGAGCCGATGTAGGAATAGGCGCGCGGCCGGAATTGCAGCGCGTTCGAATGCGCCGAGAGCCGGATGTCGACAGGCAGTACCCACAGCTTCTTCAAAAGCTGCAGGACGCGCGTTTCGGCGGTCAGCGGCAGCGATACGATTAGCATGTCGATACGGGCGATGCGGGCGAACTCGATGAGCTCGGAAACGGTGCCGAGTTTTGGATAGCCGGCGACGATGGGCGGCGAGCGCTTGTCGCCGCGGTCGTCGAAGATGCCGCAGATGCGGATGTCGTTGTAGGGCTGCTTTTCGACGGAGCGGATCAGGACTTCCGCCGTCGTGCCGCCGCCCACGATGACGGCGCGGCGCTCCATGCGCCCGTCGCGCGCCCAGCGCCGGATCAGCTTCGACATCAGCAGCCTTAGGCCGAAGATCAGCATGAAGCCGACGACGAACCAGGTGCCGAAAACCAGGCGCGAATAATCTTGCGACATCTTCACGGCGAATGCCGTCAGCGCCATCAGGGCGAAGGTGCCGGCCCAGACCATCAGCAGTCGGCCGAAATTGGCGAGCGGCCGCATAAACGAGACGATCTGGTAGCAGTCGGTGACATCGAGCAGCACCACGGCGAGCGACGAAGCGGCGGCGATCGCCAGCGGATATTGCCAGGCGAGATGGTTGAAGAAGCCGACATAGTAAAAATAGATGCACAGGCCCGACAGGAACAGCAGTGCGAATTCGACCATCCGCAAGACGCCGCTGACCATGATCGGCGACATGGTGTCGCGCCGGTATTGCGACGCCACCTGACGGGCGACGTCGTTCATGCCGCCGGGGCTATCGTCGCCGGCCGGGCCGTTGAAATTGCGCACCGCGTCTTTCGAAAAGCGGCGTTTGGGATCGAAGTCGCTCATGATGCATCCGCAAAGCTTCAGGCAAGTGAATAGCGAAAGAGAGCTAAGAAACCCTTGAAACAACAAATAGGTTTTGGAGAAGCTTTGAAGTCAGCGCCGTTTTGGGGTTAGCGCCCATTTCGGGTTAGCGCTTGAGCGCGGCGAAATAGGCCGTCTCGATCGCGGCGGCCATCACGTCGGCGCCGAATCGCGCCTTGAGGTCGGCGGTATCGGGCATCAGCCTGCCATAGGCATCGGGGTCGGCCAGCGCCGCGCTCATCTTGTCGGCAAGCTCGCGCGGATCGGGCCGGATCAGGGCAGGGGAGCCGGCGCCAAAAATTTCCGGGATGCCGCCGACGCCGGTGGCGATCATCGATTTGCCGGCGGCGAGCGTCTCCAGCACGATGTAGGGCATGGCTTCCGCGCGCGAGGGCACGACGACCAGTTCGGCCAACTCGAAGGCCTTGCGCGCCGGCATCGGCGGCAGGAAGCGCATATGGCCTTCGAGCCCGAGCCGCTTCACTTGCGCATGGTAGCGCGGCAGGTCGTCGCCGTCGCCGACCATCACCGCATTCACCGGGCGGCCGAGCCGCGTTCCGGCAAGAACCAGCGCATCGATGAAGATGTCCGGTCCCTTGAGGTCGCGCATCATGCCGATATAGAGGGCATCGGCCGCATTCGGCTCGGCTCGCACCGGCTCGAACTCGGCGGCGCTCAGTCCATTGTAGACAAGGTTGTTCGGGATCGGCGGTTCGCCGACCTTCCTGCGATAGGTCTGCCTTTCATAGTCGGAGACAAACAGAAGATAGTCGGTGAAGCGCGCCATGAACCGCTCGAGCGCGAAGAACAGCTTCCCCGTGGCGGTGGTCTCGTCATAGTGAAGAGAGCCGCCGTGCGGCGAATAAAGGCGGGCTACGCGAGACCTTGATGCCCGCAACAATGAGCCGAACAGGCGGGCATAGGCGCCACCCTTGGCGCCGTGCCCGTGGAGCACGTCCGGCCGCAATTCCTTGATGATCTCAAATGTGCGCCAGGCCGAGGCGAGGTCGCCCGGTCCGACATGCCGCTGCATCGGCGTGCGATGGATGCCGAGCGCCATTATGCCCTTCATCTGTTCGAACAGATGTTCCTCGAAGTCGCCGCCCGTCGTCGAATCGCAGACGATGCCGACGGCGTGCCCGGCGGCGACCTGCGCCTCGGTCAGGTCGCGCACGTGACGAAAAATCCCTCCGACAGGTGAGCGAAAGCAGTGGACGATCCTGAGTGTGTCCGCCACGTGGTCTAGAACAGGCGTTCGCGAACATAGACCGTGTCGCCGGGCAGAAGCGGGTCGGAGGTGGCAACGCGGCCGGTCATGACCTTGCCGTTGATGTCACGGGTGATGTCGACGCTTTGCTGGTTGGCACGCGGGCTGAAACCGCCGGCGATGGCAATCGCCTTTTGCACGGTCAGGCCGGGAACATAGGAGTACTGGCCCGCAGCACCGACTTCGCCCATGATGAAGATCGGCCGGTAGCGGTCGATCTCGACCGAAACGTCCGGATCACGGAGATAACCCTGGCGTAATTTATCGGCGATTTCGCCTTCGAGTTGCTGTGCGGTGTGGCCGCGCGCCGGCACGGCGCCGACCAGCGGGATGGACAGATAGCCGGATTGGTCGACACTGTAGACGTTGGTCAATCCTTCCTGCTCGAACACGGTGACGCGGACCCGGTCGCCGGCGCCGAGGCGATAGGGCTGATCGAGCATTTTATGAAATGCGGCCGGCGCCGGCCGGTAGCTGGAGCAACCGGCAAGCAATGACACGGCGAGCAGCGCACGGAACAGGGGAGCAGTGCTTTTCATGACCGGACATGTACCTTCGACTGGCCGCCGCTACACCGCGGCAAACGCTGGAGATCGAGGCCCGTTATCATCCGGTTAGGGTTAATGGCCGGTAAAGGCGGGCGGCCCAAGCGATGGCAACCGACAACAGACGGCCGGTTCCGGTGCTTTTAGCTGCCGCTTGCGCGTAAAACCTGAGAGGTGCTTACCGTAATATTAACGGCTGAGTTACCATATTTGTTTACGGTGTATACTGACTAAAATACCGGAGCAGGATGCATGTCCGTTCAATCCGCGGCCGCAGATGTCGACATCGATCTCAGGCAGCTCTTTGCCAGCCTTGCGAGGAATTGGCTGCGCATTCTTGTCGTCGCGCTGGTTGTAACCGGCCTGGCGTTCGCGCTCACCTGGCTCGCCACGCCGCATTACCGGGCCGAAACCCGGCTTTTGATCGAAACGCGCGAATCGGTCTACACGCGCCCCGACGGCACCAATGACAACGACAAGCCTATACTCGACGAGGAAGGCGTGACCAGCCAGGTCGAGGTCATTTCCTCGACCGACATCCTCAAGCAGGTGGCGCAGAAGCTTGATTTGTCGCGGCTGCCCGAGTTCGACGAGACGGCGGATATGCCGGCGTTGAGCCGTCTGCTTGTCGTCGCCGGCCTGAAGAGCGACCCCAACGAGATTCCGCCGGAAGAACGCGTGCTGACGAAGATGCGTGAGAAGCTCAACGTCTATCGCGTTGAAAAATCTCGCGTTATCGTCATCGAATTCTCCTCGGAAGATCCCCGGCTCGCCGCCGCAATCCCGAACGCCATCGCCGACGCCTACATCTCCGTCCAGGGCAATGCCAATATCGAATCGAATTCCGCCGCAACCGACTGGCTTGCGCCGGAGATCGCCGACCTGTCGAAGCGGGTGAAGGATGCCGAGGCCAAGGTGGCAAGCTACCGCGCCCAGTCCGATCTTTTGATGGGCGGCAACAATTCGGTGCTCGCCACGCAACAGCTTTCCGAACTGTCCAGCGAATTGTCGCGGGTGCGGGCCAATCGCGCCTCGGCGGCAGCGACTGCCGACAGCGTGCGCAGGGCGCTGCAGAATGGCGGCTCGCTGGATGCGGTACCGGAGGTGCTGTCGTCCGGACTGATCCAGCGGCTGCGCGAGCGGCAGGTCGAGCTCAAGACCAACATCGCCGACCTTTCCACCTCCTTGCTCGACAATCATCCGCGAATCCGGGCGCTGAGGTCGCAGCTTGCCGATCTCGACCGCCAGATCCGCAACGAGGCGGAAAAGATCATGACAGGGCTGATGACGCAGGCGCAGACCGCCCAGGCCCGCGAAAACCAGCTTGTCGCCGACGTCAACACGCTGAAGGCCGCATCGGCGCGCGCCGGCGACCAGCAGGTCGAACTGGACGCGCTGCAGCGCGAAGCGACCGCCCAGCGCCAGCTGCTCGAATCCTACCTGACCCGTTATCGTGAGGCGTCCTCGCGCAAGGACAGCAACTATCCGCCGGTCGACGCCCGTGTCTTTTCCCGCGCGGTGGCGCCGTCCCAACCCTATTATCCAAAAATCCTGCCGATCATCGGTGCGGCCTTCGTCGGCTCGCTGCTGGTCATGGCGATCGTGACGCTTCTGCAAGAGCTGTTTTCGGGTCGCGCCATGCGGCCGGCCGCCGGCGCCCGCTTCGAGCGGATCGAACAGGTCGCGATGCCAGTTGCCCGCGAACCGCCCAATCACGAACCGTCCGATCACGAACCGCCCGATCACGAGCCACCCAATCAGGAATCGGCCGATATCGAAGACCTTGGGGATCGGATGGCGGAAGTCCAGGCAGAGCCGCAAGCGGCTGCCGCGGCGCCAGCAACTGGCCCGGCAACTGGTGAGGACGTCGGGCCGGCGCGCCGCAGCCTTGGCGAGGTCGAAATCGACAAGGCGGTGGAGAAACTGATCACAAGCGGTGCGGCACGCGCCATATTCGTGTCGCCGGAAGGCGACGAGGCGGCCGCCTCGGCGGTGCTGGTGGCGCGTGAGGTTTCCGACACCGGCCTGCGCGTGCTCCTGCTCGATCTCACCGCTTCGGGCGCCGCTTCGCGGCCGACGCTGGACAGCAGGCTTTTCCCGGGCATCACCGATCTGCTCGCCTCCGAAGCGCAGTTCAGCGACGTGATCCATGCCGATCTCTATTCGGACTGCCACGTCATTCCCGTCGGCAACGCCGATCCGGTTCGCGCCATGCGCGCCGCCGACCGGCTGCCGATCATCATGCAGTCGCTGACCACCGCCTACGATCTGGTCGTGGTCGAATGCGGACCCACCGACGCGCAAGGCATCAGCCGCCTTGTCGGCGAGGGCACAGAAGTCTTCCTGTCGCTGCTGGAGCCGAACGACGAGGTGGCGCAGGCCGCGGTCGAACTGATCGAGAGCGGCTATCCCGACCTGACGCTGGTGACGCCGGTCGGCCATCAGACGCCAGGGACGCCGCTACCCGGACGGCGCTCCGCCGCCTGAGACAGTTCGATAATTCTCTTGAACGTTGTCGACCAGAGTTTGCAGCCGTGGCGGCAATAGCGTGCTCTTGCCTTCTCCCCTTGTGGGAGAACGTGGATCGGCGCGCAGCGCCGAGACGGTTGAGGGGTGTT